>PMOV01000013.1 GCA_003161195.1 Acidobacteriota bacterium | reverse complement strand
GCTCCCTCATACAGCTTCAAGGTCGCACCTCTCACGATTTTGGACGAGCGAAGCGCGGAAGCCCCGATGGGCACGATCTGATCATCCGTGCCGTGCATGATCAGAGTTGGTATGTCGAATCTCTTCAGATCTTCGGTCAAGTCTGTTTCGGAGAATGCCTTGATGCAGTCGTACACGGCTTTGTGTCCCGCCATCATGCCCTGCAGCCAGAAGAAATCGCGGAGGCCCTTTGAGACTTTTGCGTTCGGCCGATTCGCGCCATAAAACGGGGCGCTCAAATCCTGGAAAAACTGAGAGCGATCGTGCTGAACGTTGGCACGAAGTTCGTCAAACACCTTGATGGGCAAACCGTCTGGGTTAGCGGCGGTTTTCAACATGAGCGGCGGCACCGCACTGATCAATACAGCCTTGGCAACACGCTTTGTACCATGGCGGCCAATGTAGCGGGCGACTTCTCCGCCGCCGGTCGAGTGGCCCACATGGATTGCATCTTTTAGTTCCAGCTTCTCGACCAGTTCGGCAAGGTCATCGGCGTACGTATCCATGTCGTTGCCATCCCATGGTTGACTCGAGCGGCCATGGCCGCGGCGGTCGTGCGCGACGCAGCGAAAGCCTCGAGACGCCAAAAACAGCATCTGGTCTTCCCAGGCTTCGGAGCTGAGCGGCCATCCGTGGCTGAATACTACGGGCTGGCCTTTGCCCCAGTCCTTGTAATAAATCGTGGTTCCATCTTTCACCGTAATCGTGGTCATATTTGTTTCTCCTAAGTTAGTCTCATGCGACGTCGAAGCGTTCGCACTACCGTAGCGGTCGGCGTGGGGCTGCCAACGTTAGCTTTCGCGAAGAAATTACCAAGCGCCTCCGACGAGAACTTCCGACTCTTCATGAGGGTTCCTTCGCTTGGCCGCCGGATTTGGCGAGTCTTTTTCGAAACTCTTCGTTTGCTTGCTGCAAGTCCCGCATCTGTTTCTCGACAGGTTCTAAGACATCCCGAATCTCTTCTTCCGTGTACCGCGGAATGATGTGTTGCTGGCAGTTCCAATCAAACGCTTCAATCCGGATGACATAAACTCGTTCCGTCACAGCTCTGTATTCCGAATCGCGGACTTTGGAGAGCCAGTCCTTCGCTTGTTCTCCCTCGAAGATTTCGGCTCGTCCCAGAAGCTTCAGACGCAACTGTCTGGGATAGTCGACCACGATGAGCGCGACGCGATTGTCTGTCAGCAAATTGCCGGTGCTGATGTATTGCTTGTTTCCGCGAAAATCGGCGAAGGCCAGGGTGGTGTCGTCGATGACCTTGAGAAAACCCTTTGGGCCTCCGCGATGCTGAACATAAGGCCATCCACTTTCACCGAGACTCGCCATATAGAAGGTGTCCCGTTCGCCGAGGTATTCTTTCTCGTCGGGACCAAGGCCACCTCTCACCTCGCCGAGTTGCTCGAGCCGCGCGTATTGCCGGCGGCTGCCGTACCGCTCCTGCAGCGCTTTTACGGCCGGGGTGAAGACGAGTGAGCCGAAACTCTTGGTCATGGAAATCCTCGGGAAGCGCGGACCGGCTCAGTACCAGCCCGCGGACTTCCGAAGAGCTTAACGCGCGATTTTGTTCTTTGTAAGGAACGTTTCGATGCGGCTGGCAATCTCTTCACCGTGCGTCTCGAGCGCAAAGTGGCCAGTGTCGAGAAGATGGGTCTCAAGATTCTTGAGGTCCCGGCTGTAAGGGCCGGCGCCTTCTGGCGGGAAGATGAAGTCGTTTTTTCCCCACACAATCAAGGTCGGCGGCTGGTTCTTGCGGAAGAAATTCTGAAAATCCGGGTACAGCGGCACGTTGGTGCGGTAGTCGTACATCAGGTCCATCTGAATGTCGCGGTTGCCCGGACGGTCGAGGCCGATCTGATCGAGGGCCCATGTCGTGGGGTCGAGCAGGGTCAAGTCGCTGACGCCATTCTCGTACTGCCAGCGGGTTGATTTCGGCTCGACGAGGAAATGAATCGCGGCACGTTTCTCGGGAACGTTGTCGTTCCAGTAGGCCTTGATCGGGTCCCAGAACTTGAGCAGCCCTTCGTCGTAGGCATTTCCGTTCTGAACAATAAGCGCCTGAACGCGTTCGGGATGGCGCAGTGCCAGCCGGTAGCCGACTGGAGCACCGTAGTCCATCACGTACATCGAGTACTTGCTGATTGCCAACTGCTCGGCCAACTTGTCGACGATGTCCGCGAAGTTTTCAAACGTGTACGCATAGGTCTTGTGGTCGGGCATGCTGCTTTGGCCGAATCCGGGATAGTCCGGAGCGATCAGACGGAATGAATTGGCTAGCCGCGGAATCAAGTAGCGAAACATATTGGACGAAGTAGGGAAACCGTGCAGAAGAAGGATCGTGGGGGCATCCTGGGGGCCGGCGTCGCGATAGAAGATGTCTAGATCGTTGATGCGCGTCGTTTTGTAGTGAACGGCGAATTCTCGTTTCGCGGAAGTGCCGACGGTTGTCATGTGTTTTCCTCCGAAGGGAGTCGTGTTTTTAAAGCTAGCGACGTCTAGGTAGTGCACCTGCCGCGCCAAACCACGGATATCGAAGCGCCACGCGCAAAGACAACAATTTGATGGCTTTTGCCCACAGATTCTGTTCAACCGGCGCAAAATCCGGAGTCGATATTTCGACACTTGTCGGAATGCGAGTCGTGCCTGTGACTCTGTGTATTCGGCGGTTAGCGAATGGAAGATCGGAAGGCTGCGTATTCGCGGATTTATTTCAGTTGTCTGGGGGAAACTGTCTTGGCACCGCGCATGCACTGACGGGGTACACCATTATTCGATACCTGTTGTGGAGAACTCGATATGACAACCCGTCCCCCGGTACCGCCTTTCACGCGGGAGAGTGCAACGCAGAAAGTAAGACTCGCGGAGGACAGTTGGAACTCTCGCGATCCAGAGAGAGTCTCGCAAGGCTACGCACTGGATTCGCGCTGGCGCAACCGCTCGGAATTCGTAACCGGCCGGCAAGACATCGTTTCGTTTCTTACCCGGAAGTGGACCAGGGAGCTCGACTACCGCCTGATCAAAGAACTCTGGGCTTTTACGGGCAATCGCATCGCCGTGCGATTCGCGTACGAATGGCACGACGACTCCGGGAATTGGTATCGGTCGTATGGCAATGAGAATTGGGAATACAACGACGATGGCCTGATGCGCTTGCGCTTTGCCTGCATCAATGATCTGCCCATCAAAGAGGCGGAGCGCAAATATCACTGGCCGCTCGGCCGCCGTCCCGACGAGCATCCAAATTTAAGCGATCTTGGGTTATAGAGCATTTCGAGAAGCTCGGGACGAGCCTGCAGGTGAGAATTTTGGAATGCCCTGAAGGGAACACAAGATTATCAAGGAGAGAATTGTGGTCACCGAAGTCACAACTGAAATCTCACGCCGTAAGTTTGTCGCCGCTGCCGGTCTGGCGGTTGCTGGAGCTTGTATAGCGCCAAGAGACCTCTTTGCCGAAGAGGATCATCTCGTCAAGGATGCCTTCAAAGTAGCCGCCACGGCAAAAATCAGGGTCCAAGCTCTGCGCCGTAATATTTCCGTCCTCCTGGGGCCCGGAGGAAACATCGCTGTCCTCACCGGACCGGACGGAAAATTGGTGATCGACGCAGAAATTGTCACTTCTCGTCCGAACGTTTCCGCAGCGCTCACTGCCATCAACGCCGACCCAATCAAGCAGTTGATCAACACGCACTGGCATTTCGACCACACGGGCGGAAATGCATGGCTGCATGAAGCCGGCGCCAGCATCCTGGCGCAGGAAAATACCCGCAAGCACATTTCGAAAGACACGCGAGTCGAAGGTTGGCACTACACTTTTCCCGCCATGCCAGCGGGCGCTTTGCCGTCAACGGTGTTCCAAGAGGACTACACGCTTCACGCTAATGACTCCACCCTCGTTATGAAACACTACCTGCCAGCTCACACCGATTCCGACATCGATGTGCATTTCCTGGAAGCCGACATCCTCCATGTGGGCGACACTTTTTGGAACCGCAATTACCCCTTCATCGACTACTCGACCGGCGGCAGCATCGACGGTCAAATCCGCGCAGCCGAAGCAAACCTGGCTAAAGTGACGGACAAGATGCTCGTCATCCCCGGGCATGGTGAAGTTGGCGGCAAAGCGGATCTGCTTTTGTTCAGAGACGTATTGGCCGGGATTCGCGACAAAGTAGCCGCTCTCAAGAAGCAAGGCAGATCCTTGGAAGAGGTTGTCGCGGCCAAGCCCAGCGCACAAACAGATCAAGACTGGGGCAACGGCTTCATGAATCCGGCGCGATTTCTTGGCTTGGTGTATCAGGGCGTTTAGCGATTTGAGCAGAACCTAGGGGAGATACGCCGTGATAAAGGTTCTTGTTGGAATCGTTTTGGGCTTGTCGATCGGCGTGGCTTGCCGGTGGTTCGACATTCCCGTGCCAAGCCCCCCGAAACTGACCGGCGCGTTGCTGGTTGTCGCGATGACGGTCGGCTACATGGTCACGGACAAAATCATCGCCGCGAAGTTTTCAACGAAGGGACCTGCGTCCACCCAGCAAATGTGTGGAGGGCCGACAGGTGATGTCGTTGACAAGACTACTTCTTGACTTTGGTGTCCCCAGTTCGAAGCTTTGAGATGGTTACATCTAAATTGAGATGCGAGCACACTGAGAAATGGGGTGGCGATGAACCTGGCTGAGGAGAATCCCGCTAAAAGGTTCGCCGCGCAATCTGCTGTCGAGCAGGTTAGACACGGTATGGTCATCGGCTTGGGATCCAGATCAACAGCTGAGATCGCAATCCGTATTCTCGGCGAGAAAGTAAAAGGCGGATTTCAGATTGTTGGCGTTCCTACTTCTCACGAATCTGAAGAACTGGCGCGCAGTTTGGGAATTCAGGTATCCACTCTTGCCGAGCATCCGCAACTCGATCTCACCATCGATGGCGCCGACGAAGTAGAACTCGATTCGCTGGACCTCATCAAAGGACGCGGTGGCGCTTTGCTTCGAGAAAAAATTGTGGCCAGTTCCAGCCGTGAGCTACTCATCGTGGTGGACGAAGGCAAAGTCGTTGATCGTCTTGGTGCGCGCGGAGAACTGCCAGTTGAAGTCGTCTCCTTCGCATGGCAATCGACAGCGCTTCGCCTGGAGAGGCTGGGATGGAAGCCGGTATTGCGCTTGACAGCCGAAGAAATCCCGTATCTGACCGACGGCGGTCATTACATTCTTGACTGCTCTTTCGATACGAAAAGCTCGCTTCAATCCCGCGCCGTTGAACTTCATAACATTGTAGGGGTAGTTGAACACGGGATGTTTCTAGGCATGGCTACTGAAGTTCATGTTGGAGGTTCGACGCGCGCGCGCATCCTCCAGAGGAGCACAACAATTAATCGCGGGCCGAGGACGCGTTAACTGCCGCGTGATACAAGAAAAGGGCTACGGCAATACATGACGTAGTTTCAAAGTTTATGACTCCTCAGGGTGGCGGGGTCTATTTGCAAACTTTGTTATGCAGGGGGAATTCCGAACGAGATGCCTCGACTTCTATCGGTGAACGTGGGCCTTCCGCGCGACATCATGTGGAATGGGCTCACTGTTCATACCGCAATCTGGAAAAGTCCGGTGCGCGGTCGTTGCCGTGTTGGCCGGCTGAATCTCGACGGAGACGGTCAAGGTGACTTGGCCGGGCACGGGGGCGAGCAGCGAGCCGTGTTTGTGTATCAGATCGAATCGCACCGCTACTGGCGGGAGCAGCTGAACCGGCCCGACATCGTCCAAGGTCAGTTCGGCGAGAACTTCACGATTGAGGGCTTGCCCGACGATTCCGTGTGCATCGGTGATCGCTATCAGATCGGCAGCGCTCTGTTCGAGGTGACGCAACCCCGCGTGACTTGTTATCGCGTAGGCATTCGCCTGAACGAGCCTCGCATGCCGGCATTGCTGACATCCAGTGGTCGCCCGGGATTTTACTTTCGTGTAATACGCGAAGGCGAAGTCGAGGCGGGCGACGAAATCGTGACGGTAGGAAAGACTGAAGTGCGAATGACCGTTGCCGAGATCAACGCGCTCCTCTATTCGCCCAACCACCCGCGCGAACAACTGGAACGCGCGCTGCGGATCGAAGCCCTTTCACCCGGATGGCGGTGGTCGTTTGAGGCTCTGCTACGCGACCAGACGACTGGCGTGGCTGGTGGTAACGTGGGGCTGGCGCCAGCGGCCGCCGCGCATCCGGTCGCACCAGGATTTCACCCGCTTCAGATAACGGCGATCGATCATGAATCCGCGGATGTTCTTTCCTTGACGATGCAGAGCCGCGATGATCGGCAATTGCCACTTGCTTTGGCGGGCCAGTACGTGGTCGTGCGTATTCGGGCGAGCACTGATGCTCCCCCATGTTTTCGCAGCTATTCGCTCTCGGGCCCGCCTTCGAAGGAACGCTACCGAATCAGCGTGAAGATTGAGACCAATGGTGTAGCCGGAACCTTCCTACGAGACCATGTCCGTGTGGGCGACACTCTCGACGTCAGCGCGCCGCGGGGGAACTTCGTTATCGAGTCCGGAGAGCGGCCTTTGGTTCTGCTCAGCGCGGGAATTGGTGCGACGCCCGTTCTAGCGATGCTACACACGCTGGCGGACGTTCACTCGACACGAGAAGTCTTATGGGTGCACGCAGCTCGCGATCGCCAACATCATCCCTTCGCCGATGAAGTTCGCCGGCTCGTGCGTTCGCTCGCACATGGCCGCAGCTATATTTGCTACACCAAGCCGGGTTCGAGCGACAGGATTGGTGAGGACTTCGACGCGGCTGGTCATCTCTCAGGATCGGTGTTCGCTAACTTCGGCCTTGTGCGAGATGCGGATGTTTACCTTTGCGGACCAAGTCGGTTCATGGAATACATCAAGCAGGAACTTGCAAGCTTCGGCGTGGCGCCGGAGCAGATTCACTCCGAAATTTTCAGTGGCAGTGAATCAATGACCCCTGGTGTCGTCGGCGGAGTGACGCAAGCGCCGCATATGCCCAAGGAAGATTCCAACACCGGTCCGCTGGTATCGTTCGCGCGCAGTGGTATCGCGGCCCACTGGAATGCATCGCGGTATGCGAGCATCCTCGAACTGGCCGAGGCGTGCGATGTCCCGGTGCGTTGGTCATGCAGGACGGGTGTTTGCCATACCTGTGAGAGCGGTTTGATTTCTGGAACAGTGGTATACGGACCCGAGCCCCTCGAAATGCCTGCAAATGGGAACCTTCTCGTCTGTTGCTCACAACCGAAGAGCGATATCGTTATCGATTTGTGAAGCTTGACCGATTGGGTTTGTGAATTCCCCAGTGACGGGAGTCTTCGCGATCAGATTAGGGCTATTTTGAGCAAGATAGCTAGCGACCGTTTTTTGCTTTTCACGACTTTCTGTTTCGACCTCTCGAATAGCAACCGAGGGACTCGCGTGCTCACTTCGCTGGTGAGCACCGAGGGAATTCCGTTCGTTGATGAGACGAGACAGCAATGGAAAAAGTGGAGCGCCAACAGGCCAAAGTCGGGAAACGGAAGTCAGGTGCCACAGGGCAAGGGAAGTCGGGTCAGTCCGTGGGCTGTGCCGACGAGCGTGACGAAGTGGTTGTCCTGAAGGAACGAATCGCCCAACTGGAGTCTGAAAACGGGCAATTGCGTAAGCAGATTGCGGTCTTGACGGCGGACAGCGTGGGTCGTTCGTCGCAATCGGTTCGGATTCTGTCAGCGAGCAACAGCACAATTTCTTCAAGTACAGCAAAGCGCGCCGGTATTAGCGCGAAAGTCAGGAGGGGGATAGCGATCTGGGGGAGAAATTCTGCTGAACAGTTGCTGAACAATAGACTGCAAACGAGGCTTATTGACGCAAATGAGGAGTTCGTAGCGCTAACAAACCAAAATCGGTCCGTGCGAACAGGTCAGGGTGAATTAGCAAACCGCCGCCGCCGGATGTTGGCGATCGCCGCGAACCGCTCCACAACCTCTTGCTTCCATGCGGAACGCCCCGAACAATGGCCGACTAGGTCCGCGAGATTTGGCAAATTTCTGGCGAAATGGATTTTTATGACAATTCCCCCGACGGGGAGAGAACGTGGATCACCGCGTAATTATTGGTTGAGCGACGGGACTCGAACCCGCGACCTCCTGCGTGACAGGCAGGCGTTCTAACCAACTGAACTACCCCCCCGCAAACTCACTAAAAATGATTTCCCGCTCCTTGGACAGTCTTGCAGTATCTTGCACGGCCTTCCACGTCCTTCGACGCGACAGGGCAGCGTTCTCGACATCGTCCGATCGATGCTAGCCGTTTGGCCTTCATCCGAAGGGTCTTAAAGCCCTGAGTGTAGTGCCATCCGGCCAATCCTAAGGTTGGCAAATAGTTGGCAAATTGGGTTTTTGAGAGATATTCCCCGAGAGAAGAAAAGTGGGAATAGCCGCGTATTTACTGGAGATTTTGATGGTGGGCCTGGGTGGACTTGAACCACCGACCTCGCCCTTATCAGGGG
>PMOV01000172.1 GCA_003161195.1 Acidobacteriota bacterium | reverse complement strand
TTGCTACGCTGCCGACCGTGGCAAGGAACTACTTCTTCTTGTTCAACTCTTCGCGCACCATGGCTTCCACCACGGGTTTCAGCAGTTCGCGCGTAACCGCTTGCATCACTTCAGGACTAAGGCTGGCCAGGACTCGCGCCACCAAGTCCGCATCCACGGAATTCGCCGGCGCGCTTTGCGGCGGCGCGGGCTTTGCGCTGCTCGTTGCCACGGACTCTTCCGCCAGCGCCGACGCCTCCTGCGCCGCCGGCTGTTTTTCTGCGGGAAGGGAAGCGTGGTGCGGCACAGCTTCGTGCTCCGCTTCCTGGATGTTCGGCTGGTGGGCCAAGACTTCGTGCGAATTTAGTTCGGCCAAACGTAAGTCGGCGGGGTGCTGCTCGGCGACGTTTGACGCTTCAACGGTCTCCTGCGGCTCCGCCACCGCCTCTGGCGAGGTGTGTGCTGACTCCGCGGTCTCCGTGAACGCGCCATTCACGAGCCCGAGTATCGGTGAAACGCCGCGTTCCGCAAATTCAGCTACGGCGGAGCTTTCACTCACCGGCTCGGCCGACGCTTCACGCGCGGGTTCTGCCGCCAGACTCTCCGCCGCATGAGAAGGCGGCTCGGCGCTTTCTTGTTCGACTTGTTCGATTAACGCAGCGGGCTCGGCAACAATGGCTTGCGATGTTGCCGCCTCCGGCGCGGCGCTCACTTCCGCCACCACCGGTTCCACCGACGAAATTACCGCCTGACGCACCGGCGCATCCCAGGTAGACGCCAGCTGCGTGGCCTGCAACGCCTGCAATTCCCAAGCGCTTCCAGCAGGCGGCGCAGCCGCGGAAGAGGGCGTCTCCGCCGCTTCCTTCACCTCCGCAAAGCGATCAATGGCCTGCGCTACCGCTTCGTGTTCCACCTCGCGCGTGCTGGCTTCCGCCGCCAGCGCGTCTGCCACCAAAGCTGCCGGCGCTGTACCGTTGCTCACGGCTTCGCCAACGCCCGCGTGCGCCGCACCGTTCCCGTTTTCCAGTTCCGCAACGCCCGCCGAAATAGCGCTCTTCCACGGATCGTCAGAAATCGCCGGCAAAGGTTCAAGTTCCGCCTGGACCAGCGTAGTCGCGGGCGGAATCGCCGGCACGCTGGCCGCCACAGAACTCGTCCCAGGATTCGCCCCAGTCGAAGCCGTCTCCGTCACAGCCGGCTGTGCCGCCTCGCTATCCCAGTCTTGCTGCGTGCCCTTGCGCGCGGCAGGCTCGCCAAACGATAAATCCCGCCAACTGCGGCGCCCGCTTCCCGCGCCGCTGCCGCCCTCCGCGGCCACCTCGTCCTCAGCCGCATCGCGGCGCCAGGAACTCTTCGGCTCTTCCGCTTCTTCCTCTTCCGCCACTTCTTCGTCGTTGTCGATGGCCGCGCGCCAATCGCGTTCCATGGCCACCGGCGCCGTAAATCCGGGATCTTCTTCCGTTTGCGTCGGCCCCATCAAATTGCCAAAGGCCAGCGGCGCGCCTCCGTGAATCTCCACCGGTGGTGCCGCCTGCTGCACGGGAACTTCTTCCACAAAGCTTTCCAGTTCCTCGAAAACCATCGGTGCGCGTTCCGGCGGCTTCACGGACATCGGCACCGGCACCGGACGCGGCACCACCACCTCGGCCGCTTTCTTCGCGGTTTTTTCCGTTTTCTCTCCGCCCAAGACCACGCCCGCGCGCGTCAGCGCCGCCTTCACCATGGCAATCAGCGGATCCGGCGGCACAAACGGCTTCTTCAACACGCCATCCGCGCCCACCCGCTGCGCTTCCTGCTCATCCAGCGGATCAAACGCGCCCACCAGCAAAATCACCGGAATATGCGCCAGCGCCGGGTCCTGCTTCACGAATTGGCACACTTCATAACCGTTGCGCACCGGCATGAACACGTCCGCCAACACCAGATCCGGCTTGATGTCCGCAATCTTGCGCACCGCCGCTTCGCCGTTGCCCACGGCCACCACGTCAATGCCCTGGTCTTTCAGCGCCAGGCCCACCATCTTCTGGATGTTACTGTTGTCGTCCGCCACCAGGATCTTGGCCACCGAACATCCTCCGGGAGTCGCTCCCGCCCAACTGCCAGCCACTTGTCTCGCGACGGCAAGCCCGTCGTCGCCCCGCAACGATACCTCTGCGCCATCGTCGGGCGCAGCGGTCCCGTTCTCCATTGTATTTGAGCACCAGCCACCAAGGCCGTCAACGCCCAGCGCCTGCCCATGTGTCGGAAGCGAACACTGGCCTAAAGTACTCCGCAACAAGCGCAAAGAGGCGCCGCAACCGCATCAATTCCGCCCTAAAAATAAAGGCCCGGCAATTTGCCGGGCCTGAACCATTAGTAGGACTCTACTTTCCTGGCGCCGCTCAGCCAATCACCAGGGCAGAAGTTTCTTGATCCCTTTCTTCTTTTTGCTCGTCGATTCTTTTCCGTCGGTCGGCTTGCTGGCATCGTCAGATTTGGCGGTATCGTCGGTCTTCGCCGCATCCGTTGCTGTGCTGCTCCCGTCGGCAGCGGTCGCGCCATCCGTCGGCGCGCTTCCGTTGGCCGCAGGCGCCGTCCCGCTTGCCGCTGGCGCTGTTCCCTCAACCATCGCCGCCGATCCCGCCGGGGTTCCTGTCGAGGGCCCCGCCGAAGTTCCGGCCGCCACTCCCGAAGCCGCCGCATTTGACGACGACTCTCCCGTCTTCACCGGTTCCGCCGCGGGACCTTCCGCCGGCGCTGGTGCATCCGCTGGAATGCTGTTGCCTTGTTCGGCGCCATTCTCCGCGCCGGGCGTCACCGTCTCGACCACCGATTTACCCGTGGACCCCGCACCGCTCGAGCCGCCGCCGCTCGCCGCCAATTGCAACCCGCCGCCGGGATGCAGTGTCTCCGTCCCGCTCGTGTCGCCTTCCTGCGTCATCGTCGGCGTACCCACCCGCGCCGAGGTGTACAGCTCATCCTTCGGACTGGACGAAAGCAGATCCAGCGGCCGCTTGTACAGCGGCGTCTTGGCGCGCGGCGCGTTCTGGTTCGCGATCATCAACGCCATCGCGCTCGGATCCGGTTGCGGAATCGGCACGCCAAACGCCTTCAGCTTATATTTCGCGTCCGCCACCAGCGCGGACTTCGGATAATTCTTCACAATGTCCGCATAATACCTGGTCGCGATGTCGCGCTTTTCGCTCGTTTCATACAGGTCTGCCAGCATCCACAGCGCATGGTCGGCCTTGCTGTACAGCGGATACCGCTGCGTCAAGGCGGTAAGCCGCGAGCCCGCCGCGCGCTTGTCGCCCTTCACGTAGTAGTAGTAGCCGATGCGGTAATCGCCCTCCGCCAGCACTTCCTGCACGTCGCGCAACTGCTGCTGCGCTTTCCCCGCCAGCGGATCGTTCGGATATTTCTGCAAAAAAATTTGATACTCGTCTTCCGCCGCGCGTGCTTCGGTACGGTCGCGGTCCGGCTTTTGCATCTGTTTATAGTGCGCGTTGGCCGTTTGCAGTTGTGCGTAGGGAGCTTCCGGCAGGAACGGGAAAAACACGATGAAGTCTTTGTACGCCTGGATGGCCTGCGCCATGTTGGCGGTTCCCGCTTCCTTATAGTAAGAATCCGCGATCCCCAGCTTGGCCTTGGCCAGATATTCGCTGTCCGGATACGTGTTGATCAGCGTTTGCAGGTTCAGCCGCCCGATCTCCTGCCGCCCGTGCTTGATGTCCTCCATGGCCCGGTCATACAGCACCTTGTCCGGCTCCGCGTTGTTATCCGCGCTGGTGGACTTGTTCACCTTTTTCTTGTGCAGGAGCTGCGCGTCGCACTGCACCGCGCACGTCAGAAGGATTCCGCTAGCGAGCAAGAGTAAGCTACGGCGCAAACATCACCTCGGTTGCCAAGATTGGTCCCTACGGCTCATGGTTCTCATTCCCCAGCTCGCTCCGCAGTTCCCGCCAGCTCACCAATGCCGAGCCAACGGCCGAACCAACACCACACGAAGCTAGCTTCCTGCAATGACTCGCCGGGATTGCCTCATTATAACCTGAACCAAAGGACAGGCCACCAAAAAAACTGCCCGAACGGCCAGTCACACCCCATGACCCAGCGGCCAGCCTATCCCATTTTCGGATACCACGAACCGCACAAGGGTTGCCTCATACTTTCCCCAGGCTGCCGCCTCTTGCACGTGGCGGGAGGATGGGTCGCTCTGCGCGCTAGTCTCGACAATAAGTCTGGCTGCCCCATCGCTCGGCCTTTCGCGCGTGGCGGGAGGGCACGACGCGCTCGGCCGTCTGCGTGGTGGCGGGAGGGCACGCTTCAGTAGTGCTCGGCCTGGTGCGCGTGGTGGGAGGGCACGACTTCAGTCGTGCCGCAAACTGATTCGGAAAAACCCGGCTTTAGCCGCTGCGGCCCGTCTTTCTGTTGACTAGCATAGCCGCTCTTGCTTGTCCTGACGCAGGAAAGGGCCTGTGCGCCTTTCGCAAAAGCTATCGTGCGTCCTCCACCGTAAGCCTCAGCCCAATCGCCTCGAGCGCCGCTTTGAGGTACTCAGCCGCAAAATCCGGATCCCTCCGCAGCCGCCGAACGATAGCTCCATCATGCGCAATGCTAGCTTTGCGTCTCATGCGCTACTTTCAGGCACAGACCTTTTGGAATGTCGCCCGCGTGCACAGGTATCACCAAAGTCTTCCGTGTCGCATGTTCGAGAATCAAGTGGGAGCCCGTCTGGCGAGCCTTGACGTATCCGTGCCGCAGGAAAAAACGGATTAACGCGCGAGCGGAAACCATTTAGTCCAGCGCGAGCGTGACGGTTTCGGCATACACCGAGCGCGTTGCCGGGACAGGTTTCCCCTTTTTGCGGCAGTGCGCAATATACAGGTGCATCGCCTGCAGGATGCTCTTTTTGGCTTGCTCGATGGACGTGCCAAGCCCGTAGACACCAGGGAAATCGTCGCTATAAGCGAAGTAACGCTTGCCTTCGCGCTCCACCGTAATCGGATAGCTGTAAAGGGTCATACCTCCAAAAGTTTGCCATGAGAGCCAGCCGGGTGGCCGGGGCGACTCGCTAGCGGATGTTCTTAGGTGTCCCAGCGCTCGGCCGTTTTGCGCCTGACGGGAGGGCGCCGTTTGTCCCTGCGGGAGGGCACGACTTCAGTCGTGCCGTAAATCGATTCGGGAGAACCCGGCTTTAGCCGCTGCGGATCCTCTGTCTCCATTAAGGAAAAGGTGTGGTGAGCCAAGTCAAATGGCTCACTCGCAACACAAAAAACCTTCAAGGCTGGCCCGCCCTTCGCGCCTTCCGCGAAGGGTGGGTCGCTCTGCGCGCTCGTCTCGAAAATGTTTCGTGGGTCCGCCATCGCCCGGCCTTCGAGCGTGGGTCTCTCTTTTTACTTCGTCTTACGCAACGCCTTCGCCAATCGTTCCATTCACTCCCCCAAACCCCCCATTCACCCGCCAAATAACCCCGTTCACTTCAATTCATTGTGTCCCCATCGCACCCAATGCTACGCTTGCAGGGTTACACGCCCTGCGCACCAAAGCGCCTTCTGCGCCGACGCCGGGCTCGCACGCGCCAAGCGCGCGTGGCGACAAACCAAAAACGAACTGTGCACGGGAACATCCCGCAGCCTCTCTGCAACGCGGGCCAACCCCAGAGG
>PMOV01000038.1 GCA_003161195.1 Acidobacteriota bacterium | reverse complement strand
TTAAACGGCAAGAATGTGAATGAGGAGATGCATTTGTCTCCGGGCGATACGATTTTTGTTCCGGAGAAAGCCATCACCAAGTTTCGCAAATATGTGCCGTATTCCCTGACCGCCGGATTTTACCCGACTTCGGCTTTCTAGGAACTGGAGCAGAGCAGAAGCCACAGATGTTGAACGATTTACCAAGCGGAAGAAACGATGAGCAAAAACTTCGAGTTATTGCAGCAAGTCGGCACTAGCGGGACGGCCACACGCGCCACAGTGACCGACGCACCATTGCCGTTGCGTGCCGAGCATGTCCGCGCACGGGAAACCGGCCTGCAATTGGATGACGTAGCGCGTGAGGAGATGTTGCGGCTGGTGCAGAGCGTTTTTCTGACGGCAACCGAAGCAACGCCGCCGCGGGTGGTGATGTTCTCGGGGATTGATTCCGGCAACGGTTGCAGCCATGTGTGCTCGCACGCTGCCGCGGTTCTGGCGGACAACGTGACGGGATCGGTTTGCGTGGTGGATGCCAACCTGCGGGCTCCGTCGTTGCCGGAGTTTTTTGGAGTTACGAATCATCACGGCTTAACGGACGCCCTACACAGCCGCGAAGCAATCCGCGAGTTCACCAAGAAACTGCATCCCGAGAATCTGTGGCTGCTTTCGTGCGGGTCGGTGGCGACGGATTCCCCGGCGCTGATCAATTCCGAAATCATGAAGCTGCGCATCGCCGAACTCCGCCAGCAATTCGACTATGTGCTGATCGACACGCCCCCGCTGAACAGTTATTCCGACGGTGTGGCTTTGGGGCGGCTCGTGGATGGCGCAGTTTTGGTTTTAGAAGCGGCTGCGACGCGGCGCGAGGCCATTCTGAAAGTGACGGCCGACTTGCGGGCGGTGAACACGAAGGTGTTGGGCGCGGTGCTGAACAAGCGCGCCTTCGCGATCCCCGAGGCCCTGTACCGGCGCCTGTAGCAGACGCGCGGCGAGATTTTTTTGCAGTGTTTTTTCGAGTTTCTCTGAGTGATTGGGACTCAAAATGGCGGAGCCTCGCACATAATCCTGGCTTCGCACCCGGCATTACCGGTAACACTCCCAGCCCCAGTGTTGCTGGTTCCCGAAGAGAAAAGCAGAAGCCGCAGCCTCACGCGCAACGCCGGCACCGCACAGACCACCGCTGTCAGTGACTCGAGGGCTATTTCCAATGAACGAAGCCAAGCGCCGGTTTCTCTTGACCGGCATGAAAATATTCGACCTGTCTATCCTAATTGTGTCGTTCGGTTTGAGCACCCTCACGGTCGGACAATCGCAGCGGGCGGTTAGCCTCGAACAGTTTCTCTCGATGCGCGTGAAGCTATCGAATTGCATTGAGTTCGCCGGCGTAGCGCTGCTTTGGTACGCCATCTTTTCTTTGTGCGGCCTGTACAAGTCCAAGCGACTGAGCGCCCGGCGGGTCGAGAATTTTGAATTGTTAACGGCTACCGCGCTGGCGACCGGCCTTTTGGCGCTGCTCGCGGAGTTAATCCGCATCAGCTTAATTACGCCTTACTTCTTAGTGTTGTTCTGGGCCATAAGTTCGCTTCTGTGTATGTCCTCGCGGCTGGTGCTGCGGCCGGTGCTGGCGGCGGTGCGGAAGCGCGGCAGGAATCTCCGCCACATGCTGATCCTGGGTACCAATCCGCGAGCTATCGAGTTCGCCCACAAGATTCTGCAGAAACCGGAACTAGGATATCGCCTCGTAGGATTCGTAGATGACGATTGGCCGGGGCTCTCCGAATTCCAGCAAACCGGCTTCCCCCTCGTATCCGACCATAGCGGCTTGCCGGAATTCCTGCGCCGCAATGTGGTCGACGAGGTGGCCATGTTTCTTCCGTTGCGCTCCTTCTACCAGAATTCCTTCGGAGCCGCGGCGTTATGTGAGCAACACGGCATCATCATGAGGTTTGACGGCGATATTTTTGGGCTAAAGAAATCGCGGTCCATGCCAGATGAATTCGAGGGCGATCAACATGAAGCGACGTATACCCGGGGCCGCGACTGGTGGCCATTAATCGCCAAGCGCATTTTGGACATCGCGTTTTCCGCAACCCTTTTGCTGCTCCTCATCCCCGTATTCGTGGCGGTCGCATTACTGATCAAGCTTTCATCGCCCGGACCGGTCTTTTTCCTGCAAGAGCGCATGGGATTGAACAAACGCAGATTCCGCATCTTGAAATTTCGCACCATGCTTCCCAATGCGGAGAAGATGCTGGCCGAACTCGAGGGGCAGAACGAGGTTTCCGGCCCGGTTTTCAAGATCAAAAAGGACCCCCGCATCACGCCCATTGGTAAAGCGCTGCGGCGTACGAGTATCGATGAATTGCCGCAACTGATCAACGTGCTCAAAGGGGACATGAGTCTGGTCGGCCCGCGGCCGCTGCCGGTTCGCGATTATGAAGGCTTCAACGAGGACTGGCAACGCCGGCGTTTCAGCGTCCGCCCTGGGATCACCTGTTTGTGGCAAGTCAGTGGGAGAAGTTCCATTCCTTTCGAGCAGTGGATGAAACTGGACCTGAAGTATATGGATGAGTGGTCGTTGTGGCTCGATTTAAAAATCCTGGCCCTCACCGTTTCCGCGGTACTAAAAGGGTCGGGTGCGGCTTGAGTTTTTCAACATTTTGCTTCATGACCAGTTCGTGGAAATAGCCAACCGGCGTCGCGGCGTAGCGGAAGTTAATCTGCAAGAAGGAGATGTCCATTTATGAGAGAGATCAACGATCAGATTTCCGTCGTTAACCGAACGGG
>PMOV01000316.1 GCA_003161195.1 Acidobacteriota bacterium | reverse complement strand
AGCGAAGGCGCGGCCCATTGCGCGATAGTTCAGATGTGAGAGGCGGCGGTGGAGATCTCGGTGGGGGCAGGGGACTCGATGCGGTCGGGGGTATCGATGCGAATTTCGGTTAAATCGGAGAGGAGATTGGCGGCCCAGCGGTAGATGTTGTGTTCGCGGACGTTGGAACGCATGCGCAGCATGCGCTCCATTTCCTGGTCTTCCGGCATGTTCAGGCCGCGAAGAACGGCGTCGGCCAGTTGCTGGACGTCGTAAGGATTCACGAGTAAAGCGTCGGTGAGTTCCAGGGCGGCGCCAGCGAAGGTGCTGAGGATTAAGACGCCGCGATTGTCGTCGCGGGAGGCGACGAATTCCTTGGCGACCAGATTCATGCCGTCGTGCAGTGAGGTGACCATGCAGACGTTGGCGGCGCGATAGTAACGCGAAATTTCCTCGTGGGTGTGATGGTGCTTGAGCAGAACGATGGGCTTCCAGCGGCCGGCTTGAAAGCGGGCGTTGATGCGATCGGCTTCCGCGGAGACTTCGTCGAGGAACTGGCGATAACGCGAAATGTCTGTGCGGCTCGGTGCGCCGATCTGCAAAAAGGAGAAGCGCCGCTGGTAGGCGGGATTGGCTTCGAGGAAACGCTCGACGCCGCGAAAACGCTCGATGATGCCTTTGGTGTAGTCGACGCGATCGACGCCAACGCCCAGCAGCGAGGCTTCGATACCGAGTTCGTAGCAAAGGGCGGCGCGTTCAGCGCCGGCGTTGCGGGCTTCGTTGACGGCGAGGGTGGGTTCCTGGAAGGCCACGCTGATGGGATATGGGCGGACGCGCGTGACGTGGCCCTGACGGTTGACGGCGAAGCGGTCCCATTCGGTGAGGGCTTCGACGGCGCGATCGACGGTTTCAAGAAAATTGTTGCAGTGCGATTGCGTGTGGAAGCCAACGAGATCGGCGCCGAGGAGGCCGTCGACGAGTTCGCGTTGATAGGGGCAGATGCCGAAGACTTCGGGATTGGGCCAGGGGATGTGCCAGAAGATGGCGACGCGGGCGTCCGGGCGAGCTTCCTTGATCATGCGCGGGAGCAGTGCGAAGTGATAGTCCTGCACGAGAACGATGGGAGATTCGGTGGACTGCATTTCTTCGAGGACGGCGTCGGCGAAGCGGCGATTGGCTTGCTGATAGTGCTGCCAATCTTGCGGGCGAAAAATGGGGCGGGTGTGGGCGATATGGCATAGCGGCCACAGGCCTTCGTTGGCGAAGCCCTGGTAGTAGCCTTTTTCTTCTTCGTCGCTGAGCCAAACGCGGCGCAGCGTGTAGGTCGGATGATCCGGTGGCACGCGCAGATGATCCTGGGCGTCGACCGTTTCGCGGTCGGCGCTGCCGGAGCCGTGTGCGACCCACGTGCCGTTGCAGGCAAGCAAGACGGGTTCCAGCGCGGTGACCAGGCCGCTGGCGGGCACCAGCACCTGAATGGAATGATCGCGTTCGCTATAGACGTGCATGTACGGTTCGCGATTGGCGATGACGAAGAGCGGTTTGTCCTGCAGCTTGTTGGTGAGGCTGACGCGGAGGCGCTCGGCGGTCCAAATCGAGACGTTGGATTCGCGCAGGCGCGCTTCTTCTTCGGCGGAGGCGCGCGCGTCTTTCAGGTCGCGAGCCAGATGCGTGACTTCCTTCTGGATGCGGTCGAAGAGCGGGCCTTGTGGGAGATTTTCTTGCGGGGACTGCGTTTCCCCGGTGCGCAGCGTACGCAGCCAATTCGCGGTGCGGGTGAGCGGGCCGGTGAGCGTCCACCGTACAAGGATGAGTGCTAGTCCGGCAATGAGCACGGTTTGCACGAGGGCATTGATGAGCGAGTCGCGCAAGGTGCGAGCGACCTGGTCATCGATATACGTGGTGTCATGAAAGACGGCGAGGGTTCCCGCGACTTGGTCGTTGCGATGAACGGTTAGGGCGTAGATGTGAATGGGCAGGCCGGTGAGGAATTCGCCGAGGCCGGTGTCGTGCTGTTCGGCGTTGGTGGCGACGGCGGGGCGCGTGCGGAAGGCGGGGTCGAGGCCCGGAGTGATGGCAATCAATTGACCGGCGGGATCGTATAGCGCGACCCCTTGTAAATGTTCGCGTTGGCCGAAGCGATCGACGAGGCGCTGCAAGCCTTTGTCGGTGCCGCGATCGAGTATTTGCTCGACGCTCTCCTGCAGACTGTCGCCCAGAATTTCCGCGCGACGAGACAGGTCGCTGCGCAAGTTGCGGCGCTGCGTGCGCACCTGATAGGTGGCGAAGAGCAGAGACACCACGGCCACGCTGACGATCAGAGGCAGAACGAGTCTCAGGGTCGTGCGCATGCTGGGGGCCCTCGGTTCAGAAATGTGGCTTGCCGCTATGGTTCAAACTTTGCACTGCGCTGTCCGCCTCGCCTGCTGGGTACGGGGCATCAAACTCTGGCGCGCTGCTCTCGATCCGGGGCATCCAGGTCCGGTAAAGTTTGCCAGGAGTCCGGAGGCAAAGGCTCGGACCAAACGGCGAGTGTGAAGCAGGCCACAGCCAGGGTCACGAGCGACAAAATTACGCGAATGCGCATGGATATTTTTCCTCCTATCAGGTTAGACTGCGGCCGGGTAGGATTGGATGCGCACGCCGGGTTCCAGAGCGGGCGGGCGGAACTAAGACTTTCAGGGTCAGTGCTTTATGGCGTAAGGAGCGCGATGTAGCGATAGCGCAAAGGTTCTCAGGTGCGCAGAAATTTCCTGCCGCCGGCGGGCTGCGAGACAGCGACAGAAAATTGGGACGGATAGAAGCCGCGACCAGTGGCAATATTAGCTGGAGGTCAGTTCTACAGTATGGCGGTACCACAAAACGAGAGACGCCGACATCCGCGGCGGAAGCCGCCGCAACTCGTGTATCTCGAGTTCGGCCGTGAAAACGGCGGCATGGTGAAAGACGTGTCCGAAGGTGGGATGCGGTTTCACGTGATGGGTCCGGTCGCCGTCGGGCACAGCACGTCATTTGGAGTGACCATTGACGCCGGCCGTCGCATCGAGGGTCAAGCGTTGATCGCATGGACAGACGCCAGCGGAAAGTCCGGTGGCCTGGCCTTCAGCGAGCTTTCGACGGAAGCGAGCGAGACGCTGCGGGCGTGGCTGGCGGAGATCGATAGCCCGCAACGGGCGGCAGATGTGGAAACAGCTGAGGCAACGCCGGCAAGCGTAGCGACACCGAGCCCGGTGACAGTTTCCGCGGCGAACCCAATAACGAGCGAGACGCCGGCGGTGACGAATCCGGCGAGGTTTTCTCCCCCAAGTGCGGAAGAAGTATTGTCTGTGCAACAGGATTCTCTGCCGGATGCCGCGACGCCGCAAACCCCTCTGGTTGCAGCCATTGCCGAAGTGGACACGACGACAGGAGTTTCGGGGCAGGAAAGCTACCCCCAGAGTGCGGTGCCACCTGTGGCACCGGCAGGGGAAAAACCTGCGTGGGGAATTCCCATGGTATTACCCGGCAGGACTTCGGCCATAAAGAGCGTCGTCGCCGAGCCTGCTTCTCGCGAGGCCTGGCAGGAGGCGGCGCGCGAAGAGATAACGCCCGGACGACGGAAAGTCCCGGGCATGAGTGGAAAGCGGTCCTCCGCGAGCTTCGGCGACCACGAGCATTCCAGGAGTTCCAGCGCGTCGCTGGAAGCGGCGAAGTTCGCAGCGATTGCCGAGCAGGTAGATCCCGCGGGAATATTCTTGAAGCCGGCAACGGTGAACGGAAGCGCGAAGAGCAACTCGCCGGCCAACGATGTTGCGTTGGCGAATGGTGCGCAAGGGCCAGACCCGATGCGCGATTTTCTTCGGCATCCGCTTGGGGTGGCAGTGGGAAACGAGGTTTCCGCGGAGGCGCCCGCGGAGTTGCTCGATGCCCCGCGTGACACGGGTTCGCGTAAGTCGCGACTCGGGATCATTTTGGCGGCGGCGGTGATCGCCGCGGTGCTGGGTTTTGTGACAATCGTATACCGGCAGCCCGTGGGAGAACTGCTGATTAGGCTGGGCGAAAAGATTAGCGGCGAATCCCGTGGCTCGGCGGACAGCGCGCTTCCTGGCGCGGGGCAGAACCCCTCGGTAAACGCCGCGCAGCAAGCTCCGGTTACACCGGCGCAGCAGGTCGATGTGACGAATGGAAAATCGCGCCCAGCACAAGCGAACCGGCCAGCCGCATCGCCATCCGCAGCATCTACCAACGGGAATCCGAACGGAGGTGCCGGCAGCGGCGCTAGTAACCCGGCTGGCAGCGGACAGCTAACGCAGGAGCGCCCGACGCTGCCGCGCGCACCCACGGCGCAAACGGCGCTAGCGGCCGAACGCGAAATCGTGCCTGGCAAACCGCGCCCTTTGGCCAGGGATGTAGACGCGTTATGGCTCGATGTGGAGAACGGCAACACCGCGGCGGAGATTGAGTTGGCCAACCGCTACGCCAGCGGCGAAGGGGTGCAGAAAAATTGCGATCAAGCGCGCGTTTTGCTGCAAGCGGCCGCCAAGCGCGGCAATGAAGCGGCTGCCAAACGCCTCGCCGAATTGCCCGCGGCGGGTTGTCAGTAGAGATTGAGTTGATTCGCTCGCAAGCGCAGCAAAAGCCACGCCCGAACTGGGCGTGGCTTTTATCTTGATACCCGGGCAGCGATCTGCCCCGTGCCAAGCAACTTTGTTAGATGGGGTTAGTTGGGCAGCAAGACGGAATCTACGACGTGAATCACGCCATTGGACTGAAACACGTCCGCGATCGTAACCGTCGAGGTCCCGCCCTTTTCGTCGGTGAGAATGACCTTACCGCCCTGCAGAGAGGCCTTGAGGGTCCCGCCGCTGACGGTCTTGAGAGTGGCTGTGCCGTTACCGGCCTTGATGGCTTTGACGATGTCTTTGCTGCTCATTTTTCCTGCCACCACATGGTAGGTGAGGATTTTGACCAGCGCGGCCTTGTTTTCCGGCTTTAGCAAGGTGTCCACCGTGCCGGCCGGCAGTTTCGCGAAAGCTTCATTCGTGGGCGCGAACACCGTAAACGGCCCCGGACCTTCGAGCGTATCCACCAGCCCGGCGGCTTTCACAGCAGCCACTAAAGTGGTGTGATCCTGCGAATTTACGGCATTTTCCACGATATTCTTCGTTGGCAGCATCGCTGCGCCGCCGACCATGGGGTTCTGCTTGGCAACGACTACGACCGCGAAGAGTAAAGCCGCGGTAATCAGAGCAAACTTCTTCATTGGAATGGGTCCTCGTTTTCGTTTTTGATTGGACGCGGGAATTATCGCCGCTCACAGAGGAATACGGGGGTGGGCGCAAATTGGATGAACCGCGAAAATTCCGTCGAGGAGGCTCCGCCGAATGGAGCGGTTGGTACTAGGAAAGGGTCGCGGCGCAAACGACAATTTCCGCACGGAACGACGGCCCGTTTTCTTGACTTGCGCCCCCCGCGACTCAATAATGAATAGACATGAGCGTACGCGCCGGAGGCGCAGAAGAGATGTTCCTGGACGTCAAGGATCTGGCCGTCCGCAAGCTGCCCATTCACAAGAGCTATGCGCCGGGCAGCATCGATTATCACTCGTCGGAGATTAAACAGGTCGGGCCGCTCGATGTGGACGCCACGGCTGAGCTGTTCGACGGGGATATCCGCATCGCCGGGCACCTGGATACCAAGGTGGAGCTGTCGTGCGCCCGTTGTCTCGAGCCGGTAGTGGAGGAAGTGAGCCGGGCTTTCGATCTTTCGTACACGCCGCTTCCGAAGCAGAGCAAGCCGGAGGAAGAGCGGCTGAAGGACGACGACGCGGAAATTGCATTTTACTCCGGGGAAGGTTTATTTCTGGCGGACGTGCTCCGCGAACAGGTGCTGCTGGCACTGCCCATGAAGGTTATCTGCCAGAGCGACTGCCGCGGACTCTGCGCCAACTGCGGCGCCAATCTGAATCACGAAGAATGCCGCTGCGAGACCCACGCAACAGACCCGCGAATGGCACCCCTCGCGCGGTTGAAGCAGGACTGGCTGAAGAAACAATAATTTCAGGGCGAGTTTAGCCCGATAAGGAACCGCTCCGTACGAGCGGCAATGAGGAGTACTGTCATGCCGAATCCAAAACGAAGACACTCAAAGCGCCGCACCAGCACGCGCCGGGCGCACGATTTCCTGACCAAGCCGGCGCTCGGGAAATGCCCCAACTGCCACGAAGTGAAGCAGCCGCATCAGGCTTGCCCCCATTGCGGGTACTATAAGGGCAAAGCCGTCAAAGAGTCGGCCTAGGAAACGCTGTTGGTCGTAGCCTGCGGTTAAATCATCCATGATCACCATCGCTGTTGATGCCATGGGCGGCGACCATGCGCCCCGCCCGGAGGTCGAAGGCAGTGTGCTGGCTGCGCGCGAGCTGGGCGTGCGCGTGTTGCTGGTGGGCCAACCCGCGGCGGTGCGCGCGGAGCTTGCCAAGCATGCGCCCGCGCACTTGCCCATCGAGGTGATCCCGGCCAGCGAAGTGATCACCATGGACGATCACCCGGTGCAGGCGTTTCGCAAGAAGAAAGACAGCTCGGTGCACGTGGCGGCGCGACTGGTGCGCGAGGCCAAAGCCGATGGCATTGTCAGCGCCGGGAATACCGGCGCGGTGATGACCGTGGCTAAATTTTTGCTGGGTACCCTCGAGTCCGTGGATCGCGTGGCTCTGGCGGCGCCGTTTCCGAACGCCAAAGGCGGCGTATCCGTATTGCTGGATGTGGGCGCCAACGTCGATTCGCGGCCCGAGCACCTGGTGCAGTTCGCGATTATGGGTGAAGTGTACTATCGTGCGACCTTCGGTCACCGCAGGCCGCGCGTGGGGCTATTGTCCGTAGGCGCGGAAGAGATTAAGGGCAATGAGCTGACGCGTGAAGTGTATACGCGGCTCAAGAAGAGCACCGTGCATTTTGTCGGCAACGTGGAGGGCGGCGACCTGTTTTCCGGCGACGTGGACGTCATCGTTTGTGACGGATTCGTCGGCAATATTGCGTTGAAAATCTGCGAAGGGTTGGCCGTTTCGATTTTCGGCCTGCTTAGAAAATCCTTAAAGAGCTCTTTGGTATCTCAATTGGGTGCGGTGCTGTCGCAGGGAGCATTCAAGGGCTTGAAGAAGACCATTGACTACACGGAGTACGGCGGCGCGCCACTTCTCGGAGTGCGCGGGGTTTGTGTCATTGGGCACGGCCGGTCGAACGCCAACGCCGTCAAAAACGCCATTCGCGTGGCGGCCGGTCTGGCCCGCGCGCGGTCCAACGAAAAAATCGAACAGGAGCTTTCCGGCGCCGGCGACCTGTCCTGACGGCGCGCGAGAACGAAAATCATATGGGTAAAGTAGCGTTTGTGTTTCCGGGACAAGCTTCGCAATACCCGGGTATGGGCAAAGAGCTGGCGGAGAAATATCCCGCGGCGCGCGCGGTGTTTGAGGAAGCGGACGAGGCGCTGGGATTTTCCATTTCGCGCCTGTGCTTTGAAGGCAGCGAAGAGGATTTAAAGCAAACCGCGAACACGCAACCTGCCATCCTGACGACTTCGGCGGCGATATATCGAGTGGTGGCCGAACGCGGGCTGCTGCCGGATTTTGTTGCAGGGCATAGTTTGGGGGAATATTCGGCGCTGGTGGCGGCGGGCGGATTGAAATTCGCAGACGCCGTGCGCGTGGTGCGCAAGCGCGGACAATTCATGCAGGAGGCGGTTCCAGCTGGCGCAGGTGCGATGGCGGCGATTATGGGGCTGTCGCCAGCGGTGGTCGCGGATGCCTGCAAGCGTGCGGCGGAAGGCGAGATTTGCGCACCCGCAAACTTGAATTCACCGGAGCAGACGGTGATTTCTGGCAATGCCGGCGCGGTGAAGCGTGCGGTGGAGATTGCGTCGCAGTTGGGCGCCAAACGCGCGGTGATGCTGGCGGTGAGTGCGCCGTTTCACAGCGCGTTAATGATGCCGGCGCAGGAGCGGCTTGCGGCGGAGCTGAAGAAGATCACCTTTAGCGAGCTACGGGTCCCGCTGGTTACCAACGTCGACGCCGATACGGAGACGAGCGGCGAAGAGGCGCGCGATGCGTTGATCCGCCAGGTGAGCATGCCGGTGCGCTGGGAAGAGTCCGTACACGCGCTGATGGATGAGCATGTAAACACGTTTGTCGAGATCGGTCCGGGGCGCGTACTCAGCGGATTGCTGCGACAGATTGAGCGCAGTGTGGCCACGCTGAACGTAGAGGACGAGAAAAGTTTGTGCGCCACGCTGGACAAAGTGGCGGGGGCGCGTTCGGACGCCGCGTAAGGCACGCAAGGGATAACGAACATAAAAATGTTCAGCTTGAAAGATAAAGTTGCGCTCGTGACTGGCGCTTCGCAGGGCATCGGCCGCGACACTGCGTTGGCCTTGGCCAAAGCCGGTGCCAAAGTGGCCGCGGCGGCGCGCAACGAAGAAAAATTGAGTGCGATGGTGGCGGAGATCACGGCGAACGGCGGCGAGGCGCTCGCTGTAAAGATGGACGTTGCCGACCAGGAGCAAGTGAAGTCCGCGTTCAAGACGGTGCTGGAGAAATTTGGACGCCTGGACATTTTGGTAAACAACGCCGCCATCACCAAAGACGGTTTGGCCTTGCGCATGAAGGCCGAGGATTGGGATGCGGTGATCCGCACCAATCTGACCGGCGCGCACTTCTGTACGCAGCAGGCGCTGAGCACCATGATGCGCGCCCGTGCCGGCCGCATTATCAATATCTCCAGCGTGGTCGCGGAAATGGGCAACGCCGGTCAAGCAAACTATGTGGCCAGCAAAGCCGGTCTCATCGGCCTGACCAAGGCCATCGCCATCGAGATCGCTTCCCGCAATATCACGGTGAACGCCGTAGCGCCGGGCTTTATCGAGACGCCCATGACGGACGTCCTGAGCGCCGAAGTGAAGGACGAATTAAGGAAGCGCATCCCGCTCGGCCGCATGGGCACCCCAGCCGACGTGACCGCGGCGATTGTCTTCCTGGCGAGCGACGAAGCGGCCTACATCACCGGCCACGTTCTCGACGTAAACGGGGGCATGTACTTGGCCTGAGGGATTTGGTAGCACAGACTTCAGCCTGTGAGCTTTTGGGTGCCGATATGAGAGACGTTCGGGTTTTGGCTCGATGGCCGGAATGGCAAGAATTTCGGAGTCAGCTTCTCGCCGCCGGCAAAGTGAACGAAACGGCGCTGCAGAAGATTGAGATGACTACCGAGGTGGATTCGCTCGAGTTTGTTGAATTGACTATGGCGCTTGAGGAAACTTGGGATTTTGAGTTTAAGCATTCATCCAAGAACGCAGGTCCAAAGCACATTCGTTCTTGAAGGCCAAAGTTGACCTTGTCGTTGCCCCTGTCTAGAATGCTGAAGGTTCTCTGAACGGCAAGTTTACGGCACTCCCCCACGGCGGAGTGATCGCGCGGTATGCGAATGAACCGCGCTGGTGGTGCATCGGAAGTAGCTCAGGGGTAGTCGGTACCAACACGCATCGGCAATCTAAACATATTTGAGCGATCCCAGAATCGCGGAGGAATGGCATGGCCAGCACGGAAGAGCGCGTAAAACAGATTATCGTCGAGCAGCTCGGCGTCGATGAAGCCGAAGTCACCCCCACAGCGTCGTTTGTGGACGACCTCGGGGCCGATTCGCTCGATCAGGTGGAATTGGTGATGGCGTTTGAAGAAGCCTTCGGCATCGAGGTGCCAGACGAGGACGCCGAAAAAATGACCACGGTGAAGGATGCGGTCGAATATATCGACAAGCACTCCAAAGGGAAGTAAGCCAATTTTTCACCAACAATTTCCGCAAGTACAGGGGAGCGTCGAACGTTGACTCGCCGGGTAGTCGTCACGGGCGTTGGACTGGTCTGCGCGCTGGGCATTGGCACGGAGGAAACGTGGAAAAACCTCCTGGCCGGCCAGAGCGGCGTCGGGCCTATTACGCTATTTGATACTGCGGGATTTGATTGCCGCATCGCCGGCGAAGTGAAGAATTTTGATCCCTTCCAGTGGATTGAAAAAAAAGAACTGAAGAAAATGGGGCGGTTTATCCAGATCGCCCTGGCCGGCGCGGATTTTGCCGTGCGCTCCGCGGCCTGGAAGCCTGAACACTCGGACCTCGATGAAGTGGGGGTGTACGTTTCCTCCGGCATCGGCGGCTTCGACATCATCGAGCGCGAACACTGGAAGCTGGTCAATGGCGGCCCCAGCCGTATTTCCCCGTTCTTTATTCCCAGCGCTATCGTGAATCTGGCGTCCGGACACATTTCCATTCGCTACGGCGCCAAGGGGCCAAATTCCGCGACCGCCACCGCGTGCTCCGCTTCAGCGCACGCCATTGGCGATTCCTTCAAGATTATCGAGCGCGGCGCCGCGGAAATGATGATTTGCGGCGGCACGGAAGCCACCATCACGCCGATGGGCGTGGGCGGCTTTGCCAGCATGAAGGCGCTGTCCACGCGCAATGACGATCCCTCGCATGCCAGCCGGCCTTTCGACGCGCAACGCGACGGCTTCGTCGTGGGAGAAGGCGCGGGCATTCTGGTGCTCGAATCGCTCGAACACGCGCAGAAGCGCGGCGCCAATATTCTGGCGGAGATCGTCGGTTACGGCATGTCTGGCGACGCCTATCACATCACGCAGCCCGCCGAGAATGGCGATGGCGCCTATCGCGTTATGAAAGCCGCGATGAAAGACGCGCACCTCACTCCCGAAGACATCGGCTACGTGAACGCGCACGGCACGTCCACGCCGCTCGGCGACACCATCGAGACGCGCGCGCTGAAGCGGGTGTTTGGCGAGCGCGCCAAGCAAGTGCCCATCAGTTCGACGAAGTCCATGACCGGGCATCTGCTCGGAGGCGCCGGCGGACTCGAAGCCGGCATCATCGTGCTGGCGCTGCGCGATCAGATCTTGCCGCCCACCATCAATCAGGAAACGCCGGACCCGGAGTGCGACCTCGACTATATTCCCAACGTAGCCCGCAAAGCCCACGTGGAATACGCGTTGTCCAACTCCTTCGGCTTTGGCGGCACCAACGCCGCGTTGATTTTCAAGCGCTGGGCAGGCAACTAAACCAGACACCGCAAGCCTTTGTAGGGGCCCAGCATGCTGCGCCCCATCTCGGCAGGAATCAAGAGTAATGCCGTTTGCTTTAGCCGCTGAACGATCGTCAAAGCGCCGGCCTGGATTGCAATAGTTACTAACAATTGTTAGCGTATATAAGCTTTGCAGAAGGAACGCCTCTCCATGAAAATCGTGGTCTGTATCAAGCAAGTCCCTGCCAAGGACGCGCCGCTGGCTATCGCCGGCAACTGGATCCGCGAATCGGACATCGGCTTCGAGATGAACGAGCCGGACAGCTATGCTCTCGAAGAGGCCCTCCGCCTCAAGGAAAAGCACGGCGGCGAAGTCATCGCTCTATCCATGGGCCCTGAGCGCGTCAAGCAAACCATCAAGGAAGCCCTGGCCAAAGGCGCTGACCGCGGCATCCACATCGCCGACGACCAATTCGCGCAACTCGACCCCCTGGCCACCGCCAGCGCGCTGGCCGCCGCCCTCAAAAACGAAAAAGCCGACCTGGTGCTCACCGGCCTGCAGAGCGACGACCACGGCTTCGGCCAGACCGGTGTGCTGCTGGCCGGCGTCCTGGACTTGCCGCACGCCACCATCATCATGCAAATTGAAGTCGCCGATGGCCGCATGAAGCTAAAGCGCGAACTCGAAGCCGGCTGGTTCCAGCACATCGAATGCCCACTGCCGGCGGTCCTCTCCATCCAGTCCGGCATCAATAAAGTACGCTACGCCACGCTCAAGGGCATNNATGGCCGCCAAGAAAAAAGAAATCGCGGTGCTCACCCGCGAATCCCTCGGCCCCGCGCCGGCCGCAACACAAAAGATCGACAAAATCTACGTTCCGACAAAAACGAAAAAAACCGAATTCCTCACAGGTTCTGCAAAAGATGTCGCCATCAAGCTCGTGGAAAAACTAAAGTTCGAAGCTCGAGTCATCTAGCTTTTAGCAGCATAGGCATTCTTGCCTGTGCCCGGTTGCAACATAGCGAAATCTGATCCGAAGCACGGAAACTAAAAATGAAAATCTTGGTCATCACTGAACTTCGCCAAAGCAAATGGAACAACGCCAGCTTTGAAACCCTGGCCGCCGCGCAACAAATCGCCTCGGAAACCTCCAGCACGGTAAGCGCGCTAGTCATTGGCAAAGGCGTCGGTCCGTTTGCCGATGAGCTGGCCGCCAAAGAAGTTGCCGAAGTTTTGCTCGTCGAACACGATTTGCTCGAAGCCTACACCCCGGATGGCTATTGCGTGGCGCTGAAACAGGTAATCGAAAACGCCAAGCCCGGCCTGGTCTTGTTCCCGCACACCTACCAGGTCCGCGATTTCGCCCCCAAACTCGCCGCCATGCTTGGCAAGGGCATGATCGGCGACTGCATCGGCTACCGCAACGAAGCGGGCAAGCTGGTTTTCGTGCGGCAGATGTTCCAGGGGAAAACCGCGGCCGACGTAAGCTTCCTGGGCGACGGTCCGTGGTTCGCCTCCTTCCAGTCCGGCGCCTTCCGCGCCGACCTGCTAAAGCTGCACGCCAGCGGCAAAGCTCCAATCCATAAAATTTCCGTCGACCTAAAGCCTGAACAAATCCGCACCAAGCCACTCGATCTTTTCAAGGAAGCCAAATCCGCCGTCGACCTCACGCAAGCTTCGATCATCGTCTCCGTAGGCCGTGGCATCAAAGCCCCGGAAAATATTCCGCAAGCCGAGGCTTTGGCCAAAGCCATCGGCGGAGAAATCGCCGCCTCCCGCCCCATCTGCGACGAAGGCTGGCTCCCCATGGAACGCCAGATCGGCAGCTCCGGCCAGACGGTCGCGCCCAAGCTCTACTTGGCCCTGGGCATCAGCGGCGCCATTCAG
Organism: Acidobacteriota bacterium; assembly: GCA_003161195.1. Taxonomy (GTDB): domain Bacteria; phylum Acidobacteriota; class Terriglobia; order Acidiferrales; family UBA7541; genus Acidiferrum. The sequence continues at coordinate 1,466 of PMOV01000316.1, read as the reverse complement.
CACGTCGTCGGCATGAAAGGCGCCCGCACCATCGTGGCCATCAACAAGGATCAAAACGCCCCCATCTTCGAAATCGCCGACTACGGCGTGGTAGGCGACATTTTCGAAATCATGCCCGCACTCACCGAAGCCCTCGAAAAGGCCAAAACCTAATCTTTCCGCTGGAGCTTTTTAGAATCGAGGTGCGCAAATGACCGTCGATAATTACAAAAGATTCTGTATCGCCAGGAAAACGGCTCGTGGGTTGCCGAAATTCCTACGCTTCCTTCCTGCTACGCTCTTATGGACACACGAGAAGCCGCCCTCGAGGAACTGAAAGGCGTTTTTCAAATGATCGCCGATGAGTACCGCGAACAAGGACGCGACCTTCCCGCGGACACAACGGAATTTCTAGACGCTTGAGTCACCATGACTGTGCAAAGAGAACAACTCGAAGCGGATGTGTTGATCGTTGGAGCAGGCCCGGCCGGTCTAAGCTGTGCGTTGCACCTCGCTAATCTGATCAAAGCTCACAACGCCTCCGGCGCCAAGCCCGAACTCTCCGCTGAAAATATCTACGTATTGGAAAAAGGCCGCGAAGTGGGCGCTCACCAACTCTCCGGCGCGATCATGAATCCGAAAGCCCTCGCCGAACTGGTACCCGACTTCGCGAAAACCGCGCCGCTCGATACGCCGGTAACCGATTCGGCGGCCCTCTTGCTCACCAAAGGCTCCGCCTTCCGCGCGCCGATCACGCCCCCGCCCTTCGTCAACACCGGCAACTACGTCGTCTCGCTTAATAAAATCACCAAGTGGCTCGGCGGCCTGGTCGAAGCCGCCGGCGTAAACGTCTTCACCCAATTCGGCGGCCGCGAATTAATTTACGCAGGCGACGGCATCGCCGGCGTCATCACCGAAGACAAAGGCATCGACAAGCACGGCAAACCCAAAGACAACTTCACGCCGGGCTACGAACTGCGCGCAAAGGTTACCGTGCTCGCGGAAGGCACGCGCGGCTCGCTCACCAAACAACTCGTCGAAAAAAAGCAGCTCGACAATCTAAATCCGCAAAGCTACGGCATCGGCATCAAGGAATTGTGGGACGTCCAGCCGGAAAAAGTAGCCCCGGGCTACGTCGCCCACACCCTCGGCTGGCCCGTCCCCATGGATATGTACGGCGGCGGCTGGATCTACGGCCTCTCCAACAATCGCCTCTCCATCGGCCTGGTCATCGCCCTCGAATACGCCAATCCGGAATTTGATCCGCACGCCGCGTTTCAGCAGTGGAAGACCCATCCGCATCTGGCGAAAATCTTGCAAGGCGGCAAGCTGGTCCGCTACGGCGCCAAATCGCTGCCGTACGGCGGGTGGTACGCCATGCCGCGTAATTACCTCGACGGCGGCTTGATCATCGGCGATTCCGGCAGCTTCCTCGATTCGCAGCGCCTCAAAGGCATCCACCTGGCGATGAAGAGCGGCATGCTCGC
>PMOV01000144.1 GCA_003161195.1 Acidobacteriota bacterium | reverse complement strand
GCAGTGGCGCCCAAGGCGGGCGGCCGGAGGCCGAGGTCGGCGGCGCGGACTTGCGGGCCTTGCGCGAGGAGGACGCCGCGTTCGACAGCGTGATCGAGTTCGCGGACGTTGCCGGGCCAGGAATGTTCGCGGAGAGCGGCGGCGGCGGCGGAATCGAACGTGGAAATATTTTTGCGGTAACGCTGCGCGTAGCCCTGGAGGAAATGGTGCGCGAGAAGGGGGATGTCTTCGCGGCGGTCGCGCAATGGGGGGAGATGGATTTCGATGGTATTGAGGCGGAAGAGGAGGTCAGGGCGGAAGCGGCCGGCGGCGGCTTCGGCGTTGACGTCGGCGTTGGTGGCGGCGAGTACGCGGGCGTCGGCACGGCGGGTGGCGGAAGAGCCGACGCGTTCGAATTCGCCGGTTTCGAGGACGCGCAAAAGTTTGGCCTGAAGATTCAGGGGGACGTTGGCGATTTCGTCGAGGAAAAGCGTGCCGCCCTCGGCTAATTCGAAGCGGCCGACGCGGTCGGCGCGAGCGTCGGTGAAGGCGCCCTTTACGTGGCCGAAGAGTTCGCTTTCGAAAATGCCTTCGGAGAGGCCGCCGGCATTTACGGTGACCATAGGTTTGGTGGCGCGTACGGAGAGAGCGTGGAGGGTGCGGGCGACGACTTCCTTGCCAGTGCCGTGTTCGCCGGTGATGAGGACGTTGGCGTCCGAAGGGCCGATGCGGGCGATGAGATCGAGGACGGGTTGCATGGAGGAGGATTCGGCGAGAAAAGCGGGACGCGATTCGGCGCGCAGGAGGCGATTTTCCGCTTCGAGGCGGGAGGCTTTGCGTAACGCCTGGCGGAGATCGATTTGCGTGCGGAGGATGGAGAGGAGGCGAGTGTTCTCCCACGGCTTTTGAATAAAATCGCGGGCACCGCGGCGCATGGCTTCGACGGCGATTTCGACGCTGCTCCAAGCGGTCATGACGACGATGGGGAGAGTGCCGTCGATGAGCTGGATGCTGTTTAGGAGATCTAAACCTTCTTCTCCGGAGGTGGTGTCGCGGGCGTAGTTGAGGTCCATGAGGACGGCGTCGAATTCGCGATTTTGGATGGCGGCCAAAGCTTCGCCAGGGGAAGCGACCGCTTGCGTTTCGAATCCTTCGCGTTTTAGAAGGAGGCGAAGGGCGTCGCGGATGTCGGGCTGATCGTCGGCGATGAGAATGCGGAGAGAGTTCGGAGAAATGGTTTTCATGCGAGTGTATTTTTGAAGTTTACCTTAGTCTGCCGCCCGGGGAGCACAGCGACGACGAGGTCGGTGCAGCGCAATTGGCGAGCGTTATTCATAGCGGAGGGCGATGATGGGATCGACGCGTGTGGCGCGGCGAGCGGGCAGATAGCAGGCGGCGAGGGCGACCAGCGTGAGGGCGATGGCGACGCCGCAGAAGGTGAGCGGATCGGTGGCGCTGATGCCGAAGAGCAGGCTGCGCATGAAGTGGGTTAAGGCGAGAGCGCAGGCCAGGCCGAGGAAAACTCCGCCGAGGGTGAGCTTGAGTCCGTGGGCCAGGACCATGCGGAGAATTTGCGGGGGCGCGGCGCCGAGAGCCATGCGGATGCCGAACTCGCGGATTTGCAGCGAGACGAGATAAGACATCACGCCGTAGACGCCGAGGAGGGCAAGAATAAATCCGAGGGCTCCGAAGATGCCGAGCAGTAAACTTTGCGAACGGGGCGCGGCGTTCAGCTGGGAAACGCGCTCGTTCATAGTTTGAATGCCGTCGAAGGTCTGATTTTTGTCCACGGACCAGATGCGTTCCTCGATGGCGGGAACGAGCTTCAGCGGGTCGGAATCGGTGCGTACGAGCAGAGCTACGCCGGTGAGATCGCTACTTTGATAAATCGGTGCGTAGATCAGGGGTTTGCTGACGACGCCGGCGTTGCTTTCGCGGGTGTTGCCTGCGACGCCCACAATTTCGGACCACTCCGGTTTTCCGGCTTCGCGATGCATGGAGATGCGCTTACCGAGGACGTTCAGGGAGCCGAAATAAGTGCGGGCAAAGGCGGCGTTCACGATGAGGCGGCCTTTGGGTTCGGAAGCGGTAAAGTCGCGGCCGGCCAGAATGGGGATGCCGAGGGTGCGGAAAAATTCCGGCGCCACGTTGTTCATCATGCTGGTTTGGTCGTCGGATTTATCCTGATGCTCGGCACCTGCGATCTCGAAGGTGCCTTCCGCGATGCCATCGCCCATGGGGAAAAGCAAACCGGCGGAAGCGGCAGTGACGCCCGGCGTAGCGCGAGTTTCTTCGAGGGCTTGGCGGATAAATGCCAGGGCCTGCTCGTCGTTGGCAAAGCGAAATTTCGGAAAATTCATCTGCATGGTGACGAGATGGTCTGGTTGGAAACCGAGATCGTGACGCAGCAGTTGCGAAAAGCTGCGCACGGAGAGGGTGGCGCCCACTAGTAGAACGGCTGCGAGAGCAACTTCGCCGACGACTAGTGCGTAACGCAAAAAGTAGTGGCCGGCGCGAGTGCCGTCAGAGTTTAAATCTGAGGCATTTTGTTTGACGGCGGCAGAGACGTTTTGGCGGGAGAGCAAGAAGGCGGGAGCTACGCCGGTGAAGAAGGCGGCGAGCAGGGAGGCGCCGAGCGTGAACCAAGCTACGCTGGCCTCGATGCGAATTTCTTTTACGCGCGGAATGCCCGGCGGGAGCACGAGCAGCAGACCGTGAAGGGTCCAGACGGCGACGAAGAATGCGCAAACGCCGCCGGCCAAGGCGATGAGCAGGCACTCGACGGCGATTTGGCGGACGAGAGCGCCGCGGGTGGCTCCGACAGCGGAGCGAATAGCAAATTCGCGTTTGCGGGCCAGGCCCCGAGAGAGAAAGAGATTGCTGACGTTGGCGCAGGCAATCAAGAGAACAAAGCCTACGGCACTGAAAAGAATGGCCAAGGGAGCGCGGGCGTCGCCGAGGAGCAGGGTTTTGATGGCTTCGGCGTGAATGCTCCAGGTTTTGTCGGCGTCGGGGTAATCGGTGGCCAGGCGCGCGGAAAGAACCGCTAGCTGTTGCTGCGCTTGCGCAAGAGAGGAACCGGGTTTCAATCGAGCGAGCGCCGAGATGCCGTGATTTCCGCGTGCGGACAATTCTTCCTTGGTGGCGACGAAGGGAGTCCAGAGTTGCGAGTCCGTGGCGTAGCTGAGTTCCGGCAAGGCGGGCATTACACCGACGACGATATGTGACCGGCCATCGAGCACGATGCTTTTTCCGACGACGGTGGGAGAAGCGGCGAAGCTGGACTTCCAGAGCGGAGTGCTGAGGATGACGACGCCGGCGCCGGGCTGCATGTCGGAGGCGGTGAAGATTCTGCCGAGAACGGGCCGCATGCCGAGAATGGGAAAGAAATCTTCGGAGACGGCAGCGCTATCGAGCCGTTTGGGATGACCTTGGCTGGAAAGTTCCGTGGAGGAGTAGCGGAAGGTGGCGAGGGACTGGAGGGCGGGAATATTGGCGCGGACGTCGGCGATGTCCGGTAAAGACAATCCGAGATTCGTGAAATCAAACAGGGTGCTGCGGGCGGAGAGGTCCACGATTTGAGAAGCGTTGGGGAAGGGGAGAGAGCGCAGCAGAACGGAATTCACCACGCTGAAGATGGCGGTGTTGGCGCCGATGCCNNGCGATTGCTCCCTGGCGATAAATTTTGGCGAGCGCGGAGCCGGCGACTCATGGCGCAGTGCCAGCCGCGGTGGCGGCGGTGGCGCCGCTGACGACCCAACCGTCTTTGAGTTGGATGATGCGATGGCCGTAGGCGGCGTTGGATTCGGAGTGGGTGACCTGGATGATGGTGGTACCGGATTCGTTGAGGGAGCGGAAGAGCTGCATGATTTCTTCGCCCTGAGCGGAGTGGAGATTGCCGGTGGGCTCGTCGGCGAGAATTAGTTTGGGATGGAGGATGACCGCGCGGGCCACGCCTACAAGCTGCTGCTGGCCGCCGGAGAGCTGGTTGGGGAAAAGATCTTTTTTGCCGACGATGTGGAAGCGGTCGAGAGTGTCACAGACGAGGCTTTGGCGCTCTTTGCCAGGAATATTTTTGTAGGAAAGCGGAAGCTCGAGATTTTCGAATACGGTGAGATTGTCGATGAGGTGATAGCTCTGGAAGACGAAACCGATATTGGCTTTGTGGAGTTCGTTGCGATTTTTGACGCTGAGTTTGTGGACGGGTTCGCCATTGAAAAAATATTCGCCGGACCAGGCGCTATCGAGCATGCCGAGAATGCTGAGCAGCGTGGATTTGCCTGCGCCGCTGGGGCCCATGATGGTGACGAATTCGCCGGGGGCGATGTCCAGGGTGATGCGGCGGAGGACGAAGAATTTGCTGCCGCCGGCATCGTAGGATTTTTCGAGATGGTTGAGACGAATCAGAGGTTCCACGAGAGCTCCTCAAAATATGTACGCAGCATAATCATTCGTATCGTAACGCGGTGAGCGGATCCACGCGCGTGGCTTTGCGCGCGGGAATCCAGCAGGCGAGCAAGGATACCGCGGCGAGCAGAGCGACGACGGAGACGAGCGTGAGCGGGTCGTCTGGGCGGACCTGGAAAAGCAGCGACTGGATAGTGCGCGTCAGGGCCAGGCCGCCAGCGATACCCACGACGATGCCGGCGAGGACCGGGCGCATGCCTTCGCGGAGGACCAAGCGGAGCACGTCCTGCGAGGAGGCGCCGAGGGCTATGCGGACGCCGAACTCGCGCGTGCGGCGCGAAACGGAGTAGGCAATGACGCCGTAGATTCCGGCGAGCGCGAGAAGCAGCGCCACGGCGGAGAACACGGACATTAAAATGAGGCTGAAACGGCGGGATTCGAGAGACGCGGAGAAGACCTGGCTGAAGGTGGCGAGCTGCGGAGGAATCGCGGGATCGAGATGGTGGACGATTTGCTGAACGGGGTGGATGAGCAGCGCGGGATCGCCCGCAGCGCGGAGGACCACGTTGAAGCTGGTGGCGCGCTGTGGACGCTGGCGGTAGTTCACGTAAATGGTGGGATTGGGCGGTTGCTCGAGGCCAGCATAGGGGACATCGCCAACGACGCCGATGACGGTGAGGAAGCGGGTGTCGCCGTCCATGTTGCCGAATTCGATTTGGCGGCCCAGGGGGTCCTGATCAGGCCACTTGTCGCGGGCCAGGGATTTGCTGATGAGCGCAACCTGCGGGGAGTCGGCGGTGTCGCGCGCGTCGAAAAGTCTGCCGCTGATTAGCGGGATGCGGAGGGTTTCGAAATAGCCTTCGCCTGCCACACAGTAGTCCGCGGTGCCGATGCGATCCTTGCTGGAGAAAACGCGGTCGAAGTCGGCGATGGTTTGCGGCGCCGGTTCGCGGGGATTCATGAGCGCGTAGGTGCCGTCGGCGTTGCCGCCGCTTGGCGGAAGACTGCCCGCGGCGCCGGCTTGCTCGACGCCAGGAAGAGAGCGGAGACGCTCGAGGAGGGAATTGAGGAAAGCGACGCGCTGGGGCTTGGCAGCATCGTTGGCGATATCCGGGAGAGCGATATTCAGGGTGAGGACATGCGCGGTGTGGAAGCCGGGATCGGTGGAAAGAACGCGAAGCAGACTGCGGCCGAGAAGTCCCGCGCCAACCAAGAGAATGAGGACGGAGGCTAGCTGCGCGGCGACGATCAGGCGGCCCAGGCGATTGCCGCTAGCGCTGCCGGCCTGGCGCGGGCCGCTTTCGGCGAGGGTGGCCTGTACATCACCCCGCGTGGCGCGGAAGGCGCAAAGGACGCCGAGGCCGAGGGCTACCGCAAGGCAGATGGCGAAGGCAAAAAGCAACACGGGAGCGTTGATGGAGACGGCTTGGGCGTTGGGGAGCGGGTCGGCGTTTAGAGCGAGCAGAACGTTCACGCCCCAAGAGGCCGCGAAGACGCCGAGGATACCGGAAATTGCGCATAAGAGGAAAGCTTCGGTGACGAATTGGCGAACCAAGCGGCCGCGTGCGGCGCCGAGGGCCGCGCGGATGGCGAGTTCGCGCGCGCGTGAGGCGCCTTGGGCGAGCATGAGGTTGGCAACATTGGCGCAGGCGATGAGCAGCAGGAAGGAGACGGCACCGAGAAGGAGGGACAGGACGGGGCGGACGGGGCCGGTGAGACTGTCCTGGAGGGGCTGGAGAGCGGCGGCGGACATGTTCACGTTGTCGCCAAATTGTTGCTTGATGCGCGCGCCGATGGCGCTGAGGTCGGCGGTGGCTTGCGGGAGCGAAGTATTGCTGCGGAGTCTGGCGATGGTGCGCCAGTTGTGGGCGGTGCGGCTGGGAAAGGGCTCGTAAATTTCGCGCGGCACCCAAATTTCGGAAGCGTCGGGAAAATCGAATTGCGCGGGAAGAACGCCGATGACGGAAGCGGGGCGATTGTCGATGATGAGTTTGAGCGCGGCGAGGTTTGGGTTGGCACCGAGGTAGTGTTGCCAGTATTGATAGCGAACGATGGCGGCGAGCGGGGCGCCGAAGCGATGCTCGTCCGGCGAGAAGGAGCGGCCGAGGATGGGCTGGACCCGGAGGACGTCAAAGAAGTCGCGCGTGACGGCGGCGACCATGGTGCGGGTGGGTTCCTGGCCGCCGGAGACGGACTGCACGCCGGAGGCGAAACCCGCGAGGCCCTGGAGAGAATGATTTTGCGCGCGCACGTCGTCGAAGTTGGGATCGCAAAAATTCATGCGTTTGCCGGTGGCGTCGGCTTCCCAAACGCGGACGAGTTGCTCCGGGTGGGAGAAGGGAAGTGGGCGGAGGAGGACGCCGTAGACGACGCTGAAGATGGCGGTGGTGGCGCCGATGCCGAGGGCCAGCGTGAGCACCAGGATCGCGGTAGAGCCGGGGCGATTGCGGAGCTGGCGGAGTGCGTGGCGGAGATCGCTCCAGAGAGAGTGCATGGGATGCTCCTATTCGTAGCGCAGGGCGTGCAACGGATCGACGCGCAGGACACGGCGGGCCGGGATGTAGGACGCGAGGAAGGCTACGGCGGCGAGCAACAGAGGCAGGCCGACGAAGCTGACGGGATCGTTGGCGGTGACGCCGAAGAGGAGGCTGGAGAGTCCGAAGGCCATGGCGAGAGCGATGGGCAAGCCGATGGCGATGCCGATGACGGTGAGGAGCATGCCGTTGCCGACGACGAGACGCTGGATTTGGCTGCCGCTGGCGCCCATGGCCATGCGGATGCCAATTTCGTGGGTGCGTTCGCTGACGGAATAGGACATGACGCCGTAGACGCCGACGGAAGCGAGGATGAGAGCGATGATGCCGATGCCGCCCATCATGGCGGCGACGTAGGCGATGCCGAGGATGGATTGCGTGATGACCTGGTCGAACGGCTTGGCGTCGAAGATGGGCAAATCCGGGTCGACGGCGGCGATTTCCGCGCGGACGGCGGGGAGGAAGGAGAGCGGGGAGCCATCGGTGCGCAGCAAAACGGAAGTCCAGTTTTGCGGAGATTGCTGGTAGAGGCGATAGAGGGTGGGGAGATAGTTTTTGTCGATCCAGTCGTAGTGGAGGTCGTCGACGATGCCGACAACGGTGAGCCATGAGGCAGGGCCGTCCGCGGCGCCGACTTTCACCTTTCTGCCGAGGGGATTCAGGCCGGGAAAATAGCGGGCGGCGAGCGTAGCGCTGATGACCGCTACGGGTGGGGTGGATTCGCCGTCGGAGTCGCTGAAGAGGCGGCCGTCGCGGAGGGCGATGTTCATCATGGCGAAGTAGTTCGAGCTGATGGTTTCGAGGATGGCGACAGGCTGGTCCTGGTGGACGGCGGTGGCGCGGCCTGCGATGGAAATCGTCCGCAGGCCGATGCCGCCGCCGTCGGAATAAGGGACGGAGGTAACGAGGGCCGCGGACTGGACGTGGGGGATGGCGGAAAGGCGCTGCAGCAAGCGTTGTTGAAACGAAAGGAGGGTAGCGGGCTGCTGATACTTCAACTCGGGGAGCTGCATGCTGAGAGAGAGAAGCGACTCCGGATGCGACGCGTTGTTGACGGTGAGCAGCGCGTGGAAACCTTTGATGAGCAGGCCGGCGCCGACGAGCAAGACCAGCGAGAGGGCGACTTCGGCGACGACCAGTGCGCTACGCAGGCGATGGCGCGCGCGGCCGGTGGAAGAGCCGCGGCCACTTTCCTTAAGCGTTTCGCCAACGTTGGTACGAGAAGTGAGCAAAGCGGGAGCGATACCGGAAATGATGCCGCTGAATACGGCGAGGCAAAGTGTAAACGCAAAGGCGCCAGCATCCAGATGAATGGTGTACCAGCCGGCGACATACTTGGCGACCTCTGGCGGCATGTGCTGCATCATGACGGCCAGTTGCCAGCGCGCAAAAACGAGTCCGAAGGCCGCGCCACCGAACGAGAGGAGAATGCTTTCGATGAGCAATTGGCGAACGATGCGCACGCGGCCGGCGCCGAGCGCGGCACGCACGGCGAGCTCTTTTTGCCGGCCGGTGATGCGCGCGAACTGGACGTTGGCGACGTCGGCGCAGGCGATGAGCAGCACAAAGGCTACCGCGCCCAAAAGCAGGATGGTGTATTGGCGGGTAAGGTCGCCGGCGGCGAATTCGCGCAGGGGCATCACGCGGAGTCGCCAGCCTTTGTAGATGTCCGGGAAGGCGTGGGCCTGGCGTTGCGCGAGGGTGGCCATTTCGGCGGCGGCTTGGGCGTTGGAGACGCCGGGGCGCAGACGCCCGAAAGCCCAGATATAGCGCGACTGGCGGTCGAATTTTTCGTTGTCCGTGAGGGTCATGGGCATCCAAGCTTCGACGGGTTGCGGGAAGGTGAAACCTTTACCCATGACGCCGACGATGGAGAAGGTCTTGCCGTCGACCTTAACGGTTTTGCCGAGGATGGCGGGATCGGAGGCGAAACGTCCCTGCCACAGACCGTTGCTGAGGATGAGCAGCTGGTTTTTGCCGGGTTCGCCCTCTTCCGGAAGAAAACCGCGACCGAGCGCAGGTTGCACGCCGAGCAAGGCGAAAAAATTAGCGGTGACGTCGAAGCCCGCGATTCTTTGCGGCGCACTATCGCCGGTGAGGTTCACCTCGTGCCAGCCATAAGCGCCCATCTGCTCGAAAGACTTGGCTTGTTGCTGCCACTCGAGATAGGTGGCCGGTGCGACGGCGTTGGAGAGGATGTTTTCCTGCGGGCGGGTGTCCACGAGGGCGACGATGCGGCTGACGTCGGGAATGGGGATCGGGTGGAGAAGAAACGCTTCGGCCATGCTGAAGATGGCGGCGGTGGCGCCCATGCCGAGGCCGAGAGCGAGGATGCAGACGAGGCTAGCGAGGCGATGCTTCCAGAGCATGCGGATGCCGAAGCGTATGTCGTTGGCGATGGTGTTCACGGCGTTTCTCCTTAGCGATGGCCAGCCAGCACGAGTGCGATTCCGGAATAACGCGAACCTATTTGCGACGCTTTGCTACGTCGCCCTATCGAGCAGCGGAACTACGCGCTGACGGCGGCTTCCTGGGATTCTTCGACGATGCGGCCGTCGAAGAGGTGAATGCTGCGGTCGGCGAAATTGGCGTAGCGCTGGTCGTGCGTGACCATGCAGATGGTGGCGCCGTTGCGGTGGAGATCGCGGAGGAGTTCCATGACGGCTTCGCCATTTTTGGAGTCGAGGTTACCGGTGGGCTCATCGGCCATGAGGATGAGAGGATCGCCGACCAGCGCGCGGGCTACGGCGACGCGCTGCTGCTGACCGCCGGAGAGTTGCGAAGGATAGTGGCGGAGGCGATGGGCCATACCGACGCGTTCGAGCGCGCTTTGTACCTTTTGTTTGCGTTCGGCGGCGCTGGTGCCGCGATAGGTGAGCGGCAGCTCGACATTTTCATAGACGGTGAGGTCGCCGATGAGGTTGAAGGCCTGGAAGATGAAGCCGATCTCGCGATTGCGGATGCGGGTGCGCTCGCTGGTGGTTAGTTCCGCGACCGGCTGGCCGTTGAGCCAATAGGCGCCGCCGCTCGGCGAATCGAGCAGGCCGAGGATGGAGAGCAGGGTGGATTTTCCGCAGCCAGAAGGACCGGCGATGGAGATGTATTGGCCCTTTTTGATTTCGAGATGAATTTCCTCGAGGGCGTGGGTTTCGACTTCGTCGGTGTAGAAGACTTTTTTTACGCCTTCCATTTTGATGAGCGTTGCATTGGCATCCATTCTTTATTCTCCTTGAAGATAAAATTCGTTCGTCCCGAGCATTGGTTTGACCGGTGATTCGTAACGCAAAGCCGTCATTCGTACCGCAGAGCTACCAGCGGATCGATACGCGCGGCGCGGCGGGCGGGCAAATAGCCGGCCAGGAGCGCTACGGCGGACAACAGAACGGCGACGGCGAGGTAGGTCCATGGATCCGTTGCGGTGACGCCGAACAGCAAACTTGAGAGCAGTCGCGTGAGCAACAGGGCGACGGCGATACCGAGGAGTACACCGGCAGCCGCGAGCTTTCCAGCGTAAGCGAGAACGAGGCGCGACACGTCGCCTGGCTGCGCGCCGAGGGCTACGCGAATGCCGATTTCGTTGGTGCGTTGCGCGACGGAGTAGCCCATGACGCCGTAGAGGCCGATGGCGGCGAGGAGGAGCGCGACGCTGCCGAGTCCGGTGAGCAGGCTGGCGGAAATGCGTTGAGAGAAGAGGGAGGCGGCGATGCTGTCGTTGAGGGACATGGCGTCGAAGACGGGGACAGCGGGATCGGTGGCTTGGGCTTCGCGGCGGAGTGCGGCGACGGCGAGATTCACGGGGCCGGAGGTGCGCACGAAAAAGACCAAACCCATTTCCGGGCGATAGATCTGGCGGATGGGGACATAGAAATACGGTTGGAGAGATTCCGTGAGGCGAAAAGTTTTGCTGTCCGGCACGACGCCGACGATGGTGAACCACTGGCCCCAGCCCTGGACTTTGACTCCGATGGCGTTTCCACCCGGAATGAAGCGGCGCAAAAATTCCTGGTTGACGATCATTACGGGAGCGGAGTCCATATTGTCACGCAGGGTGAAGTCGCGGCCCTGGAGAATGGGGATTTTGAGCAGGTCAAAATATCCCGGCGCGGTGAGGGCGCGATAGATTTTCATGTTTTCGCCTTTGGCCGGAGCGTAGCCCTGGATTTCGAGATCCTCCCACGAGCCGCCGGAGACGCTGAGCGGGACGTAGTCTGTGTAGCTAACGGCGGTGACGCCGGGCTCGCTTTCGAGGCGCTGGCGCAAACGCTGGCAGAAGGAGTCTGCTTGCGCGGCATTGTAGTTGCCGGCGGCGAGGCTCAGTTGCGCGACGGCCACATGTGAAGAATCGAAGCCCGGGCGAACGGCGCTGACGTTGAGGAAACTCTTCAGGAAGAGGCCGGCGCCGATGAGCGCGACGACGGCGAGGGCCATTTCCGCGGTGACGAACCAGCCGAGCAGGCGGCCGGAGCGCGCGTGGGAGGTGCCGCGGCCGGCTTCCTTGAGGGTGTCGTTGACGTTGCCGCGCGATGCGAAGAGGGCGGGGACGATTCCGGCGAGCAGGGCCACGACGACGGCGACGGCGATGACGAAAAGAACGACGGCGAAATCCATCGGCGCACGCACGAGTGATGGGGTGGCCGAACGCGGCAATAGATATTGGAGCGAGCCGGAAAATTGCGCGGCCAGGGCGATTCCGAGGAGCGCGCCGGCGATGGTGACGAGCAGTGTTTCGGTGAGCAACTGGCGGACGAGACGCGAGCGCGGGGCGCCGAGTGCGAGGCGCACGCTAAATTCTTTTTGCCGCGGGGTAACGCGGGCCAGCAATAAATTTGCGAGATTACCGCAGACGATCAGGAGCAGAACGAAGCAGGCGGCGAGCAAAATGCTGAGCGGGCCGAGCAACGAGTCCTGGATGCCGTAGTGGGAGCGCCACATCGGCAGTAGCGTGGCGCTCAACCCTTCGTTGGTGTCGGCGTCCAGGTGAGCCATGACGATGGAGAGGGACTGAACCTGCGCGCGGGCACTGTCGATGGAGACGCCGGGAGCGAGGCGCGCTAACACGCGGAAGGTGCGCCATTTGCGATCGCGCAAGGTGTGGTCACCGGTGGAGGTGAGTTGGCCGTACATGGTGGCGGGAACCCACATCTCGAGGTCCAGGCCGGGCATGGAACCGTGGAACGACGCGGGAGCAACACCGATGACAGTGTAGGGAAAATGATTGATGCGGACGGTGGCGCCGATGACGCGTGGATCCCCGCGGTAATGGCTGAGCCAGTAGGCGTGACCGAGCACGAGTAGAGGGTGGGCATTTTGTTGCTGATCGACTTCGGCGGTGGAGAAGAATCTGCCGAGGGCGGGCTGAATCTGCAAGAGCGCAAAGAAATTGCCCGAAACGGCTTCGCCCCAGACGCGCTCGACCGCCGTATCGTCGCCAACGGCGAGATCCATGGGCTTGGCGATGGACATGGATTCGAGGAGGTTGCAATGATCGCGCAAGTCGCGGAAATCGAGGTAGGAGGTGGGAAGCCAACCGCCGTCGGTGGCCAAAGTTTCCATCGCGACCACCCGCGATGCGTCGGCGACGCCGGGGAGTGGATTCAGTAAAACGGAATGCACCCAACTGAACACCGTGGTGGTGGCACCGATGCCGAGGGCCAGGGTGAGGACGGCGATGGCGGTGAAGCCCGGCGATTTGCGCAGCACACGCAGCGCAAAGCGGAAATCCTGGCGCAGCGTTTGCACGAACTGCAGCACGGCGGCAGGGCCACGGGAATCGCGCGAGAAGGATTGGTTTTCGTTGGTGTGCATAGTTTTACTCATACCGTAAACGCACCACTCGTGACGCAAGGCGACTATTCATAACGTAAAGCCACCATGGGATCGACGCGGGTGGCGCGGCGCGCGGGCAAATAGCCGGCGGCCAACGCCACGAGCGTTAGGAGCAACAGCGCGATGGCGATGCCGAGAGCCTCGAAAACTTTTACGCCGTAGAGCAGGGAATTGATGAGTTTGCCGAGACCAAACGCCAGCGGCAATCCGATGGCGATGCCGATTCCTACGAGCAGAGCGACCTCGCCGAGGATCATCAGACCGACGTTGCGACCCGTTGCGCCTAACGCCATGCGCACGCCGATTTCGCGGGTACGCTGCGTGACGGTATACGCCAGCAACCCGTAAATGCCAATGGCGGCGAGGAGGGCGGCTAACCCGCCGAACATGGTGGCCAGCGTGGCCACGAGGCGATCGTTTGACAACTGGCGATTGAGCTGCTCGTCGAAGGTGCGCTCGTTGTAAATGGGCAGGCTGGCGTCGAGTTCCTGCACGGTGGATCGGATGGAGGAGGCGAGCGCGAGGGGATCCTGCGTGGTGCGGACGTAATATGTAAGGTGACCGATGGTTTTGTCCTGGCTGTAGGGGATGTAAACGAAGGATTGCGGCACTTCCTTCACGCCATTGTGGTGGCTGTCGCGCACGATGCCGACAATCTCGACGTCCAGAGGATGATCAGGGCGGCCAAAACGGATGTGCCGGCCGAGTGCGGGAGTATTGGGGAAAAAAGTTTTGACCATCGTCTCGTTGACGATAGCCACCTTGGGGCTGGTGGGGCCGTCCTGCAGCGCGAACTCGCGGCCCTGCAATAGGGGAATGCCGAGATTGGAGAAGTGGCCTATGCCGACGCCGTTGCGTTCGACGTCGCGCGTTCCGGCGATATCGGCAGGTTCGCCCTCGGCAGTGATGTTGGAGCCCCAATCGCTGTTGTCGAGCAGCGGTTCTTCGACGCCGCTGACGGAGCGGACGCCGGGCAAAGCGGCGATGCGCTCTTCGAGGCGGCGGAAAAAATCGTAGGCGCGTTCGTTGGAGTAGCCGTTGAGTTCCGGGGCGACGGAAAATTGCAAGACATTTGTGGATTGCAGGCCGAGGTCTACGTGTTTGAGGTTGTAGAGGCTGCGCACAAAGC
>PMOV01000341.1 GCA_003161195.1 Acidobacteriota bacterium | reverse complement strand
ATCATACTCCCGTACCGTGAAAAAAGCACAATGGCGGGCAATAGTTCGCGGGCTATTTTCCGACTAGCGCGTTTACACCTGCTCAAGCTTGCGGCGGACCTGGCCTATACTGCTCGCATGTCAACGGATCATCTTCTTCCGCCGGACATTGCGGAAGGCGCTACGCTAGTCGGTAACGAATACGGCTGGAGCGTGTCGTCTTTTCCAAATGCTATACCGAAGGCGCAGGATGCAAGTTATGCGTGTCTCGGCGGGCAATTTCAGTTCAGGCTTGATGACGGCAGCATATACGAGATGTACTGGCTCGCAGCCGATTCAACCGAGCGGACGGGCGGCGAGTCTTGGGAAGACTATTCTCGTCGTTCCTGTACAGAAGTTCTGCGGAAATTCGAACACTTGATGTCCGCCACGGACTTCGCCAAAGAAGCGTCGAATTTGAAGATTCAAATCAATGCGACGAGATATTTGGTATTCGTCGCGTATTTCGTACTGGAAAATGAGTGGTTGCAGCTTCAGGCAGACAGAAGTTCGTAGACCGGCAACGGCACCTTCACTCGGGTCGAATTCGTACAGTCGAAATTCGCCCGCCCTCCGCGCTAGCTGTTTTTTGTAGCACAGGCTTCAGCCTGTGAGCTTTTGTCCTGCCCAAGCTCGATTCGTTCACCACCACTCGCCACGCTGGAAGAAACGCAAATTCCGAGTAGACTATCGGGCGGCGCATTCGTCTCTTAAGCAGCCCTGTGGAGACGTAGATGCGCTCTTGCAACTACGCATTTCAGGATGTCCCAGTCGGTTGCGAAAGGAAAAGTATGCGCCTCCCATCGCTGAAGATGTTTGCTTCTAGCCTTCTGCTCACCGTGCTGCTCGCGGCTTCGGCCTCAGCCGAGACCAAACTCCTTCGCTTCCCCGACATTCACGGCGACAAAGTGGTCTTCAGTTACGGCGGCGATTTGTGGACCGCCTCCACCTCCGGCGGCATGGCCACGCGCCTCACCGCGCATCCCGGCGTCGAAGCGTTCGCGAAATTCTCGCCCGACGGCAAGTGGATCGCCTTTACCGGCCAGTACGATGGCGACGAGCAGGTCTACGTAATCCCTGCCACCGGCGGCATTCCGAAGCAACTGACGTTTTATCCCGCACGCGGCCCGCTCCCTGCCCGCTGGGGATATGACAATCAGGTCTACGGCTGGACGCCCGACGGCAAATCCGTGGTTTTCCGTTCCCTCCGCGAATATTTCGATCTGGGCGACAGTCGCCTCTACACCGTTTCCATCGACGGTGGCCTGCCGCAAGCGCTGCCCATGCCAAAATCCGGCGCGGGAGATATTTCCCCGGACGGCACAAAAGTCGTCTACTCGCCGCTTTTCCGCGATTTCCGTACCTGGAAGCGCTACTCCGGCGGTTGGGCGCAGCAACTCTATATCTTCGACCTCAAGACCCACGCCGCGGAGAAAATCACCACCGACCCGCGCGCCCATCGCGATCCCATGTGGATCGGCGGCAAAATTTATTTTTCTTCCGACAAGGATGACACCAACAACTTGTATTCCTACGACCCCGCCAGCAAAACTACCACGCAACTCACGCACAGCAAACAGTGGGACGTCCGCTGGCCCAGCACCGATCACCAGGGGCGCATCATTTATGAACTGGACGGCGAGCTGAACATCTTCGACCTCGCCAGTGGCAACTCCACGAAGCTCTCCATCGACGTGCCCACCGACGCGCTGGCCATGCGCCCCTCGCGCGTTTCCGCCGCCGCACAAATCGAATGGACCAGCCTCAGCCCCAAGGGCGAACGCGCGCTCTTCGTGGCCCGCGGCGACGTCTTCACCGCGCCCATCGAAAAAGGCGCCGTGCGCGACCTCACCAACTCCTCGAACGCCCACGATAAATTTGCCGAATGGTCGCCGGACGGCGCGAAGATCGCCTTCATTTCCGACCTCGACGGCGAAGATGAGCTGTACGAAATCAACCAGGACGGTTCCGGCAAACCCGAGCAGCTCACGCATGGCTTCCACGCCATGCTCAATCACCTCACCTGGGCGCCCGACGGCAGGCGCATCGCCTTCAGCGATAAAGACGGCAAGCTCTACGTGCTCACGCTGGACGATAAAAAAGTCCTGCAGGTTGCGCAAGACAAGCATGGCCGGGTTCCGTGGTATCCGTGGTCGGCTGACGGCGGCTACCTGGCCTACACTTTGAGCAACGCCGCAGGCTTCACCGCCCTGTACATCTGGGATGCCACCGATGGCCAGTCCCGTCGCGTCACCGATGAGCTTTACAATTCCGGCGATCCCGCGTGGGATCCCAGCGGCGACTACTTATACTTTGTGGGCGTGCGCCAATACGCTCCCGCGCTCAGCCGCATCGAATTCAACTTCGCCACGGATCGCGGCAGCGCTTTGCTCGCGCTCACGCTGCGCAAAGACGGCAAAAATCCCTATCCACCCGAAAGCGACGAAGTCACCATCGGAAAGCTCAGCGACGACACCGGCGATAAGTCCAAAGCCGACAAAGACAAGAAAGACGAGAAGGATAAAAAGGACGAAAAAGACAAGAAAGACGAAAAGCCCAAAGGCTACATGCACATCGATTTCGATGGCCTGGCCTCCCGCGTAACCCGCGTGCCGGTCGACCCAGACAATCTCGGCGGCCTCGTCGCCACCAGGGAATATCTGGTTTACGAACGCGTCGGCACACCTTTCTACGGACGCGACTCCTACCCGCCCACGAATCTGGTCCTCTTCAGCAAGAAGGACCGCAAAGAAACCACCTTTCTCGAAAACATCAACGGTTATGATGTTTCCGAAGACGGCAAAAAAATCCTCGTCCGCCAGGAAAAAAGTTACAAGCTCTATGATTTAAAACCCGACGGCAAAACCACCGGCAAGCCAGTGGCCACCGATCAACTGATGGTCGACCGCGTCCCGCAACAGGAATGGGTGGAGATTTTCAACGAAGTCTGGCGCCGCTACCGCGACTTCTTCTACGTGAAAAACATGCACGGTTACGATTGGGACGCTCTGCGCGCGCAATATCGCCCGCTCGTCAACTACGTGGTCAACCGCTCCGACCTCAACTACGTCCTGGGCGAAATGGTCGCCGAGCTAAGCACCGGCCATTCCTACATTTCCGGTGGCGATTTTGAAATTCCCAAACGCCCGCAGGACGCCTTGCCCGGCGCGCGTCTCGAACTCGATGCCGCCGCCGGCCGTTATCGCATCGCGAAGATCTATCGCGGACAAAATGAGGAAGAACTCTACCGCTCTCCCCTGACGGAGGTCGGCGTGGACGTCAAGGAAGGCGACTACCTGCTGGCCATCGACGGCGAAGATCTTCCCGCCAAAAAGAATCCCTACGAACTCTTGCAAAACAAGGGCAATCGCACCGTGCAATGGACGGTGAACCCCAAACCCACCGCCGACGGCGCCCACAACATCACCTACCGCCCCATCGCCAGCGAGAGCAACCTGATCTATCTCGATTGGGTCACGCACAACCGCGAATACGTGGACCAAGCCACGGGCGGCCGCGTAGGCTACATTCACGTGCCCAACATGGGCGCCGAGGGCATCCGCGAATTCATCAAATATTACTATCCACAAATTCGCAAGGAGGCCATGATCGTCGACGTGCGCGG
>PMOV01000241.1 GCA_003161195.1 Acidobacteriota bacterium | reverse complement strand
CGTGGGTCGGCTTCGGCAGGCATGCCGGGAGCAACCCAGGCGCTGAATTCGACGCGCTCCATCGCCCTGTTCCTCGCTTGATTTAGTGCCGGTGTCCGTTACGCGCTGGCCTGCGAGCCGAACACCATAATCGGCCGCACTTCAATCGAACCGTAACGCGCCGAAGGAATGCGCGCGGCCAGCTGGATGGCCTCGTTCAAATCCTTGGCTTCCACCAGATAGTATCCGCCGAGTTGCTCCTTGGTCTCGGCAAACGGGCCATCCGTCGTGGAGATTTTGCCGTTGCGCACACGAACCGTGGTAGCCGTATGCACCGGCTGCAGCGGGTTCCCGCCCAGATAGTGCCCGCTCTTGGTGATGTCCTGGGTAAAGGCTCCATACTCTCCAAAGATGCTCTGGAGCTCCGGTTTCGGCAGACTTTCGATCAGCTTCTCCGAGTCATAAATCAGGCAAAGGTATTTCATGCTAGTCCTCCGGTGTTATCAGGTTTGACTGCGCATACACCAAATAGTCGCTGTGCCAGTGGCAAATCGACACGCCCCGCGGCAATTTAAGTACGCGACTTTAGTACGCGACGGGGGCCGATTCTCCGATTGACACCCCTGCGACCCGTCTCCTACACTGGCTAGGTCTTAGTAGAGGAGCGGAGGCCATGAGTAGCCAGGCGCGCAATTCCGAGCCGTATCGGAGCCCTGAGCGAAAGGGGCACTCCTTTCAAGTGCGAAACTCGCATCAGCCTATTGCGAATAACGCGCCGAAAGCAACAGCCTGTTGCTGTTGTCCGCCGAAATCGCCGCGGTAACTGCACCGCAGCGGTTGGGGGACCTGGGTTAAAGCCGGTCCACTGTCATCCGTAAATTATCGCCATGATGGCGATATAACTTCCGGGTGAAGCGCTATTGAGAGGCAGCAGCCCCGAGTTTGTCTTCGCGGTTCTTCCTTTCTTCGCGCTTCCATCCACAGGAATTTGGCTGAGCTTGGATCTTTTTGAGCTAACGCGCGCGCTGGTGGATATAGAGTCCATCACCAACCACGAGAAACCGGTGGTGGAGTATCTGCACGCGCATGTCTCCGCGCTGGCGGCGAAACATAACGGTGTGGTGGAGCTTTTGCCCGCCGCGCCGGAACGCGACAATTTGTTTGTGCGCTTTGGCGAGCCACTGGTTACGCTTTCCACGCACACCGATACGGTGCCGCCATTTTTTCCTTCGCGCGAAGACGAGCAATTTATCTTTGGACGCGGGGCTTGCGACGCCAAGGGGATCATCGCGGCGATGATTGCCGCGGTGGAACGGCTGCTGGCCACGGGCGAACGGGATTTTGCGTTGCTGTTTGTGGTGGGCGAAGAGCGGAACAGCGCTGGGGCGCGCGCGGCGGCGGCTACGCCGCGTGGCTCGCGCTATTTGATCAACGGTGAGCCGACGGAAAATCGGCTGGCGCTGGGCTGCAAGGGGGCGCTGCGGTTTGAGCTCATGGCGCGCGGCAAACTTGCGCACTCCGCCTATCCGGAGCTGGGGCATTCCGCGATTCATGCGCTGCTGGAGGTGCTGCAGGAAATTCGCGCTACTCCGATGCCGAGCGATGTGCTGCTGGGGACGGGCACGCTGAACGTCGGCGTGATCAGCGGCGGCCGCGCGCCGAACGTGATTGCCGACGAAGCGAAGGCGGAAATTATGTTCCGCACGGTGGGCGATCCGTCGCCGCTACGCGAAGCGGTGCGAGCCGCCGTGGCAAAGCACAACGGCACTGCAGGCGTTGCAGACCTCGCGATGACGGCGCGGGAAGCGTTGCATACGCCCGCGGTGCACCTTACGGCGTTGGAAAAACTACCAACTACCGTGGTGGCCTTTACGACCGACATTCCTACGCTGGCGGACACGTGGGGGCAGCCCTTCTTGATCGGGCCGGGCAGCATTCACGTGGCGCACACCGCGGAAGAGCGCATGCCCAAAACCGAATTATCCGCCGCCGTCGATATTTACGAGCGCATGGTGCGGCAGTTTCTCGCGGCGGCGAGGAGTAAAGCATGACGCTGCCTATCGCCATTGTTGGGCACGGGAAGATGGGGCGGCTGATCGAAGCGCTGGCACCGGAATATGGGTGCGAAGTGCGCGCGAGATTCACCAGTGGCAGTGCGGCGCGCGGCGCGGGTTTATCCAGCGCGTCGTTGAAAGGCGCGCAAGTCGCAGTGGAGTTTTCGACGGCGGCTGCGGCGCCGGAAAATCTCCGCACGCTCGCTGGGTTGGGCGTGAATTCCGTGGCTGGCACGACCGGCTGGTTTGAACGGCTGCCGAGTGTTAACGAGGCCGTCGGCAAAAACAACACTGCGCTGGTATGGAGCGCGAATTTTTCCGTGGGCGCAAACCTTTTTCTGCAAGCCGTGGCGCAGACGGCGGCGCTCTTCGCGGCGCAGCCGGCGTACGACGCGTGGGCGTGGGAAATCCACCATGCGCAGAAGAAAGATGCGCCCAGCGGCACGCTGAAAAAACTGGCGGAAGCGATGCAAAGGGCCGGATACACGCGACCCATCGCGCTGGCCGCCAATCGCGCGGGCGCCCACCCCGGCACGCACGAAATTGGATTTGACTCCGCGGCCGACACCATCACGCTGCGGCACACGGCGCGGAGCCGCGAAGGCTTTGCGCGCGGGGCGCTGCAGGCGGCGCGCTGGATTGCGGGGAAACAGGGAGTTTACGAATTTGGCGAAATTCTGGGGCAATTGCCGCCGCCATAAATCACACGCGTGGCGGGCGGCGGAATTTCGATTGACAGCAAGAAGAGGAAGGAGCAGCACATGTTTACAGGATGCGGGACGGCACTGGTAACACCATTCACGCAGGATGGCGCGCTCGACGAGCGGACGCTGCGCAAGCTGGTGCGGCGGCAAATTGACGCGGGGATCGACTTTCTGGTGCCTTGCGGCACCACGGGCGAAAGCCCGACGCTGACGCACGCAGAGCATTTGCGCGTGGTAGCCATCACGGTGGAGGAAGCTGCGCACCACCACGTGCCGGTGCTGGCCGGCGCCGGCGGCAACAACACCGGCGAAGTGATGGCCTTGGCGCGTGAACTGGAAACGATTGGCGTCGACGGACTACTTTCCGTGACGCCCTATTACAACAAGCCGACGCAGGAAGGTTTGGTGCAGCACTATCGCGCCATTGCCGAATCCACGCCGCTGCCGATTATTCTTTACAGCGTGCAGGGGCGCACGGGCATCAACATCGAGCCTGCTACGGTGAAACGGCTGGCCGCGATTCCCAATATCGTCGGTATCAAGGAAGCTTCCGGGAGCATTTCGCAAATGGCCGCGATTCTCAATCAGGTGGAGAACGATTTCATGGTGCTCTCCGGGGACGATGCCATTACGCTGCCGTTGATTGCGTTGGGCGGCCGCGGGGTGATCTCCGTGGTGTCTAACGAAATTCCGGGAGAGATGACGCGGCTCGTGAATCTGGCGCGACGCGGCGATTTTGCGGGTGCGCGCGAAGTGCATCGCCGCTATCATCCGCTGATGGAAGTAAACTTTGTGGAATCGAATCCGGGGCCGGTAAAAGCGGCGATGGCGCAGATGGGCTTGCTGGAGGCGGCGTGGCGCTTACCCATGGTGGCGCCGAAAGCGGAGAATCAGGCGCGGATTCACGGCGTGCTGGAAAATCTGGGCCTGCTAGCAGAGACTCGGGACGCGCTGGCATCGCTTTGTCCAGCTCGGTCAGAAAGAAGCCATGCTGCAGCGACGCATTGAAAAGCTTTTCGATGAGCCGCCGCAAAGTTACGAGGAAGAACATTTCCGGCTGTTTCGCGATTTCAAAAGCGCGCTCAACCGGGGGGAAATCCGCGCGGCCGAACCGGATGAAGCGACGCCAACGGGCTGGCGCACCAACACGTGGGTCAAGAAGGGCATTCTGGTAGGTTTTCGCCTCGGCGTAGTCGTAAACATGTCTGGCGAAGCTTCCCTGGATCCGGGTTCCGCCGATGCGGAGCATCACGGGGCGCGGCAGGTGTTTTTCGACAAGTCCACGTATCCGCTGCGGGCGCTAAGCCTGAGCGACGGCGTGCGGGTGGTTCCCGGCGGCTCGAGCATTCGGGATGGAGCGTATGTGGCGCGCGGGGTTATTTGCATGCCGCCGATGTTCGTGAACGTGGGCGCGTACGTTGGCGAAGGGACGATGATCGATTCGCACGCGCTGGTGGGGAGTTGCGCGCAAGTTGGGCGCCACTGCCACATTTCCGCGGCGGCGCAACTTGGCGGAGTGCTGGAGCCGGTGGGCGCCGCTCCGGTGATTATTGAGGATCATGTGCTGATCGGCGGCAACTGCGGGACGTACGAAGGGACGGTGGTGAAAAGGGGCGCGGTACTGGGGTCGGGGACGATTCTCAATCGTTCGACGCCGGTTTACGATTTGGTGCAAGGAGTGGTGCGCGCGGCGAAGGACGAACTGCCGCTGATCATTCCGGCGGACGCGGTGGTTGTTCCGGGTTCGCGTGCGGTGACGCATCCGGCGGCGGCGAAGTGGGGACTTTCGCTGCAATGCGCGGTGATCGTGAAATATCGCGATGCGAAGACCGATTCACGGATTACGCTGGAAGATTTGTTGCGCTGAGTTGTTGGTTTAGCGCAACGTGGCACGCTCTGGCGCATCTCCCGCAGCGCATTTCCCGCAGTACCTCGCGCTCAAAACCCCTCGCTCTGCAAGACTGAGCCGATTCTGCTACGCTCCGCTGTGCGTAACTTTTCTGCTGGGTGATGGATGGCGCAAGTTTGCGTAACGGGAGCGACGGGTTTTCTAGGCGGCGCACTGACGCGGCGTCTCTTGTCGCAGGACGCGAGCGTTAGCGCGCTGGCGCGCCCATCGCAACGTGCTGACCGTCTGGAACAAAGCGGGGCGCGCGTGGTGCGTGGCGATTTGCAGCAGCCAGCGGCCATTGCGGAAGCCGTCGCAGGGGCGGAAGTGGTTTATCACGCGGCCGCAATGGTGGAAGCTCCCGGTGACCTTGGAGATTTTCTCGATTCCAACCGCGGCGGCACGGAGCGTGTGTTTCAAGCGGCGCTGCAAAATGGCGTGCGGCACATTGTTTATGTGAGTTCCATCGCGGTGTACGGCTTGGTGCGCGAAGGCGAAGTCATTGATGAATCGACGCCGATCGATCCGCACCCCGCACTGCGCGACTCCTACGCGCACTCAAAAATTCAGGCGGACGGGTTCGCGGTTGATTTCGCGCGGGAAAATGCCGCGGCCGCGCGACGGCTCTCGGTAACGATTGTGCGACCCGGCGTAATCTACGGTCCGGGGAAGCCGCTGCCCTTCGGATTGCTCGGCTTCCGGGCCGGCAAAACCAGCGT
>PMOV01000151.1:40846-53760 GCA_003161195.1 Acidobacteriota bacterium | reverse complement strand
ACCAACCCCGCAGGCTTCGCCAACGTCCGCGCCCACGCCGAAGCCCACCTCCGCGCCCTAAGCATCGCCGCCGCACCCGCACCGGCGCAGCAGCAATCACCGCCGCAACCGGCCGCCGGAAGATAGTCGCCCAACTGCAGAATTTTCCTGGCAATGTAATATCGCGTTCCCTGGCGATTACGTTCTTCCTTCACGATTCTTCCTGCACCAGGCTAAGGATTTCGGAAGCGTGAAAGATGCGATTGCGCCGACGGGTCTTGTCCGCAGTTAAAATGTTTGCGGCGATCAGGTTGCGAACCAATAGTTCCGCCGTGGGATACGTTACGCGCAAGCGCTTCGCCACTTGATTGATGGTTACCGCCGGCGTAACAAAAAGGTCGTCCACAATTTTCAGCGCGCGCGCGGAAAACTCCATCTTGTCGCGGTACTTCGCGAGCAAGTCCAGTATGGCGCGCGTCCGCTTTGCCGCCCCAATCGATTCTTGATGGACGGCGCTTAGAAAAAACGTCACCCATGGCTGCCATTCTCCTGACCGGCTGACGTGCAGCAAGTGGTCGTAGTACTCGCGTCGATGCCGTTCAAAATAGGCGCTGAGCTGTATCAGCGGATGCGACAAAATGCCTTTTTCAACGAGCAGTAGCGGCAGCAGGAGCCGTCCAATGCGTCCGTTGCCGTCTTCAAACGGGTGGATGGCCTCAAATTGGTAATGTATCAACGCCAAACGCACCAAAAATGGCTGTTGCGATTCCGTATGTATCGACTTTTCAAACGCGTCCAGGCACGCGGAAAGTTCGCCGGGCGGCGGCGGTACGTAGCGGGCGTTCGCGATCGG
Organism: Acidobacteriota bacterium; assembly: GCA_003161195.1. GTDB lineage: Bacteria > Acidobacteriota > Terriglobia > Acidiferrales > UBA7541 > Acidiferrum. Next base: position 52,928 of record PMOV01000151.1, on the reverse strand, counting down.
CTGGCCTTTCTGCCCAATGTAGTTCTGACAAGTTCGGAATTCGCCCGGATGGCGGTCGCCCCCGCGAACTCCTTTCATCAATTTTCCGTGCAACTCGCGGATGAGCCGTAGTGAAACCGGAAGCTCCACGAGGCGCTTCAGGCCGTATTCAAAAGCCGCTATGTAATTCCAGACTTCGCGAATGTCGGATTTTTCCGGAGCCGTAGCGCGATCGATCTCGAATAGCACCAGCTCCTCCTGATTTGCGTAGGTGCCTTCGATGCGGCTCGAAAGTTCCGCCTCGCGCCGGACGAACGGTCGCACCAGAATTTGCGGGCTTGGCAACGATTGCACCAGTCCCTGCAACAGGCCCAATGCTTGACTGGCCTCCGCGAGCAGGTTTACCGCCTTTGCGTCTAGCGGCACCCAGGTCGGAAGGACGCTTGGCACGAAAGCCTGCGTTCCCTCCGTGATGGTTACCAGCCGACCTGGGCTATCTGCCGTGAAATCAGTGGGATTCATAGGGTTAGCGCTATTTTAGCAAACTTGAATAGCCATTTCCTTATTAAAGTATATCGGCGTTGCCTTTAATAAGCATTTCGTTGTTCAGCTTATCTTGCATAAGGGATCAGCATGTCACTTCCTTCCGGATTGTCACCTGCAGCCAGCCAAACCGCCGACTTGTTCGCCCTCACCGACGAGCAAATTCTGCAAATCGAGCCGGACGCCCAGGACATCGAAATTTTCGCGGGTGAACGCTCCGACCCGCTCGATCCGTTGCGCGAAGATTTGGCTCTGCTGGTGTCCAGCGCAGCGGACGGCCAGTCAGTTGAAGCTTCAAACGTCGTCACAAACATTACTAAGGGCGTTACTGCGGCCGCGGACACCAACGTACTCGCCGGAGCGCAAAATTCAACCGCCGCGAACCCGGCAAACACCGCAACAACTTCCGCGAGCACCGCGAACGATGCGCCGCCCGCCTGGCTCGCCGCGCGCATGAACGATCCGCAGCTCGGCCCCGAGGCGCGCCAACTCTGGCAATCCACGCAAGCCGCCCGGCAGGAAGCTTCCGCCTTCCGCGAAGTTTTCGCCAAGCCGGAAGAAGCGCGTGCCGCAGCGACCCGCGCGCGCCTGCTCGATGAAATTGATGGCGCGTACTTCGGCGCGCCCAACGCAGGCCCAGAACAAGTGAGCGCCTCGCGTGCGCAACTCGCCGCCGCCATGCTGCGCGAAGACCCCGCCGCCTTCCGTGAAATGGTGTACGCCGGTCTGCGCGCGCTCGAAGCCGCCGGTCACGCGTCCAACGACCCGGGCGCCCCGCGGGAGCAGGGAAGCGCGCCGCCGCTTCCGCGCCTCGCGCAAGCCTTCCACAATCCATCGAACGCCTCCGCAAATTCCACGCAGCAACATGCCGCGTCGCCCTTCAGGGCGTCATCTTCGTCTCAACATTCGCAAGGGGAACAGAACGCCACACGGAACGCGCAACACGCGAACCCGTTATCTGCGCAAAACGACGCCCGCCTCGCCGCCTACGCCGCCTTTGAACGCGCCGCCAATGAAGAGCTCGCGCACGGCGTCGCCGGCGCCATCGACCGCTCTCTGCAGCAGGCCCTCCCCAACGCCGCGCGCACGGAAAACGGCGCCGCGCTCAAGGAACGCCTCTCCTCCGCCATCCGCCAGGACGTCGAAAAAGCCCTCCAGGGCGACCGCGCCCTGGGCGAACAAGTCGCGCGCATCCTCGCCGGCCAGCACCTCGACGCCACCGCGCGCGCGCAAGTCGTCCGCCTCATCGGCGAACGCGCCCAGCAACTCATCCCTACCGCCGCCCGGCGCGTCCTGGCGGATTGGACGCAGACCACGCTCGGCACGCACAGCGCGAGAGCAAACCGTAGCAGCAGCGCGACGTCGCCGCCAGCGGCCGCAGGCCGGAGCCAATCGGCAACGCAAGCGCAAACGCAAACACCCTCACGCGAAGCGCCGCGTAGCGCGACGCCCGCTCGCGACAACCGCAAATTCGACTACCGTCAACTCAGCGACGACGACATCCTCAACTTGTGATTCTCAGTCGCACAGGCACTCCTGTCTGTGCGCCGCTGCCCACACCGAGATCACTCCGCAGCCGCTAAGGTCCCGGCCATGGCCACGTGTATAGCGCCGCTTACACCGCGCACAGGCAAGAGTGCCTGTGCCACCAAAATCTGTAACACCAAATTTGTCCGCCCCGGAAACAAAAAAGCTTTCCAGAAAAACCCCACTCATCCTAAGGAGAAAATCAGATGCCAGCACAAGCAAACGCGAACGTCATCGCGTTGCAGCTCGAAAAGGTACGCGACAAGGTACCCCTGCTGTACGAGCGCGACGACATTTTACTCACCATGATCCAGCAGCGCGGCGACGTGGAAAAAGTTTCCAGCCGTAACATGCGCCTGCCCCTGCAAGTGAATCCCGGCGGCAAAGCCGGCAGCTACTCCGCGGATGGCGGCGATCTCGGCCGCGGCTCCGGCACCGCCTATGACGTAGCGCAGGTGGCTCCCGTCTTCTTCCGCTTCGCCATTGAAATCACCAAGCTCGTCGAATACTCCACCACCGGCCGCGAACGCGCCATTGAAAACGCCGCCAAGCGCGAAGTGGCCCAGGGCATGAAGCAGTTCCGCTCCTTCCTGGACAAGCTCATGCAAACCGCCGGCAACGGCGTTCTCGGCACCATCAGCAACGTGAGCGGCAGCACCTTCACCATGACCGTCCCCAGCGGCGCCGCGCTCGTCTATCCGGGTCAAACCATCCAGATCTACGACACCACGCTCACGACGAACCGCAACATCGCCGCCAGCGTCACTACCACGGTACTCACCGCCGACCCCGTCACCACGCAAACCATCACCGTCGACAATGTCCCCACCGGCACCATCGCCACCGACGTCATCGTGCACGATGGCCTCTCCGGCGCGCAGCCCGTCAGCCTCTTCGGCATCAAATATCATCAGAACAACGCCACCACCGGCACGTGGCTCAACCTGAATCGCGCCACCTACCCGATTCAGCTCGCCACCCCGCGCGTGAACGCCGGCAATGCGGCGCTTACGCCCAGCAACGTCCGTCTGGCCATCAACAAAGTCCGCAAAGCCCTGGGCATCAACCATCTCGGCAAACTCATCGCCTACATGGCCGTCGAGCAGGAACACGCCTGGGAAAATCTCGGCATCACCGTCAGCCAGATCATCAAGGAAGGCGGCGAAAAATCCGGCAACGATCTGGATCTGCTGTTCAGCGGTCGCAAGACCATGAGCGGCATCCCCATCAAGGCCAGCGTCAATGCCGACCAGACCCGCGTGGACTTCCTGGACCTCTCCCACTGGGGCCGCGCCGTGCTCAAAGACATCGACTTCTACGAAGTCAATGGCAACACGGTGTTCCCCATTTACGGCGCCAGCGGCGGCATCGCCGCGTCCTACATCTTCTACTTCGACACCGCATTTCAGGTGTGGGACGACTCCCCGCGCACCGGCGCCTACATCGACACACTGGCCCGCCCAACCGGCTACTAAGAAAAACCGTGCCGCAGAATCGCAAACCACGTCCAGGTGGCAACCGTAGGGGCACGATACATCGTGCCCTTGCGGCCACACCTTGCATCACCATCCTCCGCGAAACGCACGACACGCCGCCACAAGTCGCCGCGCGCCTGGCCCACGCCGGTGGCTTCAACCGCTATGGCGAGCCCAACTATCGCGCCATCTGGGGCTGGAACTGCCTGGCTTGGATCGGCGGAACATTTGCCGACCGCGACGAACGCGGCAACCTCGTGCGCGAAGTCGTCGAGCTCCGCCGCGAACCAAAATACCCGGCGGTCAATCGCTGGCACATCGAGCGCTGGATGCCGCCAGAATCCTACGGCAGCCCGCGCCAGTGGTACGCGCAGAGCATCGAACGCGAAAACGGCATCAGCATCCCCGCGCTGGGCCCCTACCCAAGTCGCGGCGACTACGAACACTGCTTCACACTTGAGGATCCGCAAGGCGGCTTCCTGCAGCTCACCACCGCCGCCGCCGAACACATCGCCCACGCCATCGAGTACGCGCGCAAATCCCCACGCCCAGCAGGGAAGCGCCGCCTCAACGATCGCCAGCAGCGCGAAGAAGCCGCCTACGACCAATGGGCCTACGACGTCCTCGACGACGCCGTGCCAGCCTTCCACCGGCAACCCTTCGTCACGGTTTTGTAGCACAGGCACTCTCCCCTGTGCCGCGCCAAGTCCTTTCAAGCACGCATCGCGCAGCCACTTAGGCGGCCTTTGAGTAGCACAGGCACTCTTGCCTGTGTCGCTGAAGCAACCCCTCGATGGCTGCGCGATGCACGATTGCTAACCGCTGCCACGCACAGGCAAGAGTGCCTGTGCTACAAAAACCATGCGTCTAACGCACACCCAAATCTGGCTCCGCGGGATTGTTGCCGCCGCCATCAGCGGCGCTGCCGGCGGCGTCCTCACCGGCTTCGCCGCCGTCGGCATCGACCCGCAGCATTTCAATTTGCAAAGCGGCGTCTCCGCCACGCTGCACATCGCGGAAGCCGCCGCGCTGATCAACGCCATCATCGGTGTGGCCGCCTATCTGCAAAAATCTCCGCTACCGGATAGCTGAGACGCACGTCAGTAGCACCGGCATTCCTGCCGTGCAGCGTTAGCTTCGCCGAGCTCTGCACCACGCTCGAGATCGTCACGCCTCGGCAACCCGATTCACCGCGCACAGGCAGGAATGCCTGTGCCACAAGGACACGCAAATGCCCGTAGTCGGCTCCAGCGCCTACAACACCGCCGGCCAGATCACCGCGCTCGTCCGTTCGCTGCTCAACGACGCCGCCGGCAATCTTTTCACCGACACCGTCCTGTTGCCCTACGCCAACTCCGCGTATCGCAAGGTGCAGCGCGCCATCGGCAACGCCGGCGGCGGCGCCTTCATCCAGGACGACGCGCTCCTGGTCGTCACCGCCGTCACCGCGGTCGATCCGTCGCTGCAAGTTTCCATTACCGACGCCACCGCGCCGCCCAATCAACTCCCCACGGATCTGCTCGTCCCGGTAAAAATCTGGGAGCGCCCCAATCTTTCCACCGACGATTTCGCGGAAATGGTCGACGTCTCGCAACACGGCGGCCTCCCCTCGCGCGAACAAGACACCACGCTGAGCATCTGGGAATGGCGCGCCGACGGCCTCTACTTCCTCGGCGCCACGCAAGACACGCAAATTCGCCTGCGCTACAACAAAGCCTATCCAGACTTCACGGACGACACGTCGCCGGTCCTCATCCGCAACGCGCAGGAAGCCATCGCCTACGCCACCGCCGCGTTAGCAGGCTGGGCCCGCGGCAGCCCGCTCTCCGAACGCTGGGACGAAGCCGCCGCGGACGCTCTGGAAGATTTGGTCAGCGCCGCCGTCCGCCGCGAACAAAATTCCCAACGCCGCCGCCGCCCCTATTCCTGGCGCACCGGCTACACCCCGTTCTAAGTCTTGCCTTTAGGTAGCACAGGCTTCAGCCTGTGAGCTTTTCGTTTTGAGCAACTCAGGCGGAAGTACCCAGCTTTTCTTGCGGAGTGGCACAGACTTTCGTCTGCGCGCGATGTAAGCACCACAAAACGGACCGCCAGCCGAAGCATCATCCGCATCACCTGCGACCGCCCAAAAATGTCAGGAGGAATTTGCTCATGTCCATCCAAATCACGCTTCTCCCATCTAACGAAGACGGCTCCGGCAGCAATCTCTACTATGCCATCGCCCAGCTCACCTTCTCCGGCAACTACGTAGTCGGCGGCGATACCATCGACTTCACCACCGTGGCGGACAAACTCCCCAGCACGCAAATCATCCAGGCCTTCGCCGACAGCCAAAACGGCGCCTCCGGCTACTACGTCCCCATCGCCGGCACCGCGCTCAACAATTGGAAGCTGAAATGTTTCACCGGCGGCGGCACCGAACTCACCGCCGCAGCCTACTCCACCACCTTCGTAGCCACCGACGTAGTCCAACTAACCATCACCGCCCGCAAATTGCTGTAGCCTTTGGTAGCACAGGCACTCTTGCCTGTGTAGCAACTTCAAGAACGCCGAACCGTGATCAGGATGGCCGAGTGCATAATCGTTACGTTTCCTTTGCTTTTGAACCGCGCACAGGCACGAGTGCCTGTGCTACTGGTGCCGACGCACTGGACCACCGCCAGTCGCCCGCGTTCGTCACCAGTCTGGCTTTCACGGGATTATTCTCGATGTACCGAATGATCTTCTCTCCCTCTGCTGGCTTACGAATCCAATGATCGAAGCTCTCGTCTTGCCAAAATCTAAGACCCTTGCGGCCCAAAACAGAATTTGCCACGTGCCCCGTGGTGCCTTTGATCCCGCGCGTGATTCTCTCGATTGGCATCCGCGGATCGACAAGCAGATGCACATGATTGGGCATAATTACGTAGGCCGGCAATTCGTAGTGCTGCAATTCCATCGCGCCCTTCAGTATGGATTGCTGTACCGCGTTCGCAATCTCCGTTTCTGCCAGCCAGCGCGGACCGTAGGCCGCGCGATCAAGCTCACAATCCACCAGCGCAAATTTGCGATTCGCGGGCTCCGGGGAGTTCCTTAGCTTGCCCAGTAGCGTTTCCGGCAGCGTGCCGGCCAGCCGCCAGGTTATAAAAATGGCGCACCCCGCCGGATGCCAATGCGGAAGATTACGCTCATAGTACGTCATGTGCGAGTACAGTAGCACAGGCACTCTTGCCTGTGCGCGGTTGTGACCCCGGCGCGAAGCCAGCTCGATTTGCGGCTGTTTCGTGATTTCACTGAAAAACCGCACAGGCAAGAGTGCCTGTGCCACTGGAGCTAGTCACTTCAATGATACGATCTAAAATCGCGGCGCGTTTCCGGCGCGCAACAACGATGGCCATTTTCTGCTCCTGGCTCCTGCTGGCGTTGCACGTGCTCCCCGGCACGATCGCGCCCGCGCACGCGCAATCCTCGCGCAAAGACGACATTGTCTTTAACTCCCGCGGCATCCCGCTCGCCGGCGCCAGCGTGCGCGTTTGCAGCATGCCCGCCACCGGCCAGCCCTGCGCCCCGCTCGCCAATATTTACTCGGACTCCGCGCTCACCCAGGCGCTCGCCAATCCCACCACCACCGACGGCATGGGCAACTATTTCTTCTACGCCGCTCCCGGCAACTACGAGCTCGAAATCTCCGGCCCGCAAATCACCACCAAGCAAATCCCCGACGTCATTCTTCCCAGCAATCCCGCGTCGCCATCCTTCACCGGCACCATCAGCGCCTTTTCGCTGAATCTCAGCGGCAATCTCGCGGTCACCGGCAACACCACGGTCATCGGCAATCTCGCCAGCGGCACGCTGAATCTCTCGAATCAATCGAGCCCGCCCGGCGCCGCCAGCCCCGGCACGGTAAATCTCTACACCAAAACGCTCGATAAGCGGCTGTATTACAAAGACGAAACCGGCGCGGAGATCGGCCCCATCTCCAGCGCCAGCGGCGCGCAAACCAACGTCGCCAACACGTTCACCGCGCCGCAAAATATCGACTCGGACTTTCACACCAAAGGCCCCAATCCATCGTTCGACCTCCAGCGTTACGGCGGCTACATCTCCAGCTCTTCCACCCCGCCCGCCATCAATTGCACCACCATCGCCTCGAACGCGGTCATCAGTTGCGCCGGCGGCACCAGCGACTTCGCCGTCGGTCACGGCGTGGCCATCGCCACCGCGGGTCCCGCCACCGTGGTTCTCACGCCCAGCGCCGCCGTCGGTATCGGCGCCATCAGCGTGAGCAGCAACGTCGCCACGGTCACCACCTCGAACGCCGTCAGCTTCACCAACTCCAGCAGCATCACCATCGCCGGCTCCAGCGACTCCGCCTTCAACGGCACGTTCGCGCAAACCGCCGCCACCGGCTACAACAGCTTCACGTTTCCCGTCACACACGCCAACTGTTCGCCCTGCACCATCGGCGGCAGCACCACGGTAGTCGCTGCGACTCCCGGCGCCGTCACCCCCGTGGGCGTGGTCAACGGCAGCACCACCTACAACTACAAAATCGTCGCCATCGATTACGGCGGCGGCCTCAGCGCCGCCAGCGCGGCGTTCACCACCACGGTGGGGGCCAGCGCCCTCGGCGTCACCAGCATTTCCGTCACCTCCTACTCGCGCACCGGCGGCCTCACCACCTTCACCTGCGCCAGCAACTGCAACCTCGGAACCAATCAAGAAATCAACGTGGTTTACGCCGGCTCCGGCGGCCGCGACCAATCCGTAGAGGGCGCCTACGTCGTCAACTCCGTTCCCAACGCCACCACCTTCACCATCCTGCAAACCGGCCTCGCCAACTCGAGCGGCTCCGTCACCATCAACGACAACACGCAAGTCGTCGCCAGAAATTTCGTGCAGTGGGTCATGCAGCCCGCCGCCACCATGGGCCACATCATCTACCGCTGCACCGCCAGTTGTGGGACGAACGCCAACTACACCATCGTCGGCGTGTCTCAGGGCATGGACAGTTCGTTCTACGATTGGGGCCTGACGCCCACGAATCTGCCCGCGTACTGGCCGGCGAATCCGCCGAGCAGCGCGACCAACGGCATTCTGAGCACCACCATCACCGCCATCAGCGGCACGAACGTCACGCTGGCCGCCGCCCCCAGCGCCAGCGTTTCCGGCGCCACCGTGCAGCACGACAACAGCGGCAACGTCGTCGCCGCCTGCGCCTCCGCCGCCAACGCCAGCCAGGGCGGCACGGTGTATTTTTCTTCCGGCGCCACGCAGGGCGGCTTTTACGTTTTCAACTCTCCGTTGCGCATGACCCTGTGCCCGAGCTACACCAAGCTGCAGCTCGGCGTGTCGGTCTATCTAAACCAGCCCTGGCTCAGCCGCTCCGGCTACGAGATCGAAGGACTCGGCCAGGGCAGCGGCGGCAACACTCCTTCCTTCTTCACCGAGCACGTCGCGCAAATCGCCGGCAACGCCTACCCGCTCCTGCTGTACTCTCCCGGCTCCAGCACCATCAACGATAGCGACAACACGATTTCCAACGTCGTCGTGCAAAGCTACCGCCCCTATCAATCCGGCGTTTTCTTCGATCAGGACAACACCGGCAACAACGGCACGCAGATGTACTTCCGCAACGTTTACGTGCAGGGCTACAACGGCGGCACGCCCTTCCGCCTCGGGGGCGGCTTCGGCTTTTATTGGGAGCGCGGCGGCATGTCGCTGCAAGGCGGCACGCAGTGGGGTTACCCGCCGCTGTTCCTGGACACCGTCCAGCAGGGCTTTGGCGCGAACAATCAGCAGCTCGCCAGCATCATCAGCATGGACAAAACGTACATCTCCGGCGGCGAAATGCTCATCGACGCCGCCGGCTTCATCTCGCTCACCGCCAACTTCGGCCACGCGGTCTTCAACGAGCTGCTGAACGAAAGCAGCTACTACCCCACCATGCGTATCAACACCGGGAGCAACACCATCTCCAGCATCGACATTCTCCGCACCACCTACGCCGACCCCGTCGGCGGCGGCTCCCCGCCCATGTTTGATCTAACGAATGCCCTGGCCATCAGCGGGCTGCGCTTTGAGAATCCCTCGTGCTACAACGGCACGCAGCCGTTGCTGGCCGCCGCCAATCAGGGCGGCGTCGAAATCACCACCAGCGGTTACGGTGGCTGTAGCGTTATCGGGATAAACGCGTACATCCTGCGCAACGATTCCGCCAACTCGATCTCCGACAACTACTACAACGCCAGCGCGGGCTTCAACGGCACCGGCGAAGCGTACTACGCGATGGGCGTGCCCCCCGCGCCCACCGTGGCCATCAGCGGCGTCACCGGACCCAGCGCCGGCACCTACTACTACCGCATCCTGGCCAACGATGTGAACGGCAACCCCAGCTTCGCTTCGCCGGTTTCCAGTTCCATCACCGTCAACGGCTCGCAAGGCGTGCTCCTCAATTGGACGCCTATACCCGGACAGGTCAGCACCACCATCTGCCGCGGATCATCCGCCGGCAACATCGTGTGCCAGTCTGGCGGCTTTGGCTACCAGGTCAGCGGCACGAGTTATCTCGATGGTCCGACGATTTTCCCCAATAACACTTTGCCGCAAAGCTCGCTGGCCGCTGCCTCCAGCCTTGGCGGCAACGGCCTGAGCGCCTCGGCGCTCGCCGTGCCGGGCGGCGGTTACAAAGACACCCTGAGCGGCACCTTCACCGCCAATCGCACGCAGCTGCTGCCGGACGTGAGCGGCACGCTCGTCGCCTCGGGCTACGTCAACACCGCCTACGACAACGCCACGCGCGCCAACGGCGCCATCGGCGGCAACTGGACCAGCAACGTAAACTCGCTGAATATTTCCGGCAACGCCTTCGTCGGCAACACCGCCACATCGCACAACATCGCTACCTGGTCCGCTAACGCCTTCTCCGCCTTCGGGCAGTTCTCGCAACTGACCGTGCTCACGCTCAACGGCACCAGCGACTTCATCGGCCCGGTCGTTATGTTCTCCGGCACCACAGGCTACAACTGCATCGAAGACTCCACCAGCATCTTCCTGCAGAAATTCAGCGGCAGCGCCGGCACCAACCTTACCAGCACCACGATCACCGGCGCTTCCGGCGACGTCTTGCGCCTGGAAGTTATCGAACCGAGCGGCGCGCTCACTTGCTACCGCAACGGCGTCAGCGTCCTCACCAGCACCGACACCACGTACACCAGCGGCGCGCCCGGTCTCGACATGTACAACACCGTCGCCTCCTCCAAGAATTGGACCGGCGGCAATCTCCATCCGCTCAATCAGCTGGACATCGAAGCCGATTACACCAAAGTCCAACACCTTAACGCCGGCGTCGGCCTGGGCACCGAAACCTTCACCGCCAGCCCGCGCGCCGAACAAAACGTTTTCCTCCCGAGCGCGCTCACTTCAACGTGGACCGGCGCTACTTGGACCACCGACAAAGCCCTCACCGTCACGCGCGTGCAAGTCCAGACCAAAACCGCACCTTCCGGCTGCAGCACCAACGCCGTCGTCCGCCTCACCGACGGCACTTCGCCCATCAACGTCACCATCGCCGCCGCCGCCAACGATAGCGGCCCCATTACGCAAGCCTACGCCGCCGGCGCAGCGCTCACCGTCAGCGTTCAAACCGCCGCCGCCGGCTGCTCCACCAGCCCCGCCGACGCCAACGTGGTCGTCCAATACCGTATGCAATAAATGCCACGCCATACGCACGGGAATATGCGGGCATGCCGCTACAACACGCGATACACCCGCTGCTCCGGAAGGTCCACCACCAGTTCGAGCCCGGGAAAATTCGGCGGCACTTGAAACGGCGCAATCGTGGACTGCACATCCAGGACGTGCGTCACGCCCAACTCTTGCGCGCGCGGCAATGCGTCCACCGCCCGCGTCACCCCGGGCAGCACTTGTTCATCCCACTGTCCGATCGGTTTCAGGTAATCGCGCTCCAGATAATATGGCGGCACGCTGCGGTCCAGAATCAGCACTTTGCGCACCGCCGCGGTTTCGTTCAAATATTGGAAGCTCGCCAGATACGGAATTTGTTGCGCACGCACCCGCTCCGCATAAGACGGCGACACCACGCGGTGCAGCTCTTCGCTTCGCGCGGAGGCAATCATGAAGCACCCATACGAAAGCGATATCGCCACCACCGCCAGCGCCATGGCCGCCGCCATGCGGCCCGTTCGCGCCAGCATCGCGCGCCACCCCAGCACCGCCAACACCGCCGCGATGCCGTAGACCGGTATCAGAAAGCGTGATTCCTGCTGCAAAAACCATAGGCTGGTCATCACCCACGCCAGCAACGCCAGCGCCTTGGTCGATTTTTCTCGCGCTCCGAACAGCAGCAGCATCGGCGCAAATGCCAGCGGCGCCAGCCCGATGCCTCCGGCTCCGTGAAATCGCGAAGTTTGGTACGTCAGGTGGAAGGGCAGCGCCAGGTAGGCGAGCGGCCCGCGACCCAGCCCCGCCCCGCGATGCCACATGTACTCCTGAAATTCGCGGATCGCCGCCACCGGCAAATACTTGGGGTGAAAAAAACGCAGCAGCGCCTCCGGCGT
>PMOV01000151.1:12667-40814 GCA_003161195.1 Acidobacteriota bacterium | reverse complement strand
AGTGCCGCGAAATCCGCTGGCCAGCGCAAGTCCAGCAGGAGAATTACCGCCGCCATCACCAGGCTGGCATACCAAACGTCGATGAAACCCGTGCGTGCCCCGGCGTACACCGCGGGCATACTGACCACTAGCGCCATGCACCACCAGGCGCCATAGCCGCCCAACCCCGCGCGCCGCGCCAGCGCCGCCACGGCCAGCAAAAAAAGCCCCAGCGGCAAAACCGCGAATACTCCCGGCGCGCGATCGCCGCCGATGCTCAGCAGCGCGGCGAACAGTACTTCGGCCGTTTGCGGAAATGCCGTGTGGCAATTATCCGGCACCGGGCGAATGACGGCGTCGCGCAGCCACACGCGCGGCCCCAGCAAGTGATACGCCACCGCGTCGTTTTCCCAGTCGCCGCGAACTTCCGCCAGGCCCGCTACGGCGGTGATCAGCAGCACCAACGCAATCACGCCCGCAGCGCCTTTCGCACCCGCGTGCTCTCGGCAAAAATGCCACCCGCGCGCCACGAACTCTTTAGCAGGCGCAATCCCCAGCGCCGCTGCGGGGACCAACACCGCCGCGAGCAGCCCACGCGTAAAATAAAATTGCCCGACGACGAACAGCAGCGTCCCCAAAACGCCGAGACCGCCGAGCATCGTGAACACCACCTGCTCCAGGCCGCTCCGCTCGCGCCCCCATACCGGCGCGAGGCAGCGGCCCGCCCCCGCGCCGGCCAGCGCAACGACGGCCACCGCGGCGATGGCTCGCGCGTAAAGAAAGGTCATGGGTTAGAAATGACGGGCGAAGCTTTGCAGTAAGTGCGTGACGGATTCGGACTGCCAGATGCGCAGCCACAGGAACGCGCCGAGCACCAGCAGCAACCAGGTGTTGGCCGCTACATTCAAGGCGCGCCGCGGCTTCGGGCGGCGCTCCTCGCAAGCCCGCGCCGCGCGCGTTTTCTTTTGTGATAGACGCATCCCGGCCTTTCGCCGCGCTCGCAAGAAGCGCGGCAACGCTAGTTTCCTTGACCGTGCAAAGCAAAGTCAATTGACGTTTTCCATTGCAACCGAGCACCAAATCGCTTTTCGAGCAAACGCTCGCCGGGAGGTAGACTTTGTCGCAACAAAATGATGTGGCCTTGTTGGTGAATATTTCGCCGGAAAAATGGCCCCCGCGCCAGCGTACCTATTTCGGCTCGCTCGAAATCCGCGCCCCGCAACCCGGCGAACCGTACGCGCTCACTCCGGTCCGCGGCTGCACCGGCTTTCTGGATTTCGGCGACAAGCGCGTGATGGACTATAAAATCACCGCGCGCGAAATCGCCGACGACCTGGCCCGCGAAATCAACAGCGATTCCGGCGATGCCAGCTTCCACGGCGTCTTCGTCGCCGCCGGCGAAACCCCCACGCCGGAAGAGCTGCGCGACGCGCGCGAACGCCTCGACAATTTTCACCGCCGCCTGGTCGACGCCGCTGACCTCGAGTGGGAACGCACCAAAAATCCCCTGTTCATCACCGACCTCGAGCGCCGCGCCGCACGCCTCCTCGGCCTGGAAAAACCCTGGCTCTACAACGCCAAGCCGCTTGACGATTGCCCCGTCTGCGCCGAAAAAATCAAACCCGGCGTAGCCGTCTGCAAGAGTTGCCGCGCCATCCTCAACCCGGAAAAAGCCGCGCAATACGGCCTGCTCCCCGCCGGCGCAGCCCACGCCGCAACCCAACCCGCAACGCCGGCGCAACACGCAACGAATCCGGCGCCACCGAAGAAGCCCCACTCCACGCACGAAGCAGGGAAGTAGTCAGTTGCCTTTAGGTAGCACAGGCACTCTTGCCTGTGCAGCGGTGTAAACCACACTTCGCCTGAGTGTTCCACATCGCATTCTTGGCTCATCGCGTTACCGCTCATCGCTCCAACGTTGCCTGTGTTGCAACCGCGCACAGGCAAGAGTGCCTGTGCTACTGAAATCTCTCGAGAAACTATTTATGACCACAGCAGGCTCCTTCGACGCCCCCATCGAGATCTTTGGCGGCCTCGTCACCGATCTGTCGCCCGCCGATCTTCCGCACGGCGTCTCGCCCGATTGCCAGAACGTCGTCTACAGCAATTCCGGCGTCGAAACCCGCCCCGGTTTGCAGACGCTCTTCGGCCCGCTCGCCGGCAATCCCACCATCAACTATCTGAAAACCTACGAAACGCTCACCACCACGCTGCGCACCATGGCCCTCGATGCCAACGGCGTCCTCTACAAAGAAACCACCCCCGGCACGCTCAGCAGCATCGCCACCGATCTAAAGACAAATTCCTACGCCCACTCCACCACGCTCTTCGGCCGCGAATATCTCGCCATCAGCGACGGCCGCACCGGCAACGATCTCCCGCGCCAGTATGACGACACTAACTTTGATCGCGTCAGCCAGACCGGCCCCGGCGCAGGTCCCACCGCCGTCGACGAAAACATAATCGTCAGCGTGGCCGCAAGTCCCACTGGCGCCACCCAACCCGCAGCGGTCGCCATCGCCGCCAGCCCCACCGGCGCCACAGAAAACGGCTTCCTGGTCACCGTCACCACCACTGCTGCGCACGGCCTCTCCGCCGGGCAATCCGTTACCATCGCGGGCGTACCCGTGAGCGGCTACAACGGCACATTCCCAGTAGTCGCCACGCCCAGCGGCACGCAGTTCACGTACATCGCCGGAGTCTCCGGCCTCACTGCCAGCGGCGGCGGGACGAGCGCATCCGCAACAGCCACGATTATCACCACCACCGCGCATGGCCTCGTCGTCGGCCAACTCGTCACCACCACCGGCATCGCCATCGCAGGCTACAACGGTACCTTCCCGATCGCCAGCGTCCCCAGCTCCACGCAATTCACCTTCACCGCCTCCAGCGGCGCGCTCGGCGCATCGGGCGGAGGCACCGCCGCCGCCGCGGGCAGCATCGTCGCCGGCGTCCACCAGGTCTGCGTCATGTTTCAAACGCGCCAGGGCTACCTCACCAAGCCCAGCCCGGCCACCAGTTGGACCGCCAGCGGCGGCAAGCGCGCCGTCGTCACCAACATCCCCACCGGCCCGAGCAACATCGTCGCGCGTATTCTTTGCTTCACCGGTTCCGGAGGAGCCAGCTTTTTCTACACCAGCGCCGGCGGCACGCTCTTCAGCGGCAACATGGTCATCAGCGACAACGTCACCACCTCGATCACCGTTGACTTCTCCGACGCCATCCTCCTCGCCGGCACCAACGTCGACAACCAATTCCGTCTCGTCGAGCTCAGCGAGTGCGCCGGCGTCATCGATTATTCCGAGCGCCTCTTCTGGTGGGGCGAACGCAATCGCCAGGACAATTGGCTCAACCTCGGCTTCGATGGCGGCTTCACCGGCCCTTCCTTGCCGCACTATCCGCTCGGCTGGACGCCCGACCCGGTCTACGCCCCCGGCGGCACCGACGAAGAAAATTTCGTCGTCTGGGGCGCCGCCTACTCCATCGTCGGCAACGGCACCACGCCCACGCGCGGCCTCATGACGCAAACCGCCGTCGCCGACTCTCTCGGCGCCGCCTTAATCTCCGCCAACACCGATTACACCGTGCGCGCCCGCTGCGCCAGCAACGCCACGCTGTCCGCCGGAACGCTGCATGTTCACCTCTACAGCCCCAGCGCCGGCATCAACACCACCGGCCTCGCGCTCACCGCCGCGCAACTCACCACCAGCTACGCCGAATATTCCGCCGAGCTCACCGCGCCGCTCGCCGCCATCCCCAGCGACCTCGTCCTGCGCGTCTACGCCGACGGCACGCCCAACTCCGGCGGCCAGTTTTACATCGACTGCATCGAAATTTTCCCCACCAATCAACCGACAAATTCCTCGCTCGTCCGCGCCAGCCGCGTCGACGATCCCGAAAGCTACGACGGCATCGACGGTCTGCTCAGCATCGACGAAAACAATGGCCAAGCCATCTGCGCCGCTTTCAAACTGCGCGAGCGCCTGTACTTCGCGAAAGAGCATGCGCTCCACGTTACGCAGGACGATGGCGTCAACGAACCCGCCCTCTGGACCATCTCCGAAGTTTCCAGACGCGTGGGCACGCCGAGTGTGCGCGGCGTCGGCATCGGCGAAGACTGGGTCGTCCTCGCGCACCGCACCGGCCTGTACATCTGCAACGGCGGAGAACCGCAAAAAATTAGTCAGGAAATTCAGCCCACCTGGAATCAGATCAACTGGCAGTACGGCCAAACGCTTTGGGTGACGGTCGACATCAAAGAGCGCCGCATTTTCGTCGGTGTTCCCACCGGCGCCGCCACCACGCCCAACACCATCCTGATGATGGACTATCGCGATCTCGATTCTTTCGACGACATCTCCCAACGCCCGCCCATCAACATCACCTACACCGGTCGCAAGACCGCCACCGACAAAACCCGCAAATGGTCCATCTGGACCATCGCGGCCAATTCCTGCGCCATCATCGAACGCACCAACGGCACCGCGGTAGTAACCATGGGCGGAGGCACGCCAGGCGTAGGCGGCGGCGCAACGACCGGCAAAATCTATCAGCTAGTCGACGGCCAAAACTCCGACGACGGCGCCGCCATCAACAGCTACTACACCACGCACTTCTTCCCGGAACGCGCCGTCGAGCAATCCCTAAGCCTCGGCGCGCATCGCAAACTCTTCAGCTACCTGACCATGTACGTCGAAGGGGCAGGGAACTTAGCCCTAACCACATTCGTCAACTCAGAAAGCAACCCGCAAACCCAGCAGCCGCTCCCACTAAGCAGCCCGTCGCTGAAAGACCTCGAGCTACCAATCAATGTCTTAGGCGAGCGCGTAGCCTTCCAAGTCGGCACCAGCCAATCCGGCGCCTGGTTCCGCCTGCAAAAATTCAACCCCAGCCTGCGCATCGACCCCTGGGCCCCAGTCCGCGGCGGCAATTAGCTTCTAGTAGCACACGCATTCCTTCCTGTGCAGCGGGTGTTAGTCGTCTGCACGACGCGGTTGCAATGCCGTCGCGCATCGGCAAATTTCTCAGCTGACACCGAACTCTCTGCCAATGGTGGCTCCAGCACACCCCTCCTGCGGACGGCCGGCTGAATTTCGATGTTGAGCTTTCGCGCTGAGTTTTTAGCTGGTCGGCGTATTTGGATTCGTTCGAGAAGTCCCGCGAATTCGTTTCACATGCTGGCGCATAAGAAAAAGGCGGCTCGTTTAAGAGCCGCCTCGTCGAATCCATTTTCGTGGGCAGGCAACGCCCGCTCACAGGTTCCTGTCGAAGCCATTTAAACACCGGCCAATTCGATTGTCAAGCACAAACAAATATGCTCAGCGCAATTGAGATTGGGGTCATCCTGTCTTTGACCCCTGATCGCGACACTCACAGCGTTGGACGCGACGGGATTTGAACCCGCACCTGGATTCGTGACAGGAACCTGTGCTGCCAGTTACACCACGCGCCCGGGCGCACCTTACTACACCTTTGGCATGGATACAACTAGTAATCTAAGCAGACCGCCTATAAACCATGCTAACCATTTCCCAAATCGCGCCCCTCAAAGATCGCGACCCGTACCTCTACGAGACGCTCACGAAAATTGTTTCCGCCGTCAACGCCGCCAGCCAGAGCGCCGGCGTAGACTCCAGCACGCCGTCGCCCGCGCCGTCGCCCATCGCCTCGGTCATGGTGCAAGCCGCCAACGGCTGGTTTGACGTCGCCATCACCGACCCGTCCGCCACGCGCCCCGGCCTCTTCTACTTCGCCGAGTCTGACACCGCGCCATCCTTCCACGCCCCGCGCGTCTATTTCCTGGGCGCCTCGCGCAATCTCTACACGCAACTCGGCAATCAAACGCTCTACTGGCGCGCCTATTCGCAATACGTCGGTTCGCTTCCGTCCACGCCAATCACCTTCGGCTCACCGCCCACCGCGGTAGTCGGCGGCGGCACCGCCGGCCCAACGCCCTTGCCCTCCAGCGGCAGTGGCACGCTACCCAACGGACTATTGCGCGGCGGCAACGGCTTCGGCACCAACACCGGCGCCCGCGTCACCCCAAAAACGGTTCTCTAATCTGAGCGCGTACCCGTCCCCGATTTTTGTAGCACAGGCTTCAGCCTGTGAGCTTTTGACTTTGTAGCGGCCGCCTTCCGCCTGCCCCGGTGAAACCAGGGAGGCGGTCGCCTTTGGCAACTTTTTCCGCAACCTGTTCAGCTTGCGAGTTTTTGTTTGCACCACAAAAATCTTTAAACCAACACCGCACAGGCGGAAGCCTGTGCCACAAAATGCAAATCCGCCATTACACGGAAAATGATCTACCATCCCTGCGCGTCATCCACGCCGCCCAAGGCTTCGCTTACCCATTGCCGGATCTGAACAATCCGCTCTTCCTGACAAAACTCGTCTTAGCGAATGGCGCAAATGGCGAAGCCCCCGTTCCTGGGAGCGCCGATCTCCCGCTCGGCGAAGCCAGCGACGCGAACACCACCGCACAACAGGGAAGCAGCCCCACTCAAATCATCGGCGCCGCCTTCCTTCGCCTAACCGCCGAAGCCTACTTACTCCTCGACCCGCAACACGGCACCCCGCAAGACCGCTGGCGCGCCCTACTCCATCTCCACGCCGCCGCCGAACGCGAAGCCTGGCAACGCGGCCTGGAAGACGTCCACGCCTGGCTCCCCCCGCCCATCGCGCAAAAATTCGGCAAACGCATCACCAAGCTGGGCTGGCTCCGCGACGACCTCTGGACCCCGTACTGCAAACGCCTCGCGCGGTTGTAGCGGCCGCCTTCTGATGCCGTCGCCTTTGATTTTGACGTTGCATTTATAGGGGTGCAGCACGCTGCGCCCCATCTTGGCAGGATCACGACATCATCGTCACCAGTGTTTGCAAAAAACGAAACTCAATACGATTTTCATAAATCGCGCAAAAGGAGCCACCTCATGGGACGCGGAGCCCAAGCCCAAACCCTGCAACTCACCGACCAGCAACTCGCCAACACCAACGCCCTAAACCAGCAATTCCTCAACTCCCAGCAACAAACCGGCAATACCCTCAACTCGCAATACCAAAGCATCCTCGCCAATCCCGGCCTCAGCCCCGCCGACCAAGCCGCCGTCACCGCGCAATCCCAAGGCGCACTCTCCAGCGCCTTCGGCGCGCTACAGCAATCCGCGAATAATCGTGTAGCCGCCACCAACAATTCCGCAGGCTTCGCCGACCTCACTGACGACCTGGCCCGCCAAAAAGGCATCGCCGAAGGCAACCAGGCGCAACAAAACCAACTCGCCTTCAGCAACACCGCCTTCAATCGCCAAATGGCCGCGCTGCAAGGCCTCTCCGGCGTCTTCGGCGTAGACAGCAATCTCCTGGGCCGCACCCTCGGCATCCCCGCCGAACTCCTCAACACCGCCACCAATGGCGCGCGCAGCACCGGCTTCTTCCCCTCGCTAGCCTCCTCCGCCGGCGGCGCCCTGGGCGCCATCTCCGCCGGCTTGCTGTAAGTCAGCGCCGGCTCCATCCACTTTGCCTTCGCCGTGGACGTTGCCTTTGTAGGGGCGCAGCATGCTGCGCCCCAGCTTCCCAGGCGTAAACAATCGCGCCTTTGCTTTTGATTTTGTTTTTTGATTGTGTTTTTGAATTTGTTGTTTGTTGCGACGCCCTTCAGGGGCGTCATCTCACGCCGCGCACCGCCATTCATAAATCAAACCATCAACCACCCTCCGCCCGTGCCCGCCACGCGCGGAGGCCGCATGTCCGCAACGTCGCAACGTCGCAACGTCGCACGCATCCACAACCGCGCCAAACCGCAACCAGAAAAAATCGGAGCCCTCCACATGCACTGGCTAGCACCGCTAACCGCCATCGCCTCCGCCGGCGTACAATTCGTCCTCTTCCTCCGCTGGCTACACCGCCGCATGCGCGACGACGAAATCAATCGCGCCTTCCTGCGCGATCTCGCGCTCAACCATCTCCCGCACATCTACGAAGCCTTACAAACCGTCTGCCAGCAGCAGGGAATCAAGCCGCGTCCCACACCCGCGGTCCGCTACGTCGACCTGCACGGCGCCAACGGCCACCGCCGCTCGCCGTAAGTAGCAGCCTTTGGTAGCACCGGCTTCAGCCTGTGCGCTTTTCGTCGTGAGTAACCCAGGCATCGGCCTAAGTGGCACAGACTTAACTCTGTGCACAATGTAATCCACACCACAAAGCGCTCACAGTTTCGCGCCGCAGCCCGCAGGCACTTGAACCAGCACGCACCACAACACCGCACAGACGTAAAGTTCTGTGCCACCGAAATCCAGAAAAAAATCATGACCATCGCCCCCGACCTGATCCTCCAGGCCAAACGCCAAGCCATCTCCTTCGCCCTGGATCCCGCCCTCGTCTGCGCCATCGTCGAACAGGAATCTGCCTGGAATCCTTTCGCCATGCGCTACGAACCAGCCTTCTTCGCAAAATACGTTGCCTCGCTTTACACCAACAACAAAATCACCGCTAGTGAAGCCTACGCCCGCGGCTTCTCCTGGGGCCTCATGCAAGTCATGGGACAATCCGCCCGCGAAACGGGCTTCGATTCCCCATTCCTAAGCGCCCTCTGCGATCCGCAACAAGGCCTGCTGGTCGGCTGCAAACTCTTACGCAAAAAATTCGATGCCGTGCAAGGCGACACCGCGCGCGCCCTGCTCGCCTGGAACGGCGGCGCTAACCCCAATTACCCGGTGCAAGTCCTGGCCCGCCGCGCTCGCTATCAGTAGCCATTGTAGTGGCCGCCTTCTGCCGCCCCGGTGAAACCGGGGAGGCCGGCGCCTTCGTCTCTGGCGTGGTCGTTGAATTTGCTTTCGCGGTTAAACAAATAAATTTTCTAGCGGACGCACCCATGCGCCTCCGCGTAGCCTTCGTACCATCCCAATCCCAAGAGGAACAAAATGCCCAATCTCACCCACAACGCCACCTGGAACCAAACCTCCGCCGGCACCGTCACCCTCACCGCCGTCTTCCAACTTGAAGCCACCGGCCGCTCCGGCGACCCCACCCCGCGCGCCGCTCTCTCCTCCGCCATAACCGCCATCGCCGCACGCGCCGCCTCCGTCCACCCAGTGGTCACGCAGACCGACACCGACACCATGACCATCAGCGTCTCGATCTAGTTCGCCGTTGTAGCGGCCAGCCCCGCTGAAACCGGGGAGGAGCGCGCCTTGGCCTTGGCTTCTGGGCCTTCGCTCTTGGCTTGGCCTTGAATCTTGCCCTCGGTTGCATCCCGCTCTCGGCGGGCCTGTGCCCCGCGTCCGCAACACATCCGCAAGATCCATCCCGTTGCCTGGGGTAACCGCTTTTCTGGCCGCGGCCGTTTCTATCGTCGCCGCCGAAACCAAAAAAAACATGCTCCAAAAACTCCTCCTCCGCCTGGCCGAACTCTCCATCGTTCTAATCCTGATCGCCGCCATCCTCTTCGCCTGGCGCCAGGAGCGCGCCGAACGCTCCCACCTCCAATCCCAACTCTCCGCCGCCAATCAAGCCCTGGCCGCCGCCAGCGCCAGCCAGCAATCCCGCGACACCCAGCTGGCCACCACCCTGGCCGCCATCGCCGCACAAAAGAAAGCCTCCGCCACCCTAACGCCCGACCAGCTCTTGGCCGCCATCGCCACCCAAGCTCATCTTCCCACTCCGCTTACGCTGCAAACGCCGGCAAGCGCAGCGACGCCAGGCGAGCCAGGCACCTCCACAAATTTCGCGACCTCCCCAGCCGCCAACCCGGCAGGGAATCAGCCCGCCAGAACCCTCGCAGCCATCTCCGAGCAGGCCGCGGCCCAGGCGAATCCCCCGCTGGCCCGCGGCTCCCGCCCCCAGTCGAAGAGCTTGTCGGAAAATGTGTCAAACAGCTTGCCGAGCAATTCGCCGGTTCCATCCTCATCGAACCCGCCGCCCAGCTCATCCGCCGAATTACCTAACGCCCCCACAGCTCAAATCCCCGCAGCCGACCTCGGCCCCCTCTACAACTACCTCCTGGACTGCCAGGCCTGCCAATCCAAACTAGCCGCCGCCCAAAGCGATCTAGCCGACGAAAAAACCAAAACCGCCGCCCTAACCCAATCCCGCAACGCCGCCCTCAAAGCCGCCAAAGGTGGCACCCTCCTGCAGCGCACCACCCGCGCCCTAAAATGGTTCGCCATAGGCGCCGCCGCAGGAGCCATCGCCGCCAAATCCGTCCGCTAAACCGGCGTGTTTTTTGCGGCAAACGCTGCGTCTCACCCTGCGCTTTGCGTGGGCAGGCAACCGCGCCGTTTCACGCCGTTGATGCGGAATTTAGGCTCGCCGCGCATCAGGCTGGCGCACCCCCCGCGCCAGCCTGATGCAATCCACAGAAAGCAACCCCAAATCCCTCATAGACCAACCAAATATCCACAAGCAGGCCACCCCGCAAAGATTTCTCTTGACACTACGTCTTATAAGTAATATTATGTTAACTTATAAATGGGCCGACCAACCCGCCTGTGCACGCCCTGTGGATTTCCCCTACTGCCCTTCCAGGCCATCCGCTTCCCGCTCTGGTACCGGCCGCTTCTTCTGCCTGTCCCGGTGAAACCGGGGAGGCCGGCGCTTTTGATTTTTCTCTCGAATTGGTAAAGGGGTGCCCATCTCTTCGGGACTGTCCGGCAAGCTTTGCGCAAAAAAAACCGCGCCCGGCAAATCGCCAGGCGCGGCAAAAAAGAGGGAACTCGCAATTAGCTTTTCTTCCTACTTGCCAGCACCCGCGCCATTCGCCTTGGCGATCTCATACTTAATGTACTGCTCCAGCGCATGCGGGTCCGCCCCCACCAGCCTCCGCCCGTTCACAAAAATCGTCGGCGTACTCTGTACCTCCAACTCCCGCCCATTGGCCACGCTAGCGTCCACCGCCGCCGCAGCCTCCGGCCCAGCCATGCACGCCTTGAACACCTCGGCGTTCAGCCCAATCTGCCCGGCATAGTCCGTCATCTTCTGGTACGCATTCCCAGCCGCAATCAGCTCCTGCGTGTCGTATATAAGGTCATACATCTTCCAAAACGCCGCCGGGTTCTGCGCATAAGCGCAACGCCCCGCCAGCGCCCCCGTCCGCGCCCAGGGATGAATCGACTCCAGGGGGTAGTCCAGAAACACCAGCCGCACCTGCGGATAGTGTTGCACCAGCCCGCGCATCACGTCGTGCAAGCTCCGGCAAACCGGGCACTCGAAGTCCGAGTATTCCACGATGGTCACCGGCGCCTTGGCATCCCCCATCACTGGCGCATCCTTGATCCGGATTGACGCCCGATTCTCCGCCAAGGGGTCCTTGCTAAGGTCCGAAAGGTCGCCGCGGAACAAAAACTTGCCGTCCTTGCTCACATAAAATTTCGCCGTCTCGTCGTTCCCTTCCACTTTTACATGCACGTCGACGCTCGACAATCCCGCAACCGGCGTCTCCTTCAACTCATCAACCCGCACCTCGACGTCCGGCCCAAACGCATACAGGTTCCGCAAATAAGCTTCAATGCTCTTCTGCACCGGCCCAGCCGGCGTAGCAGACGCAGTCGCCTTGCCGCCACTCGGCGCAGCTGCCGCAGTTCCCTGCGCAAACCCGGGCGCCACAGCGCAAGCCAAACCCGCCGCCGTAAGCACCGTATTCCTGGCCATCTTCAAAAATTTCACATTAGCCTCGCATTTCACATTCGTTGCCGTGGCCGTGGCACTTTGCGGTTGATTCGCCACTCATCACTCGCCACTTCCTCCCGAAAAAAACAATCCTTCTTTTCCCGCGGAATTGTCGGGTACGACATCCGCCTGCTCCGCGCCTACGGCACAAACCGCTGCGCAATCGGAAACGGCCGCCCGAACCCAAACGCCCTTGACGTAATCTTCAATCCCGGCGCCGCCTGCTTCCTCTTATACTCATTGCGATCCACCAGCAACGCAATCTCGCGCACCAATTTCAACTCAAACCCATACTTCTCCGCAATCTCCGCGGGGCTCAGCAAATCCTCGATGTACGCCTTGAGCACGCAATCCAGCACCGGATATGGCGGCAAACTATCCTCATCCTTCTGATTCGGCCGCAACTCCGCCGAGGGCGGCTTGTCAATCGTCGCCTGGGGAATCACTTCCCTGCCGTGCCCATCCTTTGAACGCCCTGTTTCGCGACTATTAATCCACCGCGCCAGCTCGTACACCATCTCCTTCGGCACGTCGGAAATCACCGCCAACCCACCCGCCATATCGCCGTACAGCGTGCAGTAACCAACCGCCAGCTCCGACTTATTCCCGGTACTCAACACCATCGACCCAAACTTGTTCGAGAGCGCCATCAAATAATTCCCGCGCACCCGCGCTTGCAAATTCTCTTCGGTCACGTCCGGCCCGCGTCCCGCAAACGCCGGCTCCAGCGCTTTCTTATACGCCTCAAATACGTCAGTGATCGGCAGCGTAATACACTTGATCCCCAAATGCGCGGCCACCGCTTGCGCATCCGTCTTGCTGCCCTCCGACGAAAACGGCCCGGGCATCGACACGCCCAGAACATTCTCCGCCCCCAGCGCATCCACGGCAATCGCCGCCACCACTGCCGAATCAATGCCGCCGCTCAGGCCAATCAGCACTTTGCTGAATCCGCATTTGCGCACATAATCGCGCGCCCCGGTCACCAGCGCGCCGTACGCATACGCAATCTCTTCCGTGGGCTGCGGGTGTATCTCCCCTTCACCGGTCAGGGTATCGAACATCACCAGGTCCTGCTCGAACGCCAGCGCCTGCGCCGCCACTTTCCCATCCGCGGTAATGGCCAGGCTCGCCCCATCAAACACCAGGCTGTCGTTCCCGCCGCACTGGTTCACGTACACCACCGGCCGCTTGTGCCGCACCGCCGCCGACCGCAACATCTCAAAACGCAGCGCCTGCTTCCCCAGCGTGTACGGCGAAGCCGAAATATTGATCAACACGCTGCTTCCCTGCTGCACAATCTCCGCAATCGGGTCCCGCTCGTACATCTGCTTCGGCCAGAATCCCACGTCGTTCCAGGCGTCTTCGCAAACCGTGATCCCCAGCAGCTCCGGCCCCATCGCAAACGTGCACTGCTTCTCCGCCGGCTGAAAGTAACGGGACTCGTCGAACACGTCGTACGTCGGCAGCAGCATCTTGCTCTGCTCAAATGCCACGTGGCCGTCGCGCAGCAGCGCCGCCTTATTGGCCACCGCTTTGCCGCGCCCGTTCTTCACCGCCCCCGCATAACCCACGATCGCGGGCAGCGGCAAAGTCTTCGCCAGCCGGTGCAACTCTTCCTGATTGCGTCGCACAAAGGAGGGTCGCTCCAGCAGATCCTGCGGCGGATACCCGCACAAACACAACTCCGTGAACACCGCCAATTCCGCCCCGCGCCGGTGCGCCGCCAGCGCCAACTCTAAAATCTTGGCGGCATTCCCCGCAAAATCGCCAATCGTGGGATTAAACTGCGCCATTGCAATCTTCATGCTAGTTGCGCGACCTCGCCGCCAACCTGTGCCATCACCCGCGCACAACACCCGAACAAAGCAAAGGCCCTTGAACGGTCCGTCCAAGAGCCTTGATAATCCATTGCCACCACAAATGGTCTGCGAAAACTAAACGCTAAACGAACTGCCGCAACCGCAGGTGCTCTTCACATTGGGGTTGTTAAACTTGAACCCCGCACCCTCCACCGTCTCGATGTAGTCAATTTCCACGCCATCGAGATACATCGAGCTCATCTGGTCCACGGCCACTTTCAGCCCGTCGAAATCCGCCACATCGTCGGCTTCCGACGTCTGATTCTCAAACGCCATGTGGTACTGAAAACCCGAGCATCCGCCGCCCACCACCGCCACGCGCAACGCCACCGGCACCGGGGTCTGCATGCTCATGATTTCCTTGACCTTGGAGCTCGCTACAGGGGTTAAGCTGATCATCTCGAAATCGCCTCCGGTCGCGACCCCCAGGGCCGCGACGAACCTACGCCCGTAGTATACCAAATCTCAATTCCGAATGCAGACGGGTGTCGCCTGGGGTAGCACAGGCTTCAGCCTGTGTGCTTTTGACTTCGTAGCGACGCCCTTTGGGGCATCATCGGTTTAACCGATTGCTCTTTGTCATACTCGCCACTCATCACTCGCAATCACTCGCAATCACTCGCCACTTCTCATTCAGCAAAAACTCTGCGCCAATCACGCCGCGCCACGCACCCGCTATTCCTGGCAACGCCCTCCCAAACCCTCTTCGACAACCCGCAACCTCTTCGCCTACAATACATCCCTCATGCGCCACAAAGTAACCCTCATCGCCGGCGAAGGCATCGGCCCGGAAGTCGCCTCCGCCACTCGCCGCATCCTCGAAGCCTCCGGCGTCCTCATCGACTGGGAAGAAATCGCCGGCCGCACCGACTCCTCCAGCGAGCAAGGCCAGGTAATCAATCAAGCCGCGGTAGAATCCGTCCGCCGCAACCACGTAGCCCTAAAAGGACCCATGGCCACCGCCATAGCCGGCGGCGCACCCAGCGTCAACGTAGCCCTGCGCAAAACTCTCGACCTCTACGCCAATCTTCGCCCGGTAAAAAATCTCCCCGGCGTCAGCTCCCGTTACGACAACATCGACATCGTCCTGGTCCGCGAAAACACCGAAGACCTCTACTCCGGCCTCGAGCACGAAGTCGTCCCCGGCGTCGTCGAGAGCATCAAGATCATCACCGAACGCGCTTCCACGCGCATCGCCCGCTTCGCCTTCGAGTACGCCCGCAAGTTCGGCCGCAAAAAAATTCACGCCATTCACAAAGCCAACATCATGAAGCTTTCCGACGGCCTGTTCCTGAAATCCATCCGCGCCGTCGCCGAGCATCACAAAGAAATCGAATACAAGGAAATGATCGTGGACAACGCCTGCATGCAAATGGTTTTGAATCCGCAGCAGTTCGACATGCTGCTCCTGCCCAATCTCTACGGCGACGTAATGAGCGACCTGGCCGCAGGCCTCGTAGGCGGATTGGGCGTAGTCCCCAGCGCCAACATCGGCGACGAATCCGCCATGTTCGAGGCCGTCCACGGCACCGCGCCAGACATCGCAGGCAAAGGTTTGGCCAATCCCACGGCCCTGCTCATGAGCAGCATCCTGATGCTCGACCACTTAGGCGAACGCAGCGCCGCCCGTCGCATCGAAGCCGCCCTGGAAACCGTCTACCGCGAAGGAAAAAACCACACCAAAGACCTCGGCGGCCACACCACCACCCAACAATTCACCGACGCCCTAATCGCCGCCCTCCCAAAACCATAGGGCTGTCTTCGCATTGCGTTGTCTTTAGGTTCTGTAGCGGCGGGTCTTCAGACCCGTGTCTTGGACGTCGTCCTCTGCGCGACTCTGCGAACTCTGCGCCTCTGCGTTGGCTTTTTC
Organism: Acidobacteriota bacterium; assembly: GCA_003161195.1. Taxonomy (GTDB): domain Bacteria; phylum Acidobacteriota; class Terriglobia; order Acidiferrales; family UBA7541; genus Acidiferrum. The sequence continues at coordinate 25,445 of PMOV01000151.1, read as the reverse complement.
TTCTCTTCTCTCGCTCTTTTCTCTTCTATCTAGCGCGTATCGTCGGCAATCGCCATCTCACCATGCACCGCACCGCCACGCGCCTCCTTCGGCGTATAAATCTGATACACCATGAAGTACACAATCACGCCCGTCACGCACACATAAAACCACAACGGCAACGTCCATCGCGCGATAATCCGATGCTTGTCGAACTTCTCGAGCCACGCCCGCCGCAACGTGATCAGGATCAACGGCACAATCACCACCGCCAGAATCGTGTGCGAAAGCAGCAACGCAAAATACACCGGCCGGATCCACCCCTGCCCCGAAAACAAGATCACATGCTTCACGCGAAAGTGATAGATCAGGTAGGAAACCAGGAACGCGCACGAAACCAAAAACGCCGACACCATGAACCACCGATGCACCTGAATCTTCCGCCGCCGTATCGCGACGTAACCGCAAGCCAGCAACACCCCGCTCAACCCATTCAACACCGCATTCAAAGCCGGTTGCGAAAACACCATCACGTTAGTCCTTTGTTTGGGCCTCTGTTGGGGCGCAGCATGCTGCACCCCTTCTCGGCAAGATTGATCCGTTAAGCGACGAATCTATGGTCAAATCAGCGCGGAATCTTATCGAACGCCATCAACCCCAGCAGCACCGGTATGTGCATCACCGTAGCGTGCATCAACCACTTCGCTCGCACATTCGTCCGATTAGTCGAAGCCCACAAACACACCTGCACCAGCGCCGTGCTAGTCACCAAAGCGCCAAAGAAATACAAAATCCCCGCCAGCCCCACCATCGCCGGCACCAGGCTGACGCCCACCAGCGCCACCGCGTACAAAATAATCTGCCGAAACGTACGCGTTCCCTGCGGATCCACCACCGGCAGCATCAGGATCCCCGCGCGCGCGTAATCCTCGCGATACATCCACGCAATCGCGTGAAAGTGCGGAAATTGCCACACAAACAGAATCGCAAACAGCAGCCACGCGCCCCAGCCCAGGGAACCGGTAGCCGCCACCCACCCAATCATCGGCGGAATCGCTCCCGGAAACGCCCCCACAAACGTAGCCCACACCGTCCGCCGCTTCAGCGGCGTATACGCCAGCAAATAGCTGAGCGAAGTGGCCACGCCCAGCGCGCTGGCCAGCAGTCCCGCGCTGAAATACAAATCCACCGCGCCGCCAACGCACAGCGCCAATCCAAACACAAACGCCTCGCGCGGCGCTAGCACCCCGCTCGGCAGCGGCCGCGACGCCGTCCGCCGCATATAGCGGTCCGAATCCCGCTCGATGTAGTGATTCAGCGCCGCCGTCCCCGCCGCAATCAGCATGGTGCCGAATATCACATGCATCATCTGCAGCCAGTTCACTGGCCCGCGCACGCCCATGTAATAGCCCGCGGCAGTTGTCATGAGCACCAGGAACGATACGTCCGGCTTCGTCAGCGCCACGTACGCGTTGGCGCGCGAAGAGAGCGTCAGCTCCGCGGTGCGTGCGGTGCTCATCCCACCGTCACCGGCCCTTTGCCAACCACCCGCGACGCAGACAGCTCTTCCTGACGTGCGCCCTTCGCGGGAATGATGCGATAACACAGCAACACCAGCAGCACCGAAAACGCAAACAACACCGCACCAAACACCGTATGGATCACCGTGAACCACACCATCACCGGCATCGGCTGCGCCGCGTTCGCCGTCGTCAGCCGCGACCAATACGCTCCCACCCCGAGCAGGATCTGCATCCCCACAATCGCATGCAGCAGCACCCGCGCCATGGTCAACTCCGTCGAACTCCCAAATCGCTTGCGCAACACCACCGCCGTCCAGATCACCACCCCCAGCACCAGCAACGCCCCAGCCATGTGCGGCCAGATCGGCAAATACTGATGCCGAAAGCCCGCGCCAAAAATTACCTGCAAATAAATCACCGCGGAATTGACGATCGCCACCGTATGCATCGCAGGCGAACCCGTATCCGCAATCTGCGGCCGCTCGGAAACCCACCACTTGCTCGTAAACACCGCAATGCTCAGCACCGCCGCAAACACAATCTCCGCAAAGCACGCATGCATCACCGGCAGCCAGTAGTGCAGCATCTGAAGCACCACCTGCCCGCCCAGCACCGCCTGCACCAGCACGCCGCCCACGGCAATCGTGGCAAACCAGCGCAGCCACCGCCGCTCTTCCTGAGCCCACACCACAATCGCCAGCGCCAGCGTCAGCACCGCCAAAACGCCCGCAATCATACGGTGTCCGTGCTCGTAGAACACGCCACCGGTCATCGTCGGAAACCAGGTATGGAAGGAAAGCGGCCAGTCCGGCACGGCCAGCGCGGCATCATTGGACGTCACCAACGCGCCCGCCACGAACAGAAAAATCGTCCACAGCACCACAAACACAGAGAATTTGTGCACACCAGGATGGTAGGTAGCGGTCATGCCGTCAGCCCCAGCGCGCAGTATACCTCAACGTTTTCCCTCACGCAGACGATTCCGCGGCCCAGCCAACCAGCCGAACCTTTCGCAGCCGCCGAAAGCTTCTGGCTATTCAAATACTTCGGCTGATGCTCCCGCCGCTGCGATTGCCTTTGTAGGGCGCAGCATGCTGCGCCCCAGCTCGGCAGGATCTTCACCTCAAGCATAGATGTCGCTCAAGCCGCTCCGGCCTCACGAAATATCTGAATGCGTAGCGCCGGCACCGGCCGCCGGCGCATCCTCGGCCACGCCCACCGCCCGCAACACCAAATCCTTCAGCGCGGCGATAAACAGCGGCGAATCCCCCACCGCCGGCATCATGCGAAACATCTCGATGCCAAATTTCTCAGCCTCCCCGCGGCCTTCGATATTGATTTCGTGCAGCGTCTCGATATGCTCCGTCACAAACGATATCGGCACCACCAGCACTTCCTTCACGCCCTCGCGTCCCAATCGCTCCAGCGTGCCCGTGAATGGCGGTTGCAGCCACTTGGCCGGCCCAACGCGGCTCTGATAGCACAGCAGATGCGTCCTCGGCCACGCCGTGGGATACAGCCGCGCGCCCAACTCGCACGCCAGCCGCACCGTCTCCTCAATATGCCGCGGATACGGATCGCCTTTTTCCACCAAACTCATCGGCAAGCCATGCGCGCTAAATACCAGATGAATCCGCGAACTATCCGGAAACTGCCGCAGCATCGACCCAATGCGCTGCACCAACGCCTCGATATACAGCGGGTGATCGTGGAAATTGTCGATCGCGCGCTCCTGCACCTCGGCCTTGGGCGGGCCGTACCCGCGTCGCCACTCTTTGGTACTGCTCAAGGTCGTGGCGTAGGAATAGTGTGGATACAGCGGCAGCAACACGAGCTCGTCGAGTTTGCCCGCGGCTCGCAACGCTGCCACCGCGTCCTCGGTGTTCGGGTGCCAGTAGCGCATGGCCACCACGGTCACCGCATCGATATACGGCGCCAGCGCTTCGCTCAGCCGCACGCGTTGCCGTTCCGTCAGCGCGCGAATCGGCGAACGCCCGCCAATCTCCCCATATTTCTTCGCCACCGGAATCGACCGCCGCGACGAAATCAGCTTGGCAATCGGCCAGCGCAAAAATCCCGCCGCGCCCAGCGGTATAATGTCCGGGTCAAGAAACAAGTTCATCAGAAACGGCTCCACGGCCTCCAGCGAGTCCGGCCCGCCTAGCTGAAACAATACAATGCCGACTTTTTTTCGCGCGGCCATGCAACCTATCCTTGTCGCGGGCGCTGCTTCCCTGCCCTGGTTCTCTGCTGACCAGTTCCTGCTTTAACGACTTACTTATTGCGCGGCAGCGAATTCTTCAATTTCTCGAGCTCCTCGCGCAAAGCCGCCGCCCGGCGCGCCACCGTAAGGTAATACACAAAGAAAATCCCCCAAGCTACCAGATACGCGGCAAACACACTGTTCAGATTCTTCATGCCGTCTCCATTTCACGCCGCACCACATCCAGGTCACCGCGCATCGCTTCCAGCCGGTAGCGCGACTGCATCAGCAGCACCATCAGCGCCAGCATCGGCGCCCAGCAGAAGAACAGCACCGCCTTCATCGTGGGATCCAGCCCCGAGCCCGGCCCACCCATAATCACCGGCTGCGGATGCTGCGTGCGCCACCACCGTATCGAACCAAACACCAGCGGCACGTCGATAAACGCAAAAATCCCAAACAGCGCGCTGAGCAGCGCTCGCCGCTCCGGCTCCTCAATCAGCGAGCGCAACAGCAAGTACGCGACGTACAGCAGCCACAGCACCGCCGTCGAGGTCAGCCGCGCATCCCAAGTCCACCAGATACCCCACACCGGCTTGGCCCAGATCGGCCCAGTCACCAGGCAGGCCGTGGTGAACGCCAACCCAACCTCCGCGGCCGAAACGCCCAGCCAATCCCACTTCGCATCGCGCTTCAGCACGTAGGCCACATTGCCCACAAAACACACGAAAAACGACAGCAGCCCCGTCTCCGCGCACGGCACGTGCAGAAAGATAATCCGGTACACTACGCCCTGCCGGGCATCCGTAGGCGCGATGAAAAACGCCGCGTACGCCGCCGCGGCCAGCAGCAGCACCACAAACGCCGCGTACGCCGCTTGCTTCTTCATACTTATTCCTCCAGAAGATATTCGCCGAAAAGCCATAGCGCCGTCAAAAACACCAGGTCAAAGACCGCCAGGAATCCGACGCCCTTCCATTGCACGAAAGGCTGCACGTCCAGCAAACCCGCCGTCACCTGCGTGCTCGCCACCAGCACCGGCGTCAGCAGCGGCAGCAGCAGCAGCGGCAACAACAGCTCCCGCATGCGCGCCTGCGCGGAAATCGCCGACAGCGCCGTACCCGCCACCGAAACGCCCAGGCTGCCCAGAAAAAACACCAGCAGCAACTGGCCAAACACCGGAAACACCGGGACGTTGTATAGCACCGCAAACACCGGCAGCATCAGCAGTTCCGTCGCCAGCAAAAACAGCGTGTTGGCCGCCAGCTTCGCCAGCAGTATGGCGAAGGGATCGCTCACCGCTAGCCGCAGCGCGCTGAGCGTGTCGTTTGTCTGCTCGCGCAGAAAACACGGCTGCAGCATCAGCGAAGCCGCAAACAGAAACGCCAGCCACAGCAACCCAGCGCCAAATCGCCGCGCTTCCGAAGACGACGGATCGAACGTGAAGCTGAACAACACCATCACCAGCAAGATGAAGATCACAGTGGTGGTCAGCAACTCGCGCGAACGCAACTCCGTGCGCAATTCCTTGCCCAGCAGCACCAACGTGTTGGAGAGGAGCCCGAGCCCCACTTACGCCCCCGCCAGCGCGAAGATCGCGTGCAGCTCCGCGCCATCGCGCGTGTCCGCCACCAGTGAACCGGCGTCCAGTCGCACCCCGCGCGTGGCCAGTGCGGAAATTTCCGATTCGCCATGCAAGCTCATCAGCACCGTGCAGCCGGCATCGCGCAACTCCCGCAGCGTCCCGGCCAGCCAAAGTAAACCTTCCGCATCGAGCCCCGTTCCCGGCTCGTCGAGCAGCAAGATTTGCGGCTGCTGCAAAAGGGCCCGCGCAATGGCCACGCGCTGCCGCATGCCGCGAGAAAAGGTGCGCACCAGCGAAGCTCGCCGCTCGCGCAATCCCACTTCGCTCAGCAAGCGCTCCGCCAGCGCCGCGGGCGCGGCGCTTCCCTGCAGACGCGCAAACAGCACTAAGTTTTCTTCGGCGGTCAGGTCGTCGTAGACCATCGTGGCGTGCGCCACATAGCCCGTGCGGGGACGCGCGCCGTCAATGCTTTGACCATTTGCGCGTGTGAACCGCACGTCCCCCGAAGACGGCCGCACTAACTGCGCCGCAATGCGCAGCAAGGTGGTCTTCCCGGAGCCGTTGCGCCCCGCCAGCGCCACGCATTCGCCCGCCGCAATCTCCAGCGAAACGCGCCGCAACGCGAACAACCCGCCATATCTTTTTTCAATGTGCGTGAAGCGAATCCCGGCAGGATCCGTAGGCGTCACCTAGAAACCTCGGCGCGGAACGAACAACGCTCGGTCGGCGTGGGTGATAGACACCGTGACCGCAAGCCTCAGCCTCGCACCAGCTCGCGCAGAATTTTCTCCGCACGCGCACGCTCGGCGGCGTACTCTTCCTCAGAAATAGTCCCCGCCTGGCGCCGTAGCTCCAGGCGAAACAGCTTGTCCTTCAATCCATCCAGACTGTTGCTGACCTCGGCATCGACATTGGCGAGCGAAGACGTGGCGGTCGCGGCAACTGGCGCGTACGCCGTTGGAGCGGGTGCCACAGACGCCACGGCCGGCGCCGCAGGTACGAAACCCGCCGCCTCCGGAACCAGCACCGGCTTGCGCGCCAGCAAAAACGCCAACAGCCCAAAAACTACCACCGCCACGCCGACGACATACCATTTCGCGCCGTCCAGCCGACCCGGCGCCTGCTGAATGTTCGCCCCGGCATTCACGTCGCTCGCACGCGCATTCGCCGCGTCTTGCGGCGTTTCTCCGGCATTCCCCGCATTGTCCTGCGGAGGAGGTGCGGTTCCGGAAACGCTAACGGCCACCAGTGTCCCGGCAGCGACATTCTCCCGCCCGTAAATATTCATGCCCTGCTCTTGCCCGCCAAGCTGCAAACCATCGCCGCTAATCTGCATGGTCGGAGGGGCCACCACCAGCAAACGCCCCGTCGCATACCCTATGGGCACCTTCACCACGGCGGTGTTGTTGGCGTACGGCAGTTCATAGGAATAGCGCACCGTACTCGAGCCTGGTCGAAACGCGTACGCAATCGCCACGCTGTCTTTCGACTCAATCGGCGCCTGCACCACCGGCATCCCTGCCGGGCCGGCCGCCGCCACTTGTTGCAGCTTCGCGCCCTCCGGCAGCTTGAACTCAAAATTTCCGGATTGCTTGTAAAACGCGCGCGGCGGCTTGGAATCGTTCTGCACGGAATATTCTTCGCCAACAATCAGGGTCGTCCCGCTCGGCTGGAAAAACACCACGCGCGAAGGAATGCTAATGGTTTTCGGGTCGGTGGTCGGCTCAAACACTTCCACCTCTACGTCCGTGATTTTGTTCGGCGGCACCGGCTGATGGAAGTTGATGCCGTTGTACACCGCGCGCACCAGCATAGGCTCCGCGCCGATGCCCGGATTATCAAAGGTAAAGTGCCCCTGTGCGTCCGTCTTGGTATTAGCCACCGGCTGCATGCCCCCCTGCAGCTGGATGAGAATCACTTCAATGCCGGCGGCCGCTTTGCCGGTTGTTCCGTTCTTCGCTGTGCCGTTCAAAGTTGCCGCATGCCCTCCCGCGGACAAACACAGCAGCGCTATGAGTACACACAAAAGTCGCGCAGCGCGTTTACCCTGCACGGTCGTCACGACTTGCCTCCACCGGCCGTGGCTGGCCGCGGACCGCGCGGACGCCGCGCCTGGCTCTCCGTTACCTGATCGATCTCCGCCAGCGCCAGCGCCGCTTCCGTCTCCATCGCGGTTTTCATCGCTTCGTAGTCCGCCTCGGAATATTTCCCCGAACGATATTCAAATCGCAGGTCGCGCAGATTGTCGTACAGCGTGTCGCGCCGTTCCAGCAATTGGTCGAGCTTGCTGCGGCGCGGCGAAAGATCGGAAGCATCCGGCTGAATGAAAAAAATGAAGACCAGCGTGGCAATCGCCAGGGAAAAACACGCTCCGAGGAGCACCCAGTCGCGGGAAGCCACGGGCGCGGTGGTCTGCAGCAACGCGAGAAGGCCCACGGCCGGGATCAATCCTGCGTCTCCCGCGAAGCTTGCGCTCGGGCACGCGCCAGCAGTTCCGAGGAAACACCCTGGGTCGGGCCCGCGGCCGAAGGAATCGCGGCCGCCCCGCGCCGTAGCCACCGCGAAATCACCAGGATCACCAGAAGCAATCCCGCGAAGAGCGCGGCTCCCGGCAGATACCAGGCCACCAGATTGAGGCCCGATTTCGGCGGTTCGGATAACACGGCGGTGCCGAATTCGGCGATAAAGTTTTGGAGAATCGTGGCTTCGGAATCACCTTTGGCCACGCTCTGATCCAGCGTTTTGAGCATACCCGCGGAGTTACGGCACCCCACGTGATTGCACTGCGTCAGAATTTGTTTACAGTCGCACAACGGCGTGCCGATGCCACAGAGCAGCTTGCCGCCAATCTCCTTGGCGCGATCGGTTTGTTGAGCCTGCAAAGTCGCCGCTGTGCCAGCCGCAAGCGCCACGGAGGCCGCCAGCAACACCCAGGCGATAGCTTGCAGTTGACGTTTCTTGGTCACGGCGGCCTTAATCATGGCCTTCTCGCATCGCTGGCCGCGGGGTGAACGGCTGCGCCAACGCTTGCCCGGCAATGCCCTGCGGCACCGTGCCCGGCACCGCCGCCAGCACCAGCACGGACTTGCGATTCGGCAGCAGCGCCACCAGCGTCCCAAACACCACCACCGCGCCACCCAACCAGATCCACTTCACCAGCGGATTCAGGTACGCGTGGATCACCGGCAGATTCGTCTCCGGGCTCTCCCCCGCATACACCACGTACAAATCTTCTTTCAGCGTGGAATAGATGGCCACCATGGTGCCCGCCGGTTCGTTGGCGTTCACGTTGAAGTGCCGTCGCTCCGGATAGAGCATCATCAATTGCTTGTTGTTCCGCAGCACTTCCACGTTCATGCGCTCGGCGGTGTAGTTTTTCTCCGGCCTGCTGTCCAGGCTCTGCAAGCGCAGGGTGTACGGGCCGATCTGCATGGTCGAACCGGGCTGCATATCTTTCTGCACATCGCGGTTAAAAGCCACGCCCGCGAACCCCCCGAAAATCAGCACCATGCCCATATGCACGATGTAGCCGCCATAACGGCGGGTGTTGCGCATCGTCAGGTCCACGGCGGAGGCCAGGAAAGAAGCGCCGGAGCGCGCGCGTATCACCTTGGCGCCGCGATAAAATTCCAAAGTAATAGTTCCCGCCACGAAGACGCACAACGTCAGGCACACCAGCGAATAAAACTGCCGGTAGCCCAGCGCGAACGCCACCACGCAACCCACCGCACCCGCGGCCAGCGGCCCCGCGAAATTGCGCTTCAGGCTTTCGCGCGACGTCTTGCGCCACGCCAGCAGCGGCCCCACGCCCGTCAGGAACAGCAGTAGTAAGCCAATTGGGATATTTACCTTGTTGAAGAAAGGCGCGCCCACGCTGATGCGGTTGCCGGACAACCATTCAGAGAACACCGGAAAGAGCGTCCCGGAAAGCACCGCGACGCAGGAAACCAGCAGGATCAGGTTGTTGAACAGAAAGCTCGACTCGCGCGAAACCATGGCGTCGAGCTGGTTTTCGCTTTCCAGGTAGTCGCGATTCTTGAAGTACGCCACTAAGCACGTGAGCAAAACCACGCCGATAAAGCCCAGGAACCAGTTGCCGATGCTGGATTGCGCGAAGGCATGCACGGACGCCACCACGCCGCTGCGCGTCAAAAACGTCCCCGTAATGCACAGCAGAAAGGTGATGAACACCAGCCAAACGTTCCACACCTTCATCATGCCGCGCTTTTCCTGCATCATCACNNCCAGTAGCCGCCCCAGCCGAGCACCGCGTACGCCCAATGCGCCCCGAGCAGAATACCCGCGCTCTGGAAGCCCCAGGCAATCATCGTCCACTTGCGCGTGAGGTGAATCCACTTTTCGCCCGGATAGCGAGCCAGCAGCGCGCCCAAAGCGAACGCAAACGGAATGGTGAACCCCGTATACCCCGAATAAAGATTCGGCGGGTGGATCACCATTTCCGGATATTGCAGCAGTGCCGTGAGCCCGTTGCCGTCGGCGCGAACCACCGGGTGCAAAACCCCGCCCGCCCCCGCCACGGCCAGCGTCTTGAACGGGCTGGCCACGAAATTGTTCAACGTAAGAAAGAAAATCTGCACGCCCGCCAGCACCACCCCGACGTACGGCATCAGCTCGCCATTCTTGTTGCGATACGCCAGCAGTGCGGAGAGCACGTAGATGGAGAGCAGAAAGCTCCAGAAGAGCAGCGAGCCTTCCTGGCCGGCCCACAAGGCGGCGATCTTATAGAACGGCGCGAGGTCGCGATTGCTGTGCGCCACCACGTACGCCACGGAGAAATCGTCGCTGAAGAAAAGATATTCCAGGCTGAACGTGCCGATAAAAATCAGGATGCAGGTGGCGATGCCTGATTGTCGCGCGCTCTTGACGAGCAAAGGATGCCGCGTCCAGATGGCGAAAATGCCGCCCACGAACGCATAGACTGCGCAGATAAAAGCTAGAAGTAAAGCGAATGAGCCGAAAAGATCCAACGGCGACCAGCCTCTCTTACGCGAAGCGCGGCATCCAGCGTACCGCAGTTGCGAAGAACAGTGGCATTAGATTGTGGTGCCTAGAAAATCGCATGCGCCGCGAGACGACGGCTGCCGCGTTACATGCTGCCGTTGCTGCGCGTCGCGTCGGGCGTGGTGCTGGTCGTCGTGCCCGCCGGAACCGTCGCGCCCCCGAGCGCCGGTTCGTACTTCGATGCACACTTCGCCTGCACGCGCTCCGCCACAAAGCGGCCGTCGGGCGCCAAGCTGCCTTCCACCAAAGCTTGCGACTTGTCCACGAAGGTATCCGGCAAGGGATCGCTTCCCGTGTAACTTACCGGAAGCGTCTTGCCCTCCCCCTCCAGCACAAAATCCACACGGCCGGAGAGCTTGCGGATCGAATGCGACGCCACCGTGCCGCCAACCCGCATGCGATGCTGCGCGTCCGCCCCGTGCAACGTCGGAAGTTCCGCGATGGTGTGGTAATAGGTTTTGCTCTCGCCGTAGCCGAGCCAGGCGAGAAACACCAGCGACACCAAAATCACCCCGATGCCCACCCCGAACTTTGCGCGCTTCTTCACCGTGCCGCTCCTGCTTCTCGCTATCTGAACCGCAGTCTACCACACCTTAGAGCATGTAAATGTGCAACAGAACATGGGATACCGTGGCTGGTAGAACATGCATAACTCACAGCGCAGTTGCCGCGGGAACCGCCAGGGCAGCGCGGATTCGTTCTACGGCTTCGTCCGCATCGTCTAATTTGAACGCACGGAAACCGTCAACGAATACGCCACAGCCAGCCGTCGCCGGGGTGATTTTGTCCAGCAAAGGATTCAACCCAGGCGAGGCGAGCAGGACGCGCTTCGGCTTCAGCGAAGTCCGCATGCGCTTCAGCGTGAACGGCAGGTGCGCGGCCAGCAGTCCGCCCAACGCACCGGAGGACGAACCCGGCTGAGGACAGTCCAATACGTAAGCCGCGAAGATACCCGTCCGTTGGAATTCATGATGCAGCGCCTCGGGGGATTTGCCCGCCGTCGCGATGCCCGCGACGCGCAACAGCGCCGCGGCCTCGCCGCGAAACACCGCGCTATCCGAGTAGATGAATTCGTCGTCGCGTTCCGGCGCTACCGCGGATAAGACCAGCGTGTTTATATGCAGCGGGCGGTAGCGCGTGGCCCACTCCAGCCGCCGGAACCGCGCTGCCAGATGCTCAGCCGACGCGGGCTGGCCGCACCCATCACACCGCAGACTTGGCGATGCATACATGTGTTTATCGAATGTAGAGCACCCACGGACAGAGTGCAAACCGGTTCGCCCGTGGACTGAGGGAACAGAAGACAAACGTGCGCGGTGGCCCGACTTCGCCGGGGATGATGATGGGTTTCTAGCGTAAGATCTGCGCCACCGCGCGATTATACGCGTACGTAATGCTTCAAACCCGGTGCGCAAGAGAAAGTTGCGGCCGTTGTTGTGCTCGCCGTGCAGGCCATGAGCAGCCTGTCTACGAGGAAACCGGCAAATCCGAGGGCAGCTTCGCGCGCAAACACCAGCGCAGCTCCTGGCTCAACTCCGAAATCTCCATCCCCGCCATCACGATGAACTTGCAGCTAAGCATCTCGGTAGCCTCTTCATCGTCCGGAAGTTGGCAGGTCACGCGACAATACTGACACTCTTGGTTCCAGCAAAAGCGGCCGTACGGAATGGTCTCCGGACTGATGAACTGGAAGCACCGCAACAGCGAATTGCGCTCCGGCACCTGGAATTTCTTCCCGTAGATGGTGATTTCTACGAGCTTTTCATACGGGCGAAACGGTTCCGACATGAGCAGCGCTTTCCTCAGCGCATTCCGCGGCAAAGCCAGCCCGCGCTTGTGCTGAATTTGTATACGATTTGCCCATCCAGAATAGCTACGGGAAGCGGGCGCAACAATGCCCCCGACGCAGCCGCGTGGCGAATGTGCTACGGGGCGCCAAAGGCGCAAAATATCAGGCTTTGACGAGGGGTTACGTTCACAAGGGATGAGCCTAACGGGGTTGCTGCGGCAGAGAAACGCGACCCCCTAACGCGACACAAAATCGAAATATTGCCCCATTTTGCGGAACTTATCGTACCGCGCCTCCAGCAGCTCTTTCACCGAGTGGTGCGTCAGCGCGATAAGCTGGCGATTCAAAATCTCGTCCAGAAAGCTGGCCGCCGCTTCATGGTCCGTGTGCGCTCCGCCTTCCGGCTCCGGCACAATCTCATCGACAATGCCGAACTCCTTCAAATCTTTGGCGGTGATCTTCATGACGGTGGCCGCGGTCTCGGCCTTGGTAGAATCGCGCCAGACAATCGTGGCGCAACCCTCCGGCGAAATCACCGAATAAAAGCTGTTCTCCAGGATGTTCACGCGGTCGCCGACGGCAATGGCCAGCGCCCCGCCAGAGCCGCCCTCGCCCGTCACCGTAACCAGGATGGGCACCGGCAGCCGCGCCATCTCCCGCAAGTTGCGCGCGATGGC
>PMOV01000151.1:205-12652 GCA_003161195.1 Acidobacteriota bacterium | reverse complement strand
GCCACGGGCCGTCCGTGAAACTTCGCCAAGCCGGCAATCAGCGCCTTGTCGTCTCCAAACGCCCGGTCCCCGTGCAGCTCCGTAAAATCCGTGAATAGCAGGTTGATGTAGTCCAGCGTGTACGGCCGCTGCTGGTGCCGGGCAATCTGCGCGCGCTGCCAGGGCCCCAGGTGCGTGTAGAATTCGCGCCGCAGTTCCGCCACCTGTTGCCGGATGCGCTCCACCTCGGCATCCGCCGCTGCGTTCGCCGTCATCCCGCGCAGTTCGTTCACTTCCCTTTCCAGGCGGTCGATCTCTTGCTGGCGTTCGCCCGCGGGCGCGCCCACGGCAGCTTTGTTTTTAGCGGTCATCTTGTTCTCAGGGATTGTACGCCAGCTCGGCCCGCGCTGGGTGCGTCGCTGCTCCGTTTCGTTCCCAATGGTTGCGCCACGAAACGTCAGTCCGCCGCCTGCGCGCCGGGCCCGCGCGTGGCCCGCTCCACAGCGTTCACCAACTCCGGCGTCACCCGCACCATCTGCCGCGATGCCAGCGACACCACCGCACCATCCTCGTACGCCAGCTCAAATATCACCGGCGTGCTTCCCGTCGCCGCTCCCAGCAAATCTTCCAGCTCATCGAGCAACGTCTCGTGCATCGCGCTAACCTCCAGCCGCACACGAAACTCCTGACTCTGCGTCTGTTCCGCCAACTGGTCCAGTCGCCGCGCCTCCTGCAGCGAGAGCCGCGTACCCGCCTCTTCCACCTGTATTTTCACCTTCAGCAGCAGCGGGCTGCCCGGCTTCAGCACCGGCTCCAGCCGCGCGAAAGCCTCCGGAAACGCCAGCAGTTCCTGCACGCCGGTCATGTCCTGAATCGTGTAGATGGCCCAGCGCGCGCCCTTCTTCGAGCGCATCGGCCGCGTCCCCACGATCAACGCCGCCACCAGCAATTCCTTGCCATTGCGCTGGCCTTCTACCTCGCCCAGCGTGACTACCTTCATCTCCTGCAGCCGCGACGCGTGCCGCTCCAGCGGGTGCCCGGAAACGTAAAACCCCAGCATGGCATACTCGCTGGCCAGCCGTTCTTCTTCGCTCCATTGCGGCGCATCGCGCAATTCAAAGTGCGCAGGCTCGGGCGCCGCGCCGCCTCCGCCGAATAAGCCGTGCTGCCCCGAATCTTTCGCGCGCGCAATGCGCTGCAACGCGCCTACTATGTCGTCCACCGAAGCCGTCATGCTTTCCCGGCTGCCCAGCGAATCCAGCGCGCCGGACTTGATCAAACTCTCCAGCACCCGCTTATTCAGGAAGCGCGGTTCCACGCGTTCGCAAAAATCGTACAAACTGCGGAATTCCCCCGCCGCCACGCGCGTCTCCCGGATGGCCTTGGCCGTCGGCTCCCCCACATTCTTGATCGCCGCCAGGCCAAATCGAATGGCCTCGCCCACCGGCGTGAAGTACAAATCGCTCTCGTTCACATCCGGCGGCAGAATCGAGATGCTCATCCCGCGCGCTTCGTTGATGTACTTCACGGTTTTATCGCTGTTCCCGGCTTCCGAGGTCAGCAGCGCGGCGATAAACTCCACCGGGTAGTGCGTCTTCAAATACGCCGTCTGATACGCCAGCAGCGCATACGCGCAGGAGTGTGATTTGTTAAAGCCGTAGCCCGCGAACTCCTCCATTAAGTTAAAAATCCGCTCGGCCTTCTTGTCGGAAATCTTGTTGGCCTGGCAGCCGGTCATGAACTTGGCGCGTTGCGCGGCCATTTCCTCTTTCTTCTTTTTGCCCATGGCGCGGCGCAAAATATCCGCCTCGCCCAGCGAGAAGCTGGCCAGCCCGTTCGCTATCTGCATCACCTGTTCCTGATACAGAATCACGCCGTACGTCTCCTGCAGAATTTCCTGCAACTGCGGCAGCTCGTACGTAACTTTCGTCTTTCCGTGTTTACGGTTAATAAAATCGTCGATCATCCCGCCCTGAATCGGGCCCGGACGATAGAGCGCGTTCAGTGCCGTTAGGTCTTCAATCCGCGTGGGCTGATAACGCCGCAAAATGTCCCGCATGCCATGCGATTCAAACTGGAAAATTGCCGTGGTGTCGCCTTTGGCAAAGAGTTTGTACGTATCCGCATCGTCCAGCGGCAGTTGGTCGATGGCAATCTGCACCCCGCGGCTCTGTTCCACCATCCGCACGGCATCGTGCAACACCGTTAGCGTGGTCAGGCCCAGGAAGTCCATCTTCAGCAGCCCGATGCGCTCCAGCCCATTCATGTCGTACTGCGTGGTAATTTCATCCCGGCTGGTCTTGTAGATCGGCACCAGGTCGGTCAGCGGTTGCGGCGAAATCACCACCCCCGCCGCGTGCGTCGAGGCATGCCGCGATAGACCCTCCAGCCGCAGCGCCACGGCCATCAAGTCCTTCAACTTGTCGTCGTTGTCGATCGCCGACTTCAGCTGCGGCGCTTCTTTCAGCGCCTCTTCCAGCGTGATTCCCAGCGTCGTCGGGATCAGCTTGGCCAGACGATCCACATCCGCGTAAGGCAAGTCCATCGCCCGCCCAACGTCCTTCACCGCTGCCTTCGCCGCCATCGTGCCAAACGTAATAATTTGCGCCACGTTCTCGCGCCCATATTTCTGCGTCACATACTCAATCAGCTCGCCGCGTCGCCGCATGCAAAAATCAATATCGATATCCGGCATCGAAATGCGCTCCGGATTCAGAAAGCGCTCGAACAGCAGGTTGTATTGCAGCGGGTCCACATCGGTAATGCGCAGCGCATAGCTCACCAGGCTGCCGGCCGCCGACCCGCGCCCCGGTCCCACCGGCACGCCCTGTGCCTTGGCGTAACGGATAAAATCCCAAACGATCAGGAAGTAGCCCTCATAGCGCATCTTCTTGATCATTTCTATTTCCGAACTGAGCCGCCGCTCGTACTCGGAAAGCGGATGGCTCAACGCGCCCTGCTTGGCCAGCGCCTCCAGAAACGGCACGCGGCTGGCGAACCCTTCGCGCGATACCTTCTCGAAGTAGCTCCCGGGTGTGTGCCCCTCCGGCACCGCAAACGTCGGAAAAGGATTCGGAATCGGCGCAATCTTAACATTACAGCGACTGGCGATATCCACCGTCCGGCTCAGGGCCTCGGGAATCTCCCCGAACACCCGCGCCATCTCCGCTGCCGTCTTGAAATAAAACTGGTCCGTCTGAAACTTCATGCGCCGTTCGTCGCTCATCGTCTTGCCGGTCTGAATGCACAGCAAAACTTCCTGCGCGTGCGCGTCTTCGTGATGCAGGTAGTGGCAATCGTTGGTGGCCACCAGCGGGATGCCGGTTTCTTTAGACAGTCGCACCAGATCCGGGTTCACGCCCTTCTCGATTTCCAGCCCTTGATCCTGAATCTCCATGAAGAAATTATTCTTGCCGAAAATATCGCGCAGCCGATACGCGTTNNTTGCTGTGTTTGGCCAGCAGGTCGTAATCGATGCGCGGCTTGTAATAAAAGCCTTCCAGAAAGCCGGCGGACACCAGCTTGATCAGGTTGTGGTAGCCCTCAAGATTTTCGCTCAGCAGCACCAGGTGATTGTTACCGCGCCCGCCGCCTTCAGCATCCGCGTTATCGCCCTTGCCCACTGGCGGGCCGTTTTTCTCGCCCCTATCGTGCCGGCTGCCCTTCGCGATATACACTTCGCAACCGATGATCGCCTTAACGTCGCGTTTGCTGGCCTCGTTGAAGAAATTCGCCGCCGCAAACAGGTTGCCGTGATCCGTAATCGCCACCGCCGGCATCTTCTGCCGCGAGGCCTCGTCCAGAAGCTCGCCAGTCTCGCAAGCCCCATCAAGCAAACTGAAATCCGTGTGCACGTGTAGGTGAACGAACTGCGCTTGCCCCATGGACTTCAATTCTAAAACTCCGCCTCGAGAATTGCGACCCGCATTCTCACGTTTTCCTCAGGATTTTTTTCTGCACGCTTCGGCAAGCAGTTCNNGTCTCTGCGTTATCTTCTATCTTTTCGCTTTGCCTTTCTTAGCCGGCGCCGGTTTGCCCGCAGGTTTCGCGCTTTGCGGCTTTGCCGGTTCTTGCGAACGCCGCGCCGCCATCCCCGCAGAATGTTTCTGCTTGGCCGCCGCGCTCGCCGCCGCCTGCGCTTTTTCCTCCGTCTTGGATGGCTTCTTTTCCTTTTCTTTCTTCTTCGGCACTTCGCGTATCCCGGAAAGCTTCCGCAAAATCTTCTCCCGCTCCTCCGGCGTTTTGCCCTTCCCCGCCAACTGCATGGCAAACACCTGCTCCACGATCTCGTCGAACTTCGCCCCCCGCTCCATGCCCAGCGCCTGCAACTCGTTGCCCACCACCGGCAGCGCCGCGCGCATCGGCCGCCACTTATTCAGATACGCCTTGATCTTGGACACCGCCCCCGAGTTGTTGGACTCCGCCAGCAGATATGCCAGCTGTTCCGTGGACATCTTTTCGATGAACTTGTAGCTGTCAATCGCGGCTTGCAGCTTGCGGCCCAGCAGTTCCTTCTGCACCGCCAGCGCCTTTTCCTCAAAGTCCACCACCGTCGCCGCCTCCGCGCTCTTGAACCCGGCCTTGGACAGCACCGAGGACAGCTCGCGGTCCTTCATCTTCCCCAGAATCGCCAGCAGCATCGGCGTGGCCAGCCGCGGGCGGAATCCCGCCATCATCAAATCCTCGCGGACCTTCACCAACCGCCCGATGGCCTCATAGTCCGGATGTTTTTTCGCCAGCACCGGGCTGACGGCTTCCATCAAGTCATGCTCTTCCCACGCCTTCAGCACCACCGCCGGCCGCTCTTCGCGCGCCGCTTCCCGCAATTCCGCTCCGGCGTCCTCTGCGGCGATGGTCTTGTGCAGTTCGCGTTCAATGGCCAGCTCAAACCACTCCTGCGTGCGCGCTTCCACCTTAAAGCCCATGCGCGCGGCAAATCGCAGCACCCGCAGCAAACGCACCGGCTGGTTCGTAAAGCTATGAATGGTCAGCGCGCGCACTTCCCCGCGCTCGATGTCCGATAGCCCGTTGGTCGGATCCAGCAGCAACCCGCGCGACGCCGGATTCAGCGAAATCGCGATGGCGTTCAACGAAAAATCTCGCCGCCGCAAATCCTCCATGATCGTCGACCAGCGCACCTCCGGCCGCGTCCCTGGCCGCACGTAATGATCGTCTCTCGCCGCGGCGATACTGCCTTCGCATTCGCCGGCAAACAATATTTCGACGTGCCGCAGCTTCTCGTCTTCCAGCACGATCTGTGCGCCGCCCTTTTCCAGCTCGCGCGCCAGCTTCGTGGGATTCCCTTCCACCGTGAAATCCAGGTCCCGCAGCGTGGCCCCGGTTACCAGGTCGCGCACCGTCCCGCCCGTCAAATACAAATTAAATCCCAGCGCCGACGAAAGCTCCTGCACCCGCATCATCGCCGCGCGTTGCTCCGGCGAGAGCCGGCTTTCCAGCAAAAACATATAGTCTGGCATTTGCGTTCCCTCGACTCTAAGTTGTCCGCGTCGCACCGTGCGCCGCGTTCCTGGCTCACTTCTGGCCCGCCCCCGCCTTACGCGCGCTTTTACGCCCGCGCCTTTATGCACGTGCCCTACGCCCGTGGATGATGCGCCTTGTAAATCTGCTTCAACCGCTCTTCCACCACGTGCGTATAAATCTGCGTGGTGGAAATATCCGAGTGCCCCAGCATCAACTGCACCGAACGCAAATCCGCTCCGCGTTCGAGCAGGTGCGTCGCAAAACTGTGCCGCAGCATGTGCGGCGTCAGCGCCACGCGCAAACCCGCTCGGCGACCGTACCCCGAGAGTATTTTCCATACGCCCACGCGGCTCAATCCACGCCCGCGACGGTTCAGAAACAGCGTGGCCACCGCCGGCGCTTTACCCAGAAGCTGCGGACGCGCCTCCGTCAAATAGCGCTCCACCATCGCCAGGGCTTTCTTTCCCACTGGCACAATCCTCTCCTTGTCGCCCTTGCCCACGCACCGCACGCAACCCACCTTGTTATCCAAATCGCCCGCGCGCAAGCCAACCAGCTCCGAGACGCGCAGTCCGGTCGAGTACAGCACCTCCAGCATGGCGCGATCCCGCACGCCCAACGGCGTCTTCTGGTCCGGCTGCTGCAGCAGCCGTTCCACATCTTCCAGCCGCAAATAGCCGGGCAGCGACCGCCGAATCTTCGGCGACTCCAGATTGCTCGACGGATCCTCGGCGATCAGTTCGTTCGTCTGCGCAAAGCGGAAAAAATTGCGCAGCGTCACCAGATTCCGCGCCACGCTCTTGCTCTCCAGCTTCTGCCGGTATAACCCCGCCAGGAAATCCACCAGCTCGTCGCGCGTCACGGACGCCAGCGCCAATTTCCGCTTCTGCGCGAATACCTGGAATTTCGCCAGGTCCTGCCGGTACGCCATAACGGTATTCGGCGACAAACCCTTCTCCACCCGCACGTGCGTCAAAAACGACGATATGGCCGCTGACATTTCCATTTAAGACCCCGAAAATCCTTCTCCCGCCGCCGGGCGCTGCCGCAACGCAACGCCATACACTTCCTCGAGTTCGTGGCAGCGCAACAGCCACGCCGCCGCCAAATACAAAATCGTCGCGCCGGAAATCATCGCGCTGAACACCACCAGCTGCACAAAAAACCGCGAATGAATCGTGAATTCCGTGTATTTCGCGCCAAACCAGCACGCCACGCCCATAATCCCGGAGCACATGGCGATCTTCCCGAACGACCGGAAAATCTGTATCGTCCCCAGCGCCCCATAGCGCAGCCGGAACACCAGAAACAACGCAAAAAAATCGAAGTAGCAGGAAATCGCCGTCGCCAGCGCCGGCCCGCCGTTCTGCACCCGCTTGAAGAAAAACTCCAGAAACAACACGTTCAGCACGATATTCATCACCAGTGATATCGTCGCCACGATCACCGGCGTCTTCGTATCGTTGGCCGAATAAAACGCCGGCACCACCAGCTTCACCGACGCCAGCGCCGGCAATCCCAGCGCGTAATACAGGAGCGCCCGCGCCGTCAGCCGCGTGGACTCCGCCACGAACTGTCCGTGTTGAAACAGCACGCGAATAATCGGCTCCCGCAAAATCACCAGCCCCACCGCCGCCGGCACCGTAATAAACGCCACGATGCGCACCGCAAACGTTAGCGTCTTCTTCAACGCCTCAAAATCCTTCGCCGCCGCCTGGTGCGACATCATCGGCAGAATCGCCGTGGCCACCGCAATCGCGTATCCGCCCAGCAACAGCTCCATCACGCGATCCGCCACGTACAACGCCGCCAAGCTTCCCGCCGGCATGCGCGCCGCCGTCGCAAAATACGTATCGATAAAAAAGTTGATCTGCCCGATCCCGATGCCGAAAAACCGCGGCAGCATCAGCCGCGCCACGTCGCGAATCCCCGGATGCAAAAACGACAGCCCAAACTTGAACGTCATCCCCTTGCGCACCAGCGCCGGCACCTGAATCAAAAACTGCAGCGCACCCCCGACCAGCACCCCCACCGCCAGCGACACCGCCGGATCCTTGAAATATCGCCACACCGCCCCAATCGAAAACAAAATAATCGACGCATTCAGAAATACCGAGGTCGACGCTGGCAACCCGAAAATATTGAAACAGTTCAGGATCCCCATCGCCAGCGCCGCCAGCGCCACAAAAAACAGGTACGGGAAAATAATCCGGTTCAGCGTAATCGCCTGCTCGTACGCAATGCTGTTCCCCGCCGACGCCGTAAACGTATGAATCACCGCCGGCGAAAACACCATCCCCAGCACCGTAATCACCGCCACCAGCAGCGCCAGCGTCCAAAACAGCCGGTTCGCGAACTCCCACAACTCCGTCGGCGACTTCTCCCGCATATACTTCGTAAACACCGGTATAAACGACGACGTCATCGACCCTTCGCCCACTAACCGCCTGAAAAGATTGGGGATGCGGTAAGCCAGCACGAACGAATTGGCCGCCAGTGACGTCCCAAGAAGGAAGGTAATTCGCTCGTCTCGCACGTAGCCAAGTGTGCGGCTGACCATGGTCACAAGCGTGATGATCGAAGCCGACTTCAGGATCTGCTTCTTTTCGGTCAACGGGCGGCACTCCAGGAGCCTAACCCTAATGAAAACAATAGGTTGACAGGAAAAACGCGCTTAACATAACATACATCTTGCCAATTCGCAAATTTTGTCCTTGGCGCTCAAAAGTCCCTGCGAAACCCCTTCTGGAAATTTGTGGAAATCGCCTTTGGCGGGAACGCCGACCTTGGTAAAGTCGTCTGACACAGTTGGTTGGGAGACTTTCTTGCCACTCTATTTCGCACCCGCGGCACGCCCGTGAAAACTCGCGCCCCAGCCTCCACGCACAAAAAAGTGGTCATCGTCCTGGGCAGCAAAAAGCCCGTGCGCGGCTACCTCAGCCCCGCCCGCCTCGGCCAAATCGACCCCGTCGACTTGCTAACGCCCGCCGGCGAGCATCAGGAAATCGCCCTAACCTCCATCCGCTCCATCTATTTCGTGCGCGACTTCGCGGACGACTTCGAGCCCGAGCGCAAAGCCTTCCTCAGCCGCCCCAAGCTCGACGGCCTCTGGCTCCGCCTACGCTATCTAGACGGCGAAACCCTCGAAGGCGTCGTCCCCAACGACCTCCTCTCCCTCTTGGACAGCGGCCTCCAAATCACCCCGCCCGACCCCAACTCCACCACCGACCGCATCTTCATCCCCCGCACCGCCCTAAGTGAAGTCACCGTCCTCGGCGTGGTAGGCATAGCTCGTCGCAAACCCGCTGCCGCGCCCGCCGCCGCCCAACCCCGCCTCTTCAACGACTAGCCCGCGTTCCTCTCCGCCTCTTAACGCCTCTGATGCCTTGGTATCCGCCTTTCTCTTCTCCGCGAACTCTGTGTACTCTGTGAACTCTGTCTAACGCTTTTCCGTCGCACCGCACCAAGGAGCCCACCATGAAGTTATCCCAACTAGCCGAAACCCTGGCCTGCCGTCTCGAAGGCGCGCCGGACACCGAAATCACCGGCATTGCCGGCATCGAACACGCCCAACCCGGCCAACTCACCTTCCTCGCCAATCGCCGTTACGCCCCACAACTAAAATCCACCCGCGCCTCCGCCGTCTTCATCGAAGAACGCGTCAGCCTCACCCGCGACCCGGACGCCCCCCCGCTGGCCGCCCTCCGCACCCCCAACCCGTATCTCGCCTTCGCCAAAGCCCTGGAACTTTTCCACCAATCGCCCACCTACCAGCCCGGCATCCACCCCACCGCCGTCATCGCCCGAACAGCCCGCATCGGCGAGCACGCCCACATCGGACCGTACTGCTTCGTCGACGAAAACGTCGAAATCGGCGCCCGCGCCGTACTGCACAGCTTCGTCTCCGTCTACGCGGGCGCGAAAATCGGCGACCATTTCTTCGCCCACGCCCACACTATTGTCCGCGAAGACTGCCGCATTGGCCATCGCGTCATCCTGCAGAACGGCGCGGTCATCGGCTCCGACGGCTTCGGCTTCGCCAAACAGAAAGACGGCTCCTGGTTCAAAATCGTCCAGTCCGGCCCCGCCGTCCTCGAAGACGACGTCGAAATCCAGGCCAACTCCTGCATCGACCGCGCCACCATCGGCGAAACCCGCATCGNNGCCGGTTCCACCATCGTCGGCGACAATTGCATCTTCGCCGGCCAAGCCGCCAGCTCCGGCCATCTTAAAGTCGGCAACGGCGTCATCGTTACCGCCCAAAGCGGCCTACCCGGCGACGTCGAGCCGGGCTCCATCCGCTCCGGCTCCCCGGCCATCGACAATCGCCTCTGGCTCAAAGTAACCGCCGCCCTCAACCGCCTCCCCGAACTCCAAAAGCGCGTAAACCAACTCGAACGCGAATTAGACCTCCTGAAAACAGGCGCCCGACGAGCGTTGTCTTCCGACGAGTAATGTCTTTCCTGGGAACGCCAATGCCTCTTCCCCTCTGTAGGGGCGCAGCATGCTGTGCCCCAGCTTGCCCGGACGCGGCCCCAACGCCACGCGCCGATTTTTTTCATGAAATTCGCCGTGAAATATCTCCTCCTATCCCAGCGTACTATTCAACGCAAAGGAGACCAAACAAATGCGCATCCCCCTATCCATCCTGCTCCTCTTTTCGCTCTCCGCCCTCCAAGTCGCCCAATCCGCCCCGCCAAAGGTTGTCCACCAAGAGCAGTTCTACGTCGTCGGCATCACCGCCCGCACCAGCAACGCAGCCGAGGCCAACCCCCAAACCCGCATCATCGGCAAACAATGGCAGAGGTTCTTCCAGGAAGGAGTCTTGCAGCAAATCCCCAACAAACTCGACGACAACATCTACAGCGTCTATAGCGATTACGCCGGGGAGCGCAACGGCGAATATTCCTTCACGATCGGGGCCCGGGTCACGGAACCAGCGCAGCAACTCCCGCCAGGCCTGGTACTGAAAACCGTGCCGGCAGGCGATTACGCCGTCATCACCACCGAAAAAGGCCCCGTCGCCAACGTGGTGATCGCCGCCTGGAAACGCGTTTGGAATCTCGAAGACCAAAAACAGCTCGGCGGTACTCGCGCCTACAAATCCGACTACGAATTCTACGACCGGCGCGCCATGGACCCGCAAAACGCCCAAGCCGACATCAACATCAGCCTAAAGCCTTTGTAGCGTCCGCCTTCTCCCTGCTGGCGGATTCTCTCTTAGGTTCCTAGCAGCTTTGCGCCCGGCCCCAAGATCCCAGCGCCGTAGGCGCGTCACAAGTTAGCCCAGCGCGCAAGCGCTGGGTTCCAGACNNAGACTGCCTCGCGCGGAGACGCCGACGCTCCCCAATCACGGCGTAGAATCTCTAACCCGCCCCCACCACAAATCCCACCGGCCGCTGCTCCTCCGGCAAACCTGCCGCCAACCGGTCATGCACCAGTTGGTTTAAGGCATCGCGCTGGGCCACCTCATACTTCCCCGCATCAACCGCCTCCAGAAACTCCACCAAAATCTCCCCCGGATGCAAATCCAGCGACCCCTTCTCCATCACCCGATGCGCCCCCGAACACGCCACCGGCACGATGTACACTCCCGCCTTGATCGCCATCACCACCGCGCCCTTCTTAAACGCCTGCAACCGTCCATCCGGGCTGCGCGTCCCCTCCGGATAAATCAAAAACGATTGTCCATTGCGCAGCGCCATCGTCGCCTTTTCCAAACTCGCAATCGCCGATTCCGCCGACTTCCGATCCACCGGAATAAATCCCGCCACCAGAAACGCCCGCCCCACCACCGGCCAGCGAAACAGCGACGCCTTCAGCAAAATCGCAATCCTCCGCGGAATCGCCCCCACCACCGCCGGAGCATCCGCGGCGCTGGTGTGATTCGCCACAAACAAGCATGTCCCCGCTGGAATGCGTTCCGTCCCCACCACCCGAACCCGCACGCCCCCCAGCCGCACGAAAAACATCAATCCATTGATCCCCGCCTAATAAATTGGATCCGGATTATTGGTAAACAGCGTGTACAAAATCAACGGCGGACCAACCATCAGCACATAGATGGAAAACAAAAAGGAGATAAGCAGTGTCCGGAGCATCGGTTCTTTGTATGCGAGATGGAGGCTATGCGCCGAACACCACGCGCGTGCCTGTGGACGGCATGATGAGCTTCTCGGGCATCTCGCGCTGGATGGCCATTATCGTGCGCAAGCCGGTGCAGTGCATGGGAATCAAGTAGTCCGGGTTGATCTCCTTCATCGCTTCCACGGTCTTGGCGATGAGTTCATCAGGATAGGGCGCCAGGTGCCACCCGCCAACCACGGCATGCACCTTCTCGATCCCCGTGGATTTCTGGATCTGACGGACCGAGTTGATGATGCCGGCGTGGCCGCACGATGAGATCACCACGAGCCCACGGCCCTTCACGTTGTAAGCGGTGGCGTGCTCGCCCCAGAAGATGTCTTTCACCAGGTCCCCCGGCTTGGCTTCCAGCTTGACTGTCCCGGGAGGGAAGTGAAAGGTGGCGTCGCAGGCGGAGCCCGCCGCGCCGGCTTCGAGTCGAGCTGCCGGAGGAGACATCTCGAAATCGGTGATTCGCGCGATGTGGCCTGACGTGAAGGCGTGGCCCGCCACTACCGTGGGTTCCTCCGCGATGACGACCTTCAACCCTCGCGCTTCCAGCTCATCCCGCTTGAGCTCGCCGTAATCGACTTTGTTGCCGTCTGGTTGCACCACCCAGCGATGGCAAAACGTATCGCGCCCTCCGGCGTAGAGAGTGAGCCCTGGTTTGGCTCGTCCCTGGAGCGCCTGTGCCAAGTCGGGCAGTCCACCGTAATGATCCTCGTGCCCGTGGCTGATGATCAGCGCGTCGGCCGTGGCGGGATCGACTTTCAGCCCTTTGCAGTTGTTTGTGAGCGCGCGGGGCGTCAGCGCGAAGTCCAGCAGGATCTCTTTTTCCTCCGCTCCCCGGAAGGACTCCAAGTG
>PMOV01000151.1:0-130 GCA_003161195.1 Acidobacteriota bacterium | reverse complement strand
TCAGGAATTCGCGCCGGTGCATGATTGCCCCCTTCATCTGACCCAGGATTTTCTTTCCTGGCTTCGAAGACGGTAGACATTGTATCCCCTAAACGCGTACAGCTTATTGCCCCGCGGCGTGCGCGGTCGT
>PMOV01000065.1:30160-34639 GCA_003161195.1 Acidobacteriota bacterium | reverse complement strand
GCCTGGTTGTATTCCTGGAAAGCTTCGGCCTTGATGTTCATGGCCTTGGCTTCCGCTTCGCCCTTTTTGAAGATGATTTCGGCTTCGGCTTCGCCTTGCGCACGGATGGCGGAGGCGCGGCCTTCGGCTTCGCTGATGAGGCGTTGACGCTCGGCGTTGGCGATCGTCTCGATGCGCTTGCGTTCAATTTCCGCCTGCTTGAGCACGGTGGCGATGAGTTCGCGTTCGCGGCGCTGAATTTCCGCGTCCTGAACTTTCACCTGGGCCTCGCGTTCAACCTGTTGAACTTTGACGGCTTCGGCGACCACTTGCTGCTGCATGACGTTGGTCTCGATTTCGTAGGCTTTGTCCGCAGTGGCCTGGGCCTTCTTGGTCATTTCGAGGTAGCTGGCTTTCTTGATGTCCAGATCGCGTTCGGCTTCGGCTTGTTTGGCCAAGGAAGCGGTTTCGGCGAAGACGCGCTCCTGGTCGGCTTGCGCTTTGGCGACGGCGGAGGCGCGCTGCGATTCGGCGCGTTTGATGGCGATGTCGCGTTCGGCTTCGGCAGCGGCAACTTCCGCAACCAGCTTGATGCGGGCGATATCGGGGCGGCCCATGTTGGTGATGTATTCGTTTTTGTCGCGGACTTCTTTAATGGTGAAGCTGACGACGTCGAGTCCCATTTTGTTCATGTCCGAGGCGCACGTGGAACGCATGCGCTCGCCGACCATTTCCGGCTCTTTCACGAGTTGCTCGACGGTGAGCTGGCCGATGATGCCGCGAAGATGGCCTTCCATGACCAGGCGAATCAAGCCTTCGCGCTGTTCGGGCCGCTTGGTCAGGAATTGTTCGGCTGCGGTTTTGATGGAAATCGGATCCGACTTCACCTTCAATTGCGCAACGGCTTCCACGGTCACCGCGACGCCCTGGTTGGTGTACAAACTCTGCTGCGGAGCGACGTCAAACGACATGAGCTCCAGGGAAAGTTCCTTGCACGTCTCGACCATGGGAAAGATGATCGTGCCGCCACCCTTGACGATGCGCGTGCCGCGCATGCCATAGATGATCAGCGCTTCGTGCGGCCCTGCTTTGCGAAACATCTTGGCAAAGGTGGTCATGAGAAACAGCAGCAAGACCACCAGAATCCCTGCCACAACATAAACTGTGGGTAGCCCGAACATAAATTCCTCCTCCGTGAACCATCCGGACTGTTTGCGTCGTGCGACAGTCCGCGAAACTTTTTTTGGCCGTGTGCCGGAACACGCAGTTTCTGCTGCTCCGCGCAGGCCGCGTGCTACTTGGTGAACTCCTCCCAAGGCCGTACGTAGGCGATGCCGTCTTCGTAGCGCTCGATGACGACCTCGCGGTCTTTGGTGATCGGCGTGCCGGACTCGCAGCGCGCGCTCACGCTGCGACGAGCGCCGTCGCGCTCAAAGATCACTTCTCCGGTGCCTTTTTCGCGAATGGACATGCTGACGGTGCCGACCACGCCCTCGAGGCGATAGTCCCAGTCATACATTTCGCCCTGGCTGTCGCGCATGAGGCGCGTCATGAAGCGGAAGACCACGTAGCTGGCCAAGAGTCCGGCGGACGTGGCGATGGATAGGGAGGCCATGGCCATCAGGCGCGAATGCGTGGTCAGGATGTATCCCACACCCCCAAACCATGCGAGGAAAGCCATCGCCGTGGTGGCGTTGAACCAGGGAATGTGGCCGCCTGGCGTTCCGCCCTTAGCTCCCGCGACGCGTCCATGCGAAGCGCCGTGGGAGGCGGCATGGCCCACGTGGCCGTGACCGAGGTGCCCGCCGACTGCGTGAGCACCGTGAAACGGCAGGTGCATCTTGAACGGAAGATGGAAGTGGACCGCGCCGGCCACGAAAGACAGGACGGTGAGCGTCAGGCCCACCAGAAAACAGAGGAGATAAAAGTCAGACCAGGTCATTGGAGACTCCCGACACAGCCTTGAGCCCGGTACACCCGTTGTTGCGACACCGTTGTTGCGGTACGCCGGGCGATTCTGGCTTCGTGTGTTCGCCCGGGCAAGCTGGGGTGCAGCATGCTGGACCCCTACAAAGGCAAAGACCTAATTCTCCAAGTAGCCGCGTACTGGCGACGGCTCTGTAGTGGCGCCACGTAACGGCTCTGTGGCCACGGTGCTGGCTGGCGACTCGGGCCTTAGTACTTCGCCCAGGCGCTCGGCCAAACCGGGAGCGCGCAGAATCTCCGCGAGGAGTAAGAGCGCTTCGCGCGAATCGTGATGATCGGCGATAACCATCAACGCGCGCTGGAGTTCGGCGTCGGTGGTGAACTGGCCGACGCCGGCATACAGCCAGGAATCGACNNAATTTCGCCAGCAACTGCTGCGTGGTGTGCGTCAGGTGCGGGCGGGCGCCGCTCTCAATTTGCGAGACGTAGGCCTGGCTGAGACTTTTACCGACTTCGCGTTTCATGGCTTTCACCATTTCGAGTTGCGTCATGGGGCGGCCGAAGCCGCGGAGCGAACCCTCGACGGCGCGCAGGGAGCGGAGCTTGTCGCCGAGGGTCATTGAGAAACCTGAAGGAGAGAGCACATGGCGTAAGAACCTCCGCTTCGCACGACATAACGCATTGCAATACTTATATTACGAATTGCAATTTCTGTCAAGAAGAATAAATAGCTTGTTTTTAGCGATTTACCGGGGACTAGCGGGGGGCGAGAGCTATTTCGGAGCTATTCGGACTTCTTCAGTAATTGAACGTCGACGCCTAATTGCTGGCACTTTTTGTACAAATGGCTGCGCTCGAGACCGAGATCGCGGGCCACGTTGGTCATATGAAAATTGTGGCGGCGGATTTCCGTGATGAGGACTTGGCGCTCGAAGGCTTCGGCGCGTTGGGCGAGTGTCCCGGAACCGGGGACTGCGCCATTGCCGATGACACTAGTGGTGGTGGGTGCGGAAATTCCCGGCAGCACGAGGCGCACATCGGCCGCAGTGACGGCGTCTTCCATGGCGAGCAGGACCAAGCGCTCGACTACGTTGCGCAGTTCGCGCACGTTGCCGGGCCAGGAATAACGCTGAAGGGCGGCAAGCGCGGCGCCGTCGAAGATTTTTTCCTTCCAGCCATTTTGCGCCGCCACCTGGCGGGCAAAATGCGTTACGAGGACGGGGAAATCCTCCGGGCGTTCGCGCAATGGGGGCAGGACCAGCGGGAAGACATAGATACGGTGAAAGAGATCGCGGCGGAAGGCGTTTTGCTTGACCAGTTCCTCGAGATCGCGATGCGTGGCCACGACCACGCGGACNNCGGCTTGCTCAAATTTTCCCAGATGCTTGACAGCGGCTCCGGTGAAGGCGCCTTTTTCGTGGCCGAAGAGTTCGGACTCGATGAGTTCGGCGGGGACGGCGGCGCAATTCAGGGAGACGAAGGGGCTTTCGCGGCGCGCGGATTTTTCGTGGATGGCGCGGGCGACGAGTTCCTTGCCGGTGCCGGTTTCGCCGAGGATGCAGACGCGCGTCTCGCTGGCGCCGACGCGGGCGATTTGTGCGAGCAACCTGGTCATGGCGGGTCCAGCGCCGACGAGTTCGTGCTTGCCAAGCTTGCTGCGCAACTGGCGATTTTCGTCTTCAAGGCGCGTCAGGCGGAGGGCGTTATCGAGGGTGACGAGGAGCTTGTCCGTGGAGAGAGGCTTCTCGAGAAAATCGAGGGCGCCGAGTTTGGTGGCGCGAACGGCCATTTCGACGCTGGCCTGGCCGGAGATCAAGATGATGGGCGTGGCGACGCCGGCCTTTTGCAGGTCTTCGAGAAACTCGATACCGCTTTTGCCTGGCATGACCACGTCGGAAAAGATCAGGTCGAAGACTTCGGACCGCAGCAATTCGAGGGCGCGCCCAGCGTTGTCGCAGACGGTGGCTTGGTGGCCGGCGAGGCGGAAGGCGCGGGAGAGAGAAGCCAGCGTGTTGGGATCGTCGTCGACGAGGAGGAGATGGGCTTTGCGAGGCATCACGCGACCTCGATGGGAGGCCTGGGAATCGGGGGCCTGGCCGTGCCTACGGATGCAGCGACCCGCGGCGACGCGGCGTCTTCCGCGCCGGAACTACTTGCACCGCCGTCCGGCTGGTGTTCCGGCAATTCGATGCGGAAGGTGGCGCCGCGGCCTTCTTCGCTGATGACTGAGATGGCGCCGTGATGATCGCTGACCACCGACTGCACGATGGCGAGGCCGAGGCCGGTGCCCTGGGACTTGGTGGTGTAGTACGGCGTGAAAAGGCGCGAACATTCTTCGGGAGTCAACCCTTTACCGGTGTCGGCGACCTCGATGCGCACATCTCCTTCGTGTTGCAGCGTGTGGATGGTGAGGGTGCCACCGGCGGGCATGGCGTCCAGGGCGTTGAGCACCAAATTTTGGAAGGCGCGATGGAGCATTTCGGCGTCGGCGTCGATTTCCGGCAGCGGCTCGGTGAGGAAAAACTCCGGGGTGATGACCGGCTTGCCCACGGCGTGAAATTGCGCTTCAAAGAG
>PMOV01000065.1:270-30036 GCA_003161195.1 Acidobacteriota bacterium | reverse complement strand
ATTTCGTCGCGGCCGCGCACGCGGATGTGGGTGTCCCAGCGGCCGGCGGCAACTTCGCGGGCGCCCTCGGCGAGTTCTTCCACCGGGCGCGTGATGCGCGCGGCAACCCAGAAACTGATGAACAGGCCGGCGAGCAATGCGGCGGCTACGGCGATGCCGGCAATTTCGAAGATGTGCGTGGTGAGCGCGACCAGTTCGCGGCGAGAGCTGCCAACTAACAGAACACCCAGCAACTCGCCGTTGCGCCCGGGCAGCGGGATGGCGTGAAAAGTTTCGGCGTCGGCGGGATTGGTGGACCAATTCACGGTTTGCACGACGGGCTGCGGCGATTTTTGAATTTGTTCGATGATGGCGGCAAAGCGGTCGGCTTGCGCGGCCTCGCCGTGGTCGTCGGTGAGGGCGGCAGGAATGAAACTTTGCTCGACGTTGCGATAGAGCAGCGTGCGCATGCCCGAAGGCAGCTCGAGGGAGGCAAGAAAATTCTGGTCCAGGCGGCGGCCGCCGATGATGTAAAAATTTTTGTCGCCCACGGGGAGGGTGCGGACTACGGTGAGGGAGAGCGCCACGCTGTCCGGCAACTCTTCTTTTTTAAGGAAAGCCTTTGAGTCTTTCCAGTCCTTGGTGGCGGTGACCCAATCGCTTTTGTAGCCGACGCGCGCGGGATACTGCGCGGAAGAGATGAGCGTGCCATCAGCGTTTACGAATTCCACGAAATCCAGGCCGTGATCCTGCGCCGCGCCGGTGGCGTCGTGCACGTAGAGTGAGGGGTCGGCGTTGACGCGCGCCAGATCGAGCGCCATGCGCAGGGTGATTTCCGCGTTAGCGATATTTTCCACCTGGTGGACCACTTCTTCGCCGCGCTGGGCAAATTCCTTTTGAAACTGCGCCACCAGCGCGTCGGTGCGCTGCGCGTCCATTTCTTCAAAGGCAGCCTGCGTATAGTGCGTGACCCCGTAAGCCACCAGGGAAACCGAGGCGAGCACGGTGATCAGAAAGATTAGAAAGAGTTTGGTGCGAAAACTCATGGCTGCGCCTTCCCGTTGGCGGGTGTAGCCGTGTCGCCGCGTTTTTCGTCGAGCCAGACGTCCGCGAGATGCCACGCGCCCCAGCGCTCGGGCATCCAGTCGCGCACCGGCGAACCCAGACCAATATATTCCGGCATCACCACCAAGGGTAGCAGGCTGCGCTCGGCGATGAGACGTTGTTCACGGGAGAAAAGTTCTTCGGGATCGGGGGAAGGCGCTTCGGTGTCCGGCCTGGCGATTTGCAGGGCGGCGACCATGGCGTCCAATTCCGCGCGCTCGGATAACGAGGAATAGCGCCACGCGATTAGGCGCAACGAACCGAGGTCAGTGGCCTTGCTGGCGTTATTTGTGGCGAGGGTGGTGCTGCCTGCGGGCGAAGTTCCTTGCGTTGCGCTACCTTGCAACACACTACCGCGCGACTGCAACTGGACGGAGATTCCCGCCTGCCGCGCGTTGATAGCCACGCGCTCAGCGATCAGCCGCGCTAAATCTCCCGGCGCCTCGACACGCAAGCGCAGCGGCTGCGCCGCGTTTTGCGCGCCCGCCACGGCAAAGAGTGCACCGCTGATTTTTTTCGCGCGCGTCACGTCGTTCTCCGTGTTGAATACCGAAGCATAGCCTGATAACCACTGTGGCAGGAACGACGCTGCGGGCTCGGCTTGCTTCTGCAGCAACACGTTGGCCATGGTGTCGCGGTCGAGCGCCAGGGAAAGGGCTTCGCCCAAGCCGGCTGCTCGGGCGACGGCAGCGTCCCCTCGCGAAGCGGCGGGCGATTCGGTGGCGATCTGCAAGGCATAGAGCAGCACCGGCGCGGAGGCCCACACGCGCAAATTTTCCTGCGCGGCGCGGCGGACCAACTCCGGACTCAACTCCACCACATGCGCTTTACCCAACTGCAAATCGAACAGTTGGCGCAGAATGGGGACGCCGAGAGTCACCTGCATGCGATCCACAAACGGACGACCGGACCAACAATGTTCGTTGCCCGCGAATTCGTAGCGCGCGAAGGTGTTGCCGGCTGCCGGGACCACCGCAGCGAGATAAAACGGGCCGGTACCCAAGAGCGCGCCATCCGGATTGCGGCGGTAAATGAAATTGCGCCCGGAAGCGAATTGTTCGAGCAGATCCGGCACGGGCGAGGAAAACTGCACTATTACGTGGTTGCCGCTCGCCGTAATCGCCGGCTTGGCCGGCGAAAACCCGGGCGCTAACTCCTGGAGGGCGGCGACGACCTCCGCGGCGGTCAGGGCTGAAGCGTCTGAGAATTGAACGGCGCTGCGCAGCGTGAATTGCCAGCGCCGGCAGGCGGCGTCGTGCGACCACTCCGTGGCCAGGGCTGGCCGAAAACGCCCGTAGCGGTCCAGCGTGACCAGGCGATCAAATACCGCGGCGGCCATTTGCAAATTCGCGGAGTCCTCTGGCGAGCCGGCTTTCCATGTTGCGGGATCCAGGACAAGAGCAGGCGCGTGCAGTTCGACAATTAGCGTTCCGCCGTAGCGCGGGGCTGTGGCCGCGCCAGACGCGCGGCACGTGAACGCGATTATGAGCATGAGCAGGCACGCAAAGCGCGCGCGATGTTCGCCGGGTGAAGCGGTTAGCAGCAAGCGCCGAACCGCTCGCGGTCGAACCTCGGCGTGGGTGTGGGCGGGCATGCGCGTTTGCTTCGACGAGTTCATGGGGAAAACCTCACCGCCCGCATACCATCGAGACGCGATAGACGTCGTAACTTCCGGAAGCCAGATCAAAGACCACGGCCAGCGCCGACTTTCCGTCGTCGGCCGCCGCGAGGTGCTGCACGGGACCAGCAAAATCCACGGATGCGACGGCCTCTTCGCGCTTCATTGAGGCACTCACGAGCAGAAGCTTGTCCGGCTGCGTCCAGTCCGTGGCCGCGCTCATGAGCCGCCACGAACCTGGCTGGCAAGCAGCGATCAGGGCGATAGACTGCACATCGTTTGCGGAGTCCGCACCTGACGCGCCGAGCAGTTCCTGCATGCCCGCGCGCGCTTGGTCTATCTTGGCGTTGTCCTCGTTGGCGCCGGCCATATTGGTCATCGCCTCGGCCGCGCACGACAAGTTCCAGCGTTCACCGGTCGTCGCAGGTTCACGCAACTTGCAACGCAATCCCGGCAGGACGATGGCGATGGAACCGTCCTGCTCCTTTCCCATCGCTCCGCGTAATCCGCGCGACACATAGCGGTACCCCGTAAACGGCAGTTCCTGCACTTCGCTGAGGCGCTCGTCGTCCTGGCGATAGATGATCACGGCGTCTGGCCGCAGCAGAAAAATGATTGGCGCGCCCACGGATGCGCCGGTTAAGGTGTCGCCGGACGTTACACCCGGGCTGCCAGGACTGCCGACCGCGAACTCTTCGGCATCCAACACGGTTTCTTCCTGCTGCCAAAGCAGTTGGCGCGTGACCCGCAAGCGATCGCCGCGCGTCATCACGGGCAAGAACGCCGTGCGCGGCAGCACCGCCATGCGGACTTGCACGCCGGTGGCCACGGGAACCTGCGCGAGCAACAAAAACGCCGTGGGCGTCTCACGCACCGACACGCGCACGACGGCATTCGCCGAAGCCGGAGCGCCCGGCGCGGCCTTCGCAACTACGGCATGGCGCCCGGACAACTCCTTCAAGAAGGTTTCACGCAAAATTACGGATTGGGCTTCCGGCAGCGAGGAGGTGTTGCTCCACTCCACGGCCACCGCCTGTGGCAGCTCGCGCAGCTCCTCGACGCGCCGCGCCAAAGCGCGCACGACATCTTCCGGCGTCTGCGCACCCAACGATTCGCCACACGTCGCCAGCACTAAAATCACAAAGAAAATTCGCAAGGAAAGATGCAGCCTGCGCGGGGAGAAAGAAAAGGAGGATTCACTCACAGCAGCGACACATCATAGCACGCCGCAAAAACCCTCCGCACGGTAGCCACGTCGTAAGTCCGGAGCTGAAGCAATTCGCAAGCTTCGCCCGCGACGGCGGCAAAGGGTCCGTGAATTAGCCTCACTCGCAAATGGAAAGGGACGCATCACCCTGCGTCCCTGGTTGCCAAAACCGTGAATATTTCACGCTATCGCGATCGTTGCGGCGTGCCGCCAGGCCAAGCGCCGAAGCGCCAGGCCGCGTCCGTTCAACCAAGTCGTTCCACCACACGCCCGCGCCGCAAGATCTTTTGCAATTGCGCCGAAAGATATATGTCGTAGCCTACCAGTGCCGCCGAACTCCCAAACAACGCCACCCCGAAAATCATCACCACATATTTGAGCGCCAGCATAACTGCGTCTCCCGCACTACAGGTTCCACTCAGCCACTGCAAAAAACTCATCTCCCCCACTCAAACACGGCGCCGGCAAAAACCTCTCACCGTTGCCCGGCAAAAGCGCGAGCCAACAGCGCCGTCCCACGCACCAGTTCGCCCCGCCCACCGGTAGGACGAGCCATGCGCTGCGTGCTAACGGCCGCCAGCCGCATCATCAACCGAAAGACCGCGCGCAGCAGAATCCAATCCAGCACGACCGCGAGCGCCGCCGCTGCAAAAGTCGCGAGCGCCAGCAACGTAAATCCCGTGATGCCCATCCTCGGTTTTCTCCCGTTTGCCGCGAATCCCGGTGGGCCCGTAAGCGGCTCCATCGGCCAACTCTCGCGGAACAATAAGGCAATCGCTGCGCCATCCTGCGCGCGATGAAAACACACCGGTTACATGACGGCACTGTTCCAAACTGTGGCATCACGTCCTCGCTGTGTTCCAATGCACGCGGTCTCCGGCCGTCACACATGGGCATCACCGCATGCAGACCACGGGCCGTCCGACAAGAACGAGAGTGCGCCCGCGCGAACGAGTGCGGTTCACTTGGCGTCCGCACAGTTTCCGGCGTACTGTAGTTAAGGGAGATTCGTAGTCACTCGGAAAGAAAAACCTAACTTCAGGCGCTTCACCACCACAGATCCATGCGACGCGGTCTGCAAATCGGCAAAATCCTGGGTATCCCCATTCTGTTGGACCCCAGCTGGCTGTTCATTTTCAGCCTGCTGACCTATTTGCTCAGCGAGGAATTTCGCCTCAAATACCCGAACTGGAGCACTTCGCAGCACTGGGTCGTCGGTTTGCTCACGAGCCTCTTTTTCTTCGGCTCGGTCCTGTTCCACGAACTCTTTCACAGCATCATCGCCCGTCATTACAAGATCCGGGTCGTCTCCATCACGCTGTTTATCTTTGGTGGCATCTCGCGCATCGGCCGGGATCCAGCGAAGCCCATCCAGGAATTCAATATCGCTGTCGCCGGACCCATCGGCAACTTCCTGCTCGCCGCCGTGTTCCTCGGAATAGGCCAGTTATCCCCCGCGGACGATAAGCTGGCCGCTTTCACAACCTATCTCGTGTGGACAAATATCGTGCTGGGCGCCGCCAACCTGGCCCCCGGCTTCCCGCTAGACGGCGGCCGGATGTTCCACGCCATCGTCTGGGCCGCGACCAAGGATTTTAATAAGGCCACACGCGCCGCCGGTGCCACCGGCAAAGTGATCGCCTACGCCCTTATCGCATGGGGCGCGTGGTCCGCCCTGCATGACAACGTCTCTGGCGGAATCTGGTGCGGTTTGATCGGCATTTATTTATTGAGCGCCGCCAACGAAAGCGTCAGGCAGCTCGCAGTGCGCGAAACGCTGCGCGGCCTCAGCGCCGCCGACGTGATGAGCCAGGAGGTTCCAATCGTCAGCGGCGGCATCTCTCTCGAAGACTACGGCGCCGAAGTGCTGCGCACCGGTCGCCGCTACCATCTCGTCATCACCGATGACCGTCTCGTAGGCCTCATGAACGTCCACGCGCTGCACGCCGTGCCACGCGAAGAGTGGGAGCACAACTCCGTACAAAGCGTGATGATCCCACGCGACAAAATTCTGTGGGCTTCGCAGGATGAGCCGCTACAACGCTTGCTGGAACGACTCTTCGCGGCGGACATCGGCCAGATGCCGGTGGTGAGCGGAACGCCTGACGACGGCGCCCACGTGGTCGGCATGGTGACGCGCGACGCCATCCTCCGCGTGATCCAAGCGCGCTCGGAATTTCGCCAGCCCACGCCGGCAAAGTGAGACGAGCGACCCAATTGCGTCGTTGCACTTTCAACGGACGGCAAACCGCTGGCGGGGACTCGCTCGCACGTGGTCTGGGACGTGGCGCTATTGCGCGACTCTGCTCCATTCACGCACTGAGGTTTCCGCAATCGCCCTAATGGCCCGAATTACTGGGAATTCCGCTCGCCCACACCCGCAAAATAAAAGCGCCGATTCTACTGGCGGCAACCACGTACTTGGGCCGACAGGATGTCCTTTGGTACAGGATGAGGCACGTATCGAAAGTGCTAGCATTCTTTCATCGCTAGTGCTAGCCTTCCTCCCCACAAGGGCTGCCGCACGCTACCCCTCCCGATCGAGTCGGACGCCCCCGAAGACTAGTCCTCGCAAAGGAGCAATCATGTCCCGAAAAATATGTCTGCTGTTATTTGCCATCGCCGCGCTTTTATCGATCGCGGCGAGTAAATCCCAAGCGCAGTCCCTCTTAACCCGTCACGTGCGAGAAGCCACGCGCACCGGCGCAGCAAAACCGCTCGAGCGCCTGCCGGCAGGTCAGGTCCTGCAGCTCGATGTAGTGCTCGCGCTGCGCAATCCCGGGGGACTCGAAGCGTTCCTCAAGGAAGTTTACGATCCAGCCAGTCCGGTCTACCGCCATTTCCTCACCGTAGCGGAATTTACCGCGCGCTTCGGCCCCGGCCAGGAAGACTATGACGCGGTGGTGCGCTACGCAAAAGCCAACGGATTTGAGGTGGTGGGCGGCACGCGCGACGGCATGGACGTGCAAATTAGAGGCCCGGTCTCTTCCGTCGAGAGCGCCTTCCACGTAACCATGCGCAATTACCAGCACCCCACGGAGAATCGCACTTTCTACGCGCCGGAGCGCGAACCCACCGTAGACCTCACGTTCCCGCTCTGGCACGTCTCTGGACTGGACAACTACTCCATCCCGCATCCCTTGTACGTCAAAAAGTCCGACTACGCGAAGGCGCACGGTATCGATGTCAACGCCGTCGTCTCTCACGCCACCACCGGTTCCGGCCCCTCCGCTTCATTTCTCGGCAGCGACATGCGCGCGGCCTACTACGGCGGCACGGCGCTCACCGGCGCGGGGCAGAACCTGGGCCTTTTCGAGTATCTCGGCACCGACCTCACCGACCTGAGCACGTATTTCAGCAACGTGGGGCAAACGAACCATGTACCCATCACGCTGCTCTCCACCGACGGCACCAGCACCTCTTGCGTGGACACCAGAGCCGGCGGCGATTGCGACGACACGGAACAAACGCTCGACATGACGCAGGCCATCGGCATGGCACCCGGCCTTGCGAGCCTCGTCATGTACATTGGTTCCACCGACACGGCGATCATCAGCGCCATGACAACGCACAGTCCGCTGCCGACGACTATCGGCTGTTCCTGGGGCTGGACTCCCGCGGATCCCAGTACCCTGAACCCCTATTTTGAGAAGATGGCCGCGCAAGGTCAGAACTTCTTCGCGGCGAGCGGGGACTCTTCCACTTGGTCAGCGAGCAACGAAGCCTGGCCCGCGGATAACGCCTACGTCGTGTCCGTCGGCGGCACGGATCTGATTACCACCAGCGCGGCTGGCCCGTGGAAGTCCGAGACCGCCTGGACCGACAGCGGTGGCGGCATCTCGCCCGATTCCATTCCCATACCATCGTGGCAGCAACTCTCGGGCGTCATCAACTCCAGCAATAAAGGTTCGACGACCCTGCGCAACGGCCCGGATGTTTCGGCCAACGCCAACTTCACCTTTTACGTCTGCGCCGACCAAACCACCTGCACAGCCAACGACTATGGCGGCACCAGTTTTGCGACGCCCATGTGGGCGGGCTACATCGCGCTCGTCAACCAGCAATTGGCCAACAATGGCGAACCCACTATTGGGTTCATCAACCCCACGGTCTACGCGCAAAACATCACTTCCAGCTACG
This sequence comes from Acidobacteriota bacterium, assembly GCA_003161195.1. Classification (GTDB taxonomy): domain Bacteria; phylum Acidobacteriota; class Terriglobia; order Acidiferrales; family UBA7541; genus Acidiferrum. The sequence goes on along the minus strand of PMOV01000065.1, from coordinate 21,988 downwards.
CCACGGACTTCCACGACATCACCAGCGGCACCTCCGGGAGCTACTCGGCGGTAACCGGCTACGATCTGGTGACCGGTTGGGGCAGCCCCAACGGCACCGGTCTGATCAACGCGCTCGCCCCGACGAGTACCTCGCCGTCGTTCGCTGTTACGTCGTCGCCCGGCTCCGTCTCGGTGGTGCAAGGCAGCACCGGTACCTCGACGATCTCGACGAGCGTCTCCGGCGGCTTTGATTCCGCCATTTCCCTAAGCGCCAGCGGCGCGCCCACCGGCGTCACCCTGAGCCTCAACCCGGCGTCCATCGTGGCGCCCGGCTCAGGATCCTCCACGCTGTCCATGGTTGTCGCTTCGACCACGGCGGTCGGCACGTACACCATCACCGTAACCGCCACCGGCGGCGGAATCACTCACACCGCCGCCGTCTCGCTCACCGTCACCGCTCCCGTGACCGGCGGCTTCACCATCTCCGTCTCACCCACCTCCGGCTACTTGTATCAGGGCCAGAGTGGCTATGCCGTGGTCACCACAAGCGTCACCGGCGGGTTTGCCTCCGCCATCACGCTGTCCGCTAGCGGCGTGCCCTCGGGCGTCACCGTCAGCTTCAGTCCCAATCCCATCGCCGCGCCGGGTTCCGGCACGTCGGACTTTACCCTGACGGTTTCACGTACCGCCCCGACAGGGACCTATCCCATCACCATCACTGGCACGGGTGGCGGCGTTACCCACACCACCGTGCTAACTTTCGAGATACTCAGCCGCCGCGTCCGCTGAGTATCTGCGGTGCCAGCACTACTGGCGCTGCAGAACACAAAGGCCCGGGCGACTCCGTCCGGGCCTTTGCTATTTGTGGCGTCTGCGTGCTTTTGACTTTTGCACGCAGTCGTTACCCTTCCCATCCCCACGGCCATGCGATAGGATTTGCAATCCCATGACCCTCAGCCAAACATCGCAATCGCGACGCAGCCATGCAGCCTCGCGCAATTCACATATCGCAATACTGTTCCGCAGTCTCGTCGTACTCGCTCTCCTCGCCGCCGCGCAGTGCTCCGCGTCGCCCGCTCAAGCGCAACAACCTTCCATCACAATGGATCCGACTCTCTACTCCGCCATGCGCTGGCGCTTAATCGGGCCGCACCGCGCCGGCCGCGTCACTGCCGTGGCCGGCATCCCCGGCAACCCGGCCGTGTATTACATGGGGACACCCGGTGGCGGCGTCTGGAAAACCACGGACGGCGGAGACGTCTGGCAACCGATCTTCGACGATCAGCGCGTAGCCTCCATCGGTGCGGTTGCCATCGCGCCATCGAATCCCAACATCCTGTATGTGGGCACCGGCGAACAAACGCGCGGCAACGGGATCTACAAATCCGCCGACGCGGGCGCAACCTGGACGCACATCGGCCTGGAGAAAACCAACTACATCACTTCCATTCTGATCGACCCGCGTAATCCGGACGTCGTCGTGGTCGGCGCGTTCGGCTATCCCATCAACGGCGTCGCTTCCGACGCCGCTCAGCGCGGCATCTTCCGCACGAGCAACGGCGGCCACACCTGGCAGCGCGTGCTCTCGAAAGATGAGCCCGACGGCATCACCGACATGGCCGCCGACCCGGAAAACCCGCGCGAAATCTTCATCGCCATGCTGCATCCGCCCGACCCGCTGAACCCCGGCGCCGAAAAACAACACCAGAACGCTTGGATTTACAAATCGCTAGACGGCGGCGCCACTTGGTATCAAGTCGCCGAAAAAGGTTTGCCCGGCGAGGCGCGCGGAAAAATCGGTCTGGCGGTGGCGCCGGCCACGCACGGCCGTCGCGTCTTCGCCATTATGGATGCTGGCCTCTTCCGCAGCGACGACGCCGGCGAAACCTGGCGCAAAATCACCACGGACCCGCGCATCACCGGCAGCAATTACATTTGTCACGTCTACGTGGACCCGCGCAATCCGGACCTCGTCTATGTCATGCAGACCACCACCTATCGCTCCACCGACGGCGGCCAGACGTTCGCGGCCTTCAAGGGCGCGCCCGGCGGTGACGACTACCACGTGCTGTGGATTGATCCGCAGAATCCGCAGCGCATGATCCTCGGCGTCGATCAGGGCGCGACCATCAGCGTCGACGGGGGCCAGACGTGGAGCACCTGGTATAACCAACCCACCGGCCAGTTCTATCACGTGGTCACCGACGATCAGTTTCCCTATGTGGCGTACGCCCCGCAGCAGGATAGCGGCACTGCCGCCGTCCCCAGCCGCAGCGACTTCGGCGAAATTGGCTATCGCGACTGGTTCTCCATCGGCGGCTTCGAGTTTTGCTACATCGCGCCGGACCCGCTTCATCCCAATATCGTCTACTCCGGCGGCTGGTACGGCGCCGTGGTGCGCTTCGATAAAACCACCGGCGGAATTTCTCACGTTTTCGTCCCCGGCTTGCAGGACCGCACCGCGCAGATGCCGCCGCTCGTTTTCTCGCCGCAGGATCCGCGCAAGCTTTATCTGGGCACGCAGTACGTCACGCAGACAACCAATGGGGGCGATAGCTGGCAGCGCATCAGTCCCGATCTGACCGTCCGCACGGACACGTCTTCGCCGGCGGCTAGCGGCCCCAAGCCCGCGGGACACGCGCTCGAAGACGCCGACGCATCGGACTACGCAGAATCAGACGCGAACGACGATGACTATAAAGACTCCGCCTTCGAGCAAATTCCGCGCCGCCGTATGTCGCTCACCGCGCTCGCGCCCTCGCCCATCTCCGCCGCCGTGCTCTGGGCAGGCGCAGGCGACGGCCTCATTCAATTGACCACCGACGGCGGCGCCACCTGGCGCAATGTCTCGCCTCCCGGACTCAAACCCGACACCTTCGTCAGCATCATCGAGCCTTCGCACTTCAACTCCGACACTGCCTACGTCGCCGTCAATGGCTTTCGCGATTCGACTCCCTATCTCTACCGCACGCGCGATGCCGGCAAGTCGTGGCAAAGTATAACGGTTGGCCTCGAGCCCGGCTGGGTCACGCGCGTGATTCGCGAAGATCCCCGCCGCAAAGGTTTGCTTTATGCCGGAACGCAGAACGCCATCTACGTTTCCTTCGACGATGGCGACCACTGGCAATCATTACAATTGAATCTGCCGGTTTCGGATATGCGCGATCTCGCGGTGCATGACGACGATCTCGTCGTCGCCACGTATGGCCGCGCCCTTTGGATCCTCGACGATCTCTCCCCACTGCGGCAGGCCAGCGCGCAAATCGCTGCCGCGAACGCCTATTTGCTCAAGCCCGCCAACGCCATCCGCGTTCGCTGGGACAACGATCAGGAAACTCCTTTGCCTCCGGAAATCCCTGCCGCGCCCAATCCTCCGGACGGCGCCACGTTCTACTACTTTCTAAAGTCCGCGCCGGCCTCGGCCATCACGCTGGAGATTCACGACGCGCAAGGTCGCGTGGTCCGACATTTCTCGAGCGACGCCCCGCCGCCCGACACCACCATCAAAAACGTCCCCGACTATTGGTTCCCCCCGCTAGCCGGCATCCCGAAAAACGCCGGTCTCAACCGCTTTACTTGGGACTTACATTACGAGCCTCCGCCCACGCTGCAATACAGCTACTACGGCAACAGCCTCGACTACGTTGAATACACCATCTCCGGCCACGCCATTCCCGGCAACACCCCACGCGAACAAACCGAAGGCCCCTTCGCCGCCCCCGGCGAATACCAGGTCCTGCTCACAGTCGACGGCCAAAAATATACGCAACCGTTCCTACTAACACTCGACCCGCGCCTGCACGCCTCTCAGGCCGACCTCGATCTGCAATTCACCACAGCGCTGCGTATCAGTGCAGGCTTGCGTAACAGCTATGCCGCCTTCAACGAACTGCTTCCGTTGCAAAAGGAAATCTCGCTGCGCAAAAAGTCTCTTAAGGGAAGCGCGACGAGTACTGACAAAGACGCTGCGAAGAATGTCCCGACGAACCCCGCGAAGGACACAGACAAGAATGCCAAAAAGGAAGAGGCGAAAGACCCGCTAACCGAAGCCTTAACCGAATTTGAATCTCCCCTGAATGCCATCGCAAGCGGTCCACCGACGGCCCCGGGCATCGGGCCCATCCATCGCGACCTCGCCCGCATGTACTTCATGCTTGAAGCAGGCGATACGGCCCCCTCTTCGTCATCCCTATCCGCCATTAACGAATCCTGCTCCGCCCTTACGCAAAAAATCTCCGCGTGGCATACCCTGCAAACTACCGACGTGCCAGCTCTGAACGCCACCCTGCAAAAATACCATCAGGCTCCGCTACCGCAAGCGCCCATATCCTCAGCCAAACCTACGATCGACGCCTGTCAACCGTAGCTTGCGAGAGGATTTATTTCTTTTCGAGGTATTCGCCGACCAGCTTGGCGCATGCCGCGATAAAATCCTGCTCACTCTTGACAAACGTATTCGCAAAATAGCTTTCGATGTCCAGTTCCGCGGAGAGCTTATTTTTCATGAAGATCGGTACCACCATCTCCGACTTCACCATCGACGAACCCGCCAGATACCGCGGATCCGTCGAGACATCCTGAATCACCACCGATTGTCCGGTTGTCGCCGCCGCCCCGCACAATCCAGTGTGCAGCGGAATCCGCGCATGCGGCGTAAAACTCCCCACAAACGGCCCAATCAACAGAAACCCCGCGTCCGCCGGATCCACCACATAAAATCCCACCCAGTTGTATCGCGTCATCTCCTCATGCAGCCGCTTGGTCATGCGCTCCATCAGCGCCTCGACGGTCGCCGCCGTTGACGCCAACACCTTAAACTCCTGTAACAGTTCCTTGTGCAAGGCACGTTCTCTCTAGGGCGTACGTTCAGCCACCCCCGCAGCATACCGCATTGTTTTCGTAGCACAGGCACTCCTGCCTGTGCGGTTTTGCTTTTTCGTAACCGGCGCGTGCGCCGCAGGTCCGCGCTATTTGTTTCAGCGGGCTTCGAGGACGGCGGGGATGCCGTGACGAGGGCGCAAAGTGATCGACGGCAGCGGCACCACCGGATGTCCTTCCACGAGTCGGAAGCGATAGCGTTGCGCGATGGTCGCCAGCACCAGCGTAGCCTCCATCAGCGCAAAAGCGTTGCCGATGCACTGGCGCGGACCGCCGCCAAATGGAAAATACGCAAAGCGCGGCAGACGCCTCGCCAACCCATCCGCCCAGCGTTCCGGCACAAATTCTTCCGGACGATCAAACCAGCGCGCGTCACGGTGCATCACCCACTGCGAAAAGGAGACTCCGGTGCCTTTCGCGAGCCGGTATCCGCCGAGTTCCAGCTCTTCCGTCGTAATGCGCGCCATGCCCCACGCCGGCGGATAAAGCCGCAGCGATTCCGTGAGTACCAGTTCGGTGTACTTCAGTTTCCCCACGTCATCGAGCGTGGGCGCGCGTCCGCCGACCACGGCGGCGAGTTCGGCATGCAGTTTCTGCTCGACCTCGGGATGCTGCGCCAGCAACCACCACGTCCACGACAAAGCGTTCGCCGTGGTCTCATGCCCCGCCAAAAACAAGGTGATGGATTCGTCGCGCAACTGCTTATCTGTCATGCGAGAGCCATCTTCATCCTGCACCGCGAGCAGCATGGACAGCAGGTCGCCGGCGTCGCGTCCCGATTTGCGTCGCTCGGCGATAACGCGATAGATGATCGCCTCCAGTTTTTTCACCGCGCGCGCTTTGCGGATATTGGTGGGCGTGGGAACCCAAATAGGAATGAGCAGAGTGGCGCGAAAATCGGCGGCCAGTTCCAAAAGCAGTTCTAGCGATTCGCCTACCTCTTTGGCATCGCGCGTCACGTCCGCGTCAAAGAGCGTCTTACCCACAATCTGCAGCGTAATGCGCATCATCTCCGCGTGAATGTCGCGCGTCTCGCCGCCATGCCAGCCTTCCAGCGCGCGCTCCGTAAAGGCCACCATGGTTTCGGCATACGCCGCGATACGTGCGCGGTGAAACGCCGGCTGCGCTAGCCGCCGTTGCCGCAGCCAGAAACTGTCCTCGCTGGTCAGCAACCCTTCGCCAAAGAGAAACTTGCTGGCACGCAGGATGCGGCTCTTATGAAATTTTCGCGCGTGGTTTACCAGCACGTCTTCGATGAGCTCCGGATGATTGATGAAGCAGACGCGGAAATTCAGGTAGCGCAACCCGGTGATGTCGCCATAAGTACGCGCGCAGTGCGTGAAAAATCCGAGTGGATCGCGCGACATCGAGCCCAACTGCCCGGCAAACTTTACGCGCCGTGCGGAGTCCGGCCCAGGAGGATATTTCCCCCGCGTCGCGGCTGCCGTGGGGCTGGTCAGAGCGCTCATATTTTGACTCTAAGCGCTCGCTCGCACGCGGTCAATCCGCGCAGCGTAAGGAAACGTCAGACGCGCCGCCTGCTCAAGCCGCCTCTACTCGTCGCGCGCGCATTGCAAAGCCCCCGCGAAAAAAATCCACGGAAACGCGCGCAAAACCCACCGTGCTCAGCCTGGCGTTAGCCGTTGCGGCCGTCAACGGCACGAAGGTACTGCGGGTATGCACGAGCCGTGGCAGCCAGCCATCATGAATCTCCAGCGCCAAAAGCATTCCGCCAGGCTGCAGTACGCGAAACGCTTCCGCCAATGCTGCGTTCTGCAGCTCCGGGGACCGCAGATGGTGCAGCATCAGAATGGCGATGGCACACGTGAAACTCGCGTCCGCAAACGGCAGTCTTGCGGCGTCGCCCTGTACCACGCGTACCGCGCACTTCCCGTTGCTCACCGCTGGCGACGCATCCCCACCCCGCGCCTCGCGAGCGCGAGTTTCGCGCATCAATTTCGCCGCGAACGACCCGCTATACTCAAGGCACGTCACACTCGAAAACTTTCCCTGTAGCGCGGAGGTGGCGGCACCGGGCCCGGCGCCCAATTCCAGGACGCGGTCGCCATGGTCGTAGCCTTGCAGTATCCACGGCAGGAGTTTGTGCCGCGTGACGTTGCGCCAGAAGGTCGTGGCGCAGAACCAGTTTTCCAATCCGTTCATTTTATTTTTTTCATGGCGCCACTTGGGACAGCTCGTGTTTCCGGCGGCGCCTCGGGGGCGCCCACGACGGCGACGGCGCTACTTGTGCGCCGTTACTGCAGCATGGGGCGCATGTGGCGCAGCGCTCCGGCGAAGACGTCCGCGTTGTAGGCCGAGGGGTTTTCGAGTTGTTGAAACAAGCCGTTAATTGCGGAGCGCACCTCCGCGGCGTTGGCCGGCTGGGCTTCCTTGCTATAGGCGATGTACAGCGAATCGAGGGCCATCGTGGCTTGTTCGGCCGCGCGCTCGTCCGCCAGGGAAATTTCTTCCGCGTTGTCGCAGATGCTCTGCATCATGTGCAGCACCATACCGCGCTCATAGTTCATGGCGACGAGTCGCTCGGCGAAATGTTGCGCCACGGGGGCTGCGGCGCTGGCCTCGCTCGCGGCCGTGTCTCGATCGGGATCGAGCTTGCTCATTTCCTCGGCAACCGCTTCGAGTTTCTGGTCCAGATCCTGCGCGGCGGCGGGATCGACTTCCTTCGCGAGCAGCCGGAACACCACGAAGCGCGATGCGTTCCACGCCGGATCGCCGGGGCGGCGCCCGGCATAGCCATGTTTTTGTCGCCAACTGTCTTTCGACATGGTCAGCGCGTGATGGCAAGCAAAGCAGGACAGCTCGGAATATTCCGGCCAGACATTCTTCTTGTCGAAGCGCTCGCCGCGCGCGCGCCAAGCCACGCGGTCCATGGCCGCGCGCAACTGCACGGCTTGGCCGGTGCTCCAGTCGCGCACGCCGGTCCAACTCGAGTCTTCGGCGGCCGTTCCGGCGGCGGTGAGGCGCGGCATGTTCCAGTGGCGCGGCATCACCGCGGAAAAGGAGTCCAGCTCAAAGTACAGGTCGGGATGGCCGGCGGCGATCATCTCGTGGTCCACGAATTTTCCGGAATTGCCAAGGTGGCATTCAAGGCATTTTTCCGTGCGCACAATCACGTTACGCGTATCCACCATGTGAAAGTCACGCACGGATTGCAGATGCTTTTCCGGCGAATCCTTGGCGGTGTGCTGACCGAGCCAGCCCTGCGCGGGACCGTGGCAATTTTCGCAGGTCACGCCCTCGTTGACCTCAAATTTACGTCCGATCTGCTCTGCGGGAGGAGCCAGCGCGTGACAGGCCAGGCATTTCGAGGCCTCTTCGGCCTTGCCAAGATTTAAGATTTTTGCCATGCGCTCGCCGACGTCGCCGGTCAGCGCCTGATACGCACGACTGTGCTTGTCCTGAATGATCCACGTGGAATATTCATTCTGCAGGATGCGGCTGCCCGCGACAGGTTTGACGCTGCCGTGGCAACTGGTGGCGGCGCAGGAGCCGGGGCCAACATATTTGTTGTTCGCTTTGTCTTGCGCCAGTACGCCGCGCTGGGCGTACGCAGCAAAAAGCACGAGTGCGGCGAGCACGCCAACGAGGAACGAGATTCTGGCAAGCCTAATGCGCGGATGATAGGCGCGTCGCATGCAAGGTGTGGTGTTGCCTGCTAGCTTATATCGTTTAGGCGCGCGGTAAGTCAAGGAAACGAAATAACGAATAGCAAAGCTCGTTAAAGATGTCCCCCTTCCTTACACTCCAAGCGCTCGCCGCGGTAACGCACTTCCAGCGAGCCATCCGCATCTGCGCACACGTGGGCTTTGCCGCGCGTGCCGTGGCAGCGCCGCAGCGTCCATCGGCAAACCATCCTCCAGAGCCAGATGCTCCGCCGCCAGCGTGCTCCCGAAACGCCCGCAAGCCCGCGGGCTTGGCGCGCTTTGAGGGGTCGCCCGGGCGTTGCCATGCTGCAGGCTCTCTGCGCCTTTTTCCTTGTACCGCCGCCACAGCCGCTTGGCCTGCCGGTAGCGCAATTGCAACAGCTCCGCCGCATCCCTTCGCGGCAATCGCGGTGTCCCTTTCGCCGCACGCACCAGCACTTCCACCCGTCGCAACTCCTGCCTGCTCATCGCTGCCTGCACTGCCGCCTCCTGCTGGGTCCGGCAGTCTAGGGAACATTTTTATCGAGGTAAGCAGGGGATATTTTCATCGAGGTACAATACACTTTGATTCGACGAAAACTGTGAATTTCGCGGGCGCCCAAGCCAGTTCCCGCCACGAACCATCTGGCGCCGCGATTTCTGTGCCGTGCTAGAGCAACTAATGAACCGAACCACCGCCCATGGACAGGGGACCAGCACCGATCTGACGAGAGGGCGTGTTTGCTGACCGGTCAATTCGCGTTGTGATGTAAGACCTTACACCTTTGACTCCCACTGGCTACTACACATATCATCTGCAAGCACAAGCGTCGATTCGTTCCGGCGGGCACTGAATCGCGTTGTCGGAGTTCATTCGCGGCACCCATGATCGGTCAAACGATTTCGCGTTACCGCATTGTCGATAAGCTCGGCGGCGGAGGCATGGGTGTAGTGTACAAAGCGGAGGACACCGAACTCGGCCGGTTTGTGGCTATCAAATTCCTGCCCGAAGAGATGGCGCAGGATCCGGCTTCGCTGGAGCGCTTCCGCCGGGAAGCGCGCGCGGCCTCAGCGCTGAACCATCCCAACATCTGCACCATTTACGAAATTGGCGAGCACGAAGGCAAGCGCTTCATTGCCATGGAACACCTTGAAGGCGTTACACTTAAGTATCTTATCGCGGCCGGAACCCTGGACGTACCGCGCATCGTGGAAATCTCCATCGACCTGGCCGATGCGCTGGACGCCGCGCACGCCGAAGGTATCCTGCACCGGGACATCAAGCCAGCCAACATCTTCATTACCAAACGCGGCCACGCCAAAATTTTGGACTTCGGACTAGCCAAGATGATCAAACCCCAGGCCGGGGGCGGATCTTCAGCGCCGTCCGATGCCACAGTGACCATGGGGGTCGATACCGAGCATCTGACGAGCCCCGGGACGGCAGTCGGCACGGTGGCGTACATGTCTCCCGAGCAGGTGCGCGGCAAGGACCTGGACACCCGTAGCGATATCTTCTCCTTTGGGGTGGTGCTCTATGAGATGTCCACCGGGGTACTTCCGTTTCGCGGAGACACCACGGGCATCATTTTCGCGGACATTCTGAACAAGGCACCCCAGTCGCCCCTGCGCTACAACCCGGACATGCCTGACGAGCTGGCCAATGTCATCAGCCGAGCGCTGGAGAAGGACCGAGACCTGCGGTATCAGCATGCCTCCGAACTGCGCGCGGAACTGAAGCGCCTGCAGCGCAATTCGACCGGGCAAACCTCTACTTTTACGAACATACCGGATGGTCCGGAGCCGCCGGACGGTCCGTCCTCGGGCCGAACAGGCGCGCGCCGTCCCTCGAGCAAGAGTCAACGCATCTCCGGCGGGGTCGCGGTCAAGACCAGCTCCGTCAAGACCGCGGCCAGAACCGGTTCGTCCAGCAAGATCGTCGGAGCGCGCGGTTTCGAGGAGGTAGAGGAATTTGAGGACGTCGAACCGCACGAAGAGCTGCCGCCGAAGCCAAAGTTTCCCTGGAAAATCCTCGTTGCCGCACTGGTAGCAGTAACCATCGCCATCGGCGGGGGCGTTTATTGGTTCTTGAATCAGCCCCACGCGACCAAATTCACAAATCGGGACACGGTGGTCCTGGCGGAGTTCGTCAACTCCACTCAGGAAACACTGTTTGACGACTCCCTCAAACAAGCCCTCAATATTCAGCTTTCTCAATCGCCGTTCCTGACCGTACTTTCCGACCAAAAAATTGCGGCCACACTGAAACTGATGAATAAGCCGAAAACGGAACAGCTCACACAGGACGTCGCACACGAGGTCTGTCTACGGACGAATAGCCGGGCGGTCCTGGCTGGGTCGATTGTCAGCGTGGGAAGCCAGTACTTGCTGGGTCTGAAGGCGACTGACTGTCAGTCGGGAGACATGTTGGCGAGTGCGGAAGCGCAGGCGGAGAGCCGAGACCGGGTCTTGAAAGCGCTGGGTAAGGCCGGCGATGAGTTGCGCGAGAAATTGGGTGAGTCGCTCACTTCCGTCGAGCAGTTCAGCAAGCCTCTCGATCAGGCCACCACGTCTTCGTTGGAAGCGCTAAAGGCCTTCAGCGACGGCCGGCGTAACGCCAGGGAAAAGGGCGAATCCGCGGCGCTGCCCTTCTATAAGAGAGCGCTCGAACTGGACCCCAACTTCGCACAGGCGTCGGCGGCATTGGGGACGGTGTACAGCAACCTGGGGCAACCGAACCTGGCCACCTCGGCGTTTAAAAAAGCCTATGAACTGCGCGATCGCGTGAGCGATCGCGAACGTTTCGATATTGAAAGTAAGTATTTTACGATCGTCACCGGGGAGCTCGAGAAAGCCGACCAGAGTTATTCGCAATGGGCGCAGGACTACCCTACCGATTATCACCCTCGCGGCAATCTGGGAGTGAACTACATCACGCTGGGGCAATACGAAAAGGCCGTCGATGAGACCAAGGCATCCCTGAAGATCCGCCCGGACAACGCGGCCTCTAGCGCCAATCTTATCGGCGGTTATTGCGCCTTAGGGCGGCTTGAAGACGCCAAAGCCGAGTGGGACAAAACCCAAGCGGCAAATCTGGATGGCCCAAGTTTGCGGCTGGCCCGGTATGAACTAGCGTTTCTGCAGCACGATGATACGGCAATGAAAGAACAGGCCTCCTGGGCCGTGGGAAAACCCGGCGCTGAAGACATGATGCTTTCCGCGCAATCGGACACCGAGGGCTACTACGGGCGTCTGGGCGCTGCCGACGATTTGTCCAAACGCGCGGTGGACTCTGCTAAGCACGATGACGCCATGGAGACGGCGGCGAGCCACCTGGCAAATGAGGCTTTGCGTGAGGCGGAATTCGGGAATACATCGGCCGCCAAGCAGGCAGCGAACGAGGCTTTGGCTCTTGCCGACGACCGTGACGCACAGATCATGGCAGGACTGGCCCTCGCCCGTTCCGGGGAAATTGCCAAGGCTCAGCAACTGGCGGACAAGTTGGACCGCGATGCTCCGCTGGATACTATGCTTCAAGGCTATTGGCTCCCCACCATTCGCGCCGCCATCGCCCTCAGCAAGGGCGACGGCAAGAAGGCTGTGGAGTTGCTTCAGCCGGCGGCAACCTATGAACTGGGCCAACCCCCGCAGTTCCAGCTCTCGACCATGTACCCTGTCTACGTGCGCGGGTTGGCGTTTCTGAAGCAGGGTTTGGGGCAACAGGGGGCCGTGGAGTTCCAAAAGATATTGGACCATCCTGGACTACTGGTGAATTTTCCGCTGGGGGCCTTGGCGCGACTGGAGCTTGGGAGGGCGCGGGTGTTAGGAGGTGATAAGGCTGCGGCGAAGTCGTCCTATGAGGAGTTTTTTGGGCTGTGGAAGGAAGCCGACGCCGGAAACCCTGTACTGAAAGAAGCAAAAGCCGAGTATGGGAAACTGTAGATGAGGAAGGGAATGGAGCAGAAGGACGAAGAAAAACGGGCATAACGAAAGCGTCGAAGCGAATATAAAACGAAACAAACTTTGATTTAAATCCTCTGAAATCAGTACTAAAACCCGAAAAATGTTACCACTGGTACTGTGATTTAGGGTTGACACCCTGCTCCATTCGTATACCCTAATCCCATTAGCAAATCCGTGGAGAAAGACGTACACACACTTATGAACTACATCCGACTGATTTTGATCGCTGCGGCGCTCTGTATTTTTTCCGGGGCAGCTTACGCCGACGACATTCACGTGATTCTTGATCCGCAGGCTCCTACGAGCGGCGATCTAAACCTCATCCAAAGTACCGGTGTGAATTATACCGTGAACTGGACGAGTTGCTCCGACGCTGTATTTGCCAACACGGGATTCGCCGGCGATAACGCTTGCCTGGCGTTTCTCAACCAAACCGGAGCAGCCATTGCCGACCTCAACTTCGGCTTCACGGTGAACGCAGCGCTTGTCGGCCAGACGATTGCTTGCGACAACGCGCCCGGCGACACACACTTGGATAGCAACAACTGCTTGGCCACCCCGGGGCCATTTGTCTTGGGTCAGATTGTCAACGTGGCCTTCTTCGGTGGCGATCCTATCCCCAACAATTACGCCTTCTACATCGCTGAAAACGGCGTGGCCTTGGCGGATGCGCCGACGGTGGGCGTCGAAGTTCCGGAGCCTGCGTCTCTGACGTTGCTTGCGTCCGGCATGGGCTTGCTGGGACTGGCGCTTGTCCTCGTAAAGCGCTAGTTCGGGCTCCGAGTTCACAACTCAAAGAAGTCTTTCTAGAAAAGCTCGCGGCCTTCGGGCGGCGGGCTTTTTGTTTTTGCGGGGTGCGAGTGGCCGACGCCTCAGTGGGCGGCTAGCCGGCGCATCAGTTCCTGCTTGCGTTCGAGCAGGCCCCGCAGGTTCGCGCCGGCGGGCTGCGCTTCGATGTCGCGTTGGACTTCGGCCACGGCGCGCTCTACTTGTCTGCGCTGTAACGCGGCGAGACAGCTTTCGGCCTCTTCCCAGCTGGCGGGATCATCCTCCGCGAACAGAACTTCAAAGAACAGGCGGCGGTCGCGGTCATCGAGCATGGCCGCGACGTCGCTCGCGGCGAGGGGTTCGGGCGCGAGGTTCGCGGCAATCAGGGCCGCCAGGATGCGTTCGGCGTCCATGCCCTCGTACAGGCGTTCCTGCTGGAGGCGTCGCGCGAGTTCGATCTTGAAGTCTTCGGCATCGGCGAGCATGCGGATCAGGCGGCGCTCGACGGGCTTGGTCGCGCGGCCGAGCATTTCGGGTTGCGCTTTCAATTCACTGCGGCGCTCGGTGGCGGCCTTGCTAAGTTGCGCGCGGAGCACGGGCTCGTCGATGCGCAGTTGCTGGGCGATGCGCGTGGCCCATTCGGAACGCAACAGCCGATTGGGGATTTTCTGCACGTAGGGCAAAAGAAAATTTACAGCGCGCAGCTTGCCTTCGCCGGTGGAGAGATCCATCTGGCGGGCACGCGCGATTAGATAATCGACGTACGGCGGCGAAGCTTTGAGTAGACTGCGATACTCCTCGACACCCCTTTCGCGAATAAATAGATCGGGATCGGCTTTTTTTTCGCCTACCGGAGGGAGTGCGAGTACGCGAACCTCGAAGTCCTGCTCCAGAAGCAGCGCGATGGAACGTTCGGTGGCAGTCTGGCCGGCGTTGTCCGGGTCATAGTTGACAATGACGCGCTTGGTGAACCGGGCGAGGAGTTTGATTTGCGGTTCGGCGAGGGCCGTGCCGCAACTGGCGACCACGTTGCTGATGCCGGCGCGGGCCACGGCGATGGCGTCNNACATAGCCTTCGACAAGGACCGCGAAATCCTGGCGGCGCAGGGCGTCTTTTGCACGATCGAGGTGATACAGGACGTTGCTTTTCGAGTAGATCGGCGATTCCGGGGAGTTGAGATATTTGGGCTGGTCGTCGCCAAGGGCGCGGCAACCGAACGCTACGATTTTGCCGCCTTCATTGGCGATGGGGAAGGTGATACGGCGGCGGAAGCGATCGAAGAGTCGACCAGCTTGATCGCGCGAAATCAGCCCAGAGTCGACGAGTAGCTGATCGTTCTTGTATTTCGGACGCAGCAACCGCAGCAGGGCGTCGCCGCCGCTGGGGGCGTAGCCAATGCCGAACTGCTCGATGGTAGCCGCGTCCAGGCCGCGATCGGCCAGATAGGCGCGGGCTACCTTGCCCTCGGCGGTGCTCTCGAGCTGTTTGGTGTAGAAGGCTTGGGTCGCGCGGTGCATTTCGAGGATGGCGGTGCGCTGCTGATTTTCTTTGCGCTCCTCGGGCGAGCGTTCGCGAGCGCTGGGGACGGCAATACCGCATTTCTCCGCAACGATGCGAATGGCTTCTGGAAAAGCCACCTTTTCCATTTCCATAACGAATTTGAAGACGTCGCCGCCGACCTGGCAGCCGAAGCAGTGATAGATCTGCTTGATGGGATGCACCGCGAAGGACGGAGATTTCTCCGCGTGAAAGGGGCAGAGTCCGGTGAAGTTCTGGCCGCTCTTTTTTAGACGTACGTATTCTCCGACGACCCGGACGATATCCGCCTGCTGCTTGACGCGATCCGCGAATGAACCAGCTTCCGCCATGAGGTTATTTTAGCTGCGCAGCTCGACGACGGTGATGGCGCGGCCGCCGTGCTCTTCGCTCTCGAACGATGAACTCTCCACCAGCGGGTGACCGCGCAGAAATTCGGCAATGCCCCTGCGCAGCGCGCCGGTGCCGTGGCCGTGGATGATGCGGACACGAGTCTGGTTGGCCAGCGCGGCTTCGTCGAGATATTTGTCGAGCCGCTCGGTGGCTTCTTCAACACGCATGCCGATGACATTTAATTCACCAGTGGCACCGCCCGTCGACGGAGCGCTAACTGTTACATGGCGCAGTGTAGCGGGCACGGTTCCGCGCGCCTGACCTGGGGGCGGCGCTGCTATCGACAGAATTTCGTCGACGCCAATCTTCATGCGCAGAGGACCGGCTTCAATCTCCGCAGTGGCGCCGTCGATGCGGCGCAGCACCGCCGGTTTGCTGAAGCCGCGGACTTGTATGCGGGTGCCCGGGCGGAGCATGTCCGCTGTGAACCCTTGCTGGGGCGCCAGCGTGCCGCCCAGATCGGCTTGTGATTCCGAAATCGTTTGTACCACGGCGGCGTTTAATTCGTCGCGCGCCTCGCTGCGAACCTCTTGCACCTTACGCCGCGCGTTTTTTTCGAGCGTGGTGCGCAATTCACGCTCTTTGACAGCTTCCACCACGCGCGCCACGTTTTCGTCGAAGCGTTTCTGCATCTCCGCGAACTTGGCATCGAGTTCCCGAATACGGCGTTGTTGGCGCTCCACCCATTCGCAGCGCAGCTTCGCGCGCTCCTCCTCCAACTGCCGGCGTTCCAGCGCCATCTGCTGGGTCATACGGTCGAGTTCATCGCGGCTCCGGTGCAAGTAGGCGATCAGGTCGGCGGCCTCTCGCGATTCGGGGCTCAGTAACGCGCGGGCGCGTTCGATGATGGAATCGGAGATGCCCAGTCGCTGGGCAATCGCGATGCCGCTCGAGCCACCCGGCACGCCCACCATCAGACGATAGGTCGGACGAAGATTTACGTCGTCGAACTCCACCGCAGCGTTCACCACGCCCGGCGTGGTGGAGGCGTACTCTTTCAGACGATCATGATGCGTGGTGGCCAGCACGATGCAATGCTTCGCGCGAAAATCATCGAGTAAGGCAACGGCCAAGGCAGCGCCTTCTTCCGGAGCCGTGCCCGTGCCCATTTCGTCAAGCAGCGCCAGCGAACGATTTGTTGCCGTCGCCAAGATCGTCTTTAGGTTCAGCAAGTGCGAAGAAAAAGTCGAGAGATCGGCGGCAATCGACTGTTCGTCCCCGATATCGACCAACACATGATCGAAAAGCGGCAAAATCGCGTGTTCCGCGGCCACGGGAATAGCGCACTGCGCGGAGAGCGTCGCGAGGCCGGTAGTCTTCAGCGCCACGGTTTTTCCGCCAGTGTTCGGTCCGCTAATCACCAGGACGCGTTCGTCGCCGCCCAGCGTGAGGGTCATGGCCACAATCTCGCGCTGTTCGCGGCGCAGTTTATCTTCCAGGACCGGATGCCGGGCGCGCACCAGGCGCAACTCCGCAGCTTCAGCTTGCGTCCCCGCTGCGGCGACCTCCGAAAACTCCGGCATGGTAGCATCAAAATCCTGCGCAAAGCGTGCGCGCGCCATAACGCCGTCGAGATGCGCGACCACCTCCGCCGCAGCGACCAGCGAACCCCGAACGGCTTGCAGGCGCCCCGTAAGCTCGCGGAGAATACGCAAAATCTCCACCGATTCATCCTCGGTGAACTGCACCAGCTGATTATTGGTTTCCAGGGTTTCCAGCGGCTCGAGAAACACCGTCTGCCCCGTGGCGCTGGCACCGTGCATCACGCCCGGAATACTGCGGCGATTTTCTGCGCGCACCGGAATGACAAAACGATCGCCGCGCAACGTAACATAGTCTTCGCCGGATTCTGCATTACGCGAACGCAAAATCTGTTTGAGCGTCTTCTGGATCGCCTCCCTTGTCTGCGTGATATTGGCACGAATACGGCGCAAAGCCGGCGAAGCGTCGTCGCTGATCTCGCCATCCGGCAAAATGCACCGGCGCATGGCGGCATTAAGCTCGCGGAAATCAGTAACGGCGGCGGCTCGGGCGCTCAGCAGCGGAAATTTTGTTGTGTCTTCGCGAAATTGCTGACGCAGCCAGGTGGCAGTTTCCAGCAATGTCGCCGCGTCCAGCAGTTCCTTGGCTTCCAGAACCACGCCCAGCCCCGCGATTTTCTCAAGCCAGCTGCGCGGATCGGCCAAAGCCCCGAAACCAAGTTCACGCCCCATGCGCAGCCATTCCCGCGCTTCGCGAATCAACGCGAACTCCGCTTCCAGCGCCCCTCGGTCCACGCTGAATTGCAGCGCATCGATGGAGCGGCGCCCGGGCAGACACGTAGTGCGCAGCCGCAGCAGCTCACGCAGCTTGTCAAACTCGAGAATGTCTTCCGCTGTTCGCGACATGTCTTACAAACCAGCCGGCGCCGTTTTGCCCTGCTTCCGCGCCGCAGGTTTTACCGCTTGCGCCGGGGTCACCGCTGCCCATTCCTCCGCCATCGCCACACACAAGCCGTCCAGCACATCCGTCGCCTCATGGCTTTTTCCGGCCTGATTATTACCCATAAACGAAAAAATCAGTCGCCGGCCACTTGCCGTCTCTGCGTAACCCGACCGCGTTCGCACGTGTTCCAGCGAGCCGGACTTGGCGTGCACCCTCCCCGCCGCCGGAGTGTTCTTCATGCGGTCTTCGAGCGTGCCATCCACGCCGGCTATCGGCAGCGAATCATAATAGGCGGCGAACCACGGTCGCTGCTGCGCATACCGAAGCATAGCCACGAGCGCGCGGGGCGTAACCAGATCGTGGCGCGATAAGCCGGACCCATCCGACTGGATTACATCGTCTTTAACGATTCCCGCCTGCTCGTAAAAATTCTCCGGGAACGCGGCCAATTCTTCCGGAGTCTTCCAGATCCCGTCCGTGCGAGCGGCGGCGCGCAAATAAATTTCCGTGTGCAAATTCTGGCTAATCTTGTTCACCAACTTCACGGACTCGCCGAGCGGCACGGATTTATGTTCGGCCAATATCACCCGATCGTCGGTTGCGTCGCTGGGATCATGATTGGCCCTCGCCACGCCGTAAATACTCACGCCACGGGCCTCCAGCAGCGATTTTAGCAACGCGGCGGCGTGCTGTGCTGGCTCCTGAACGGCCAGCACCAATTTTCGCGCCGAGCCTTTCGCCGGCAGCGTTCCGCTAACTACCACCCGCGCAGCACCAGGCTCACGCGTCAGCCGCAAATCGGGATGCTCGTCGACGCCAGAAGTCACGACGCGGTTTTCCACCACGAAATCCGGCGTCGCAGGTGAAACCTCAGCATATACGGGATCGCCCGGCATCGCACCGGGCGCGAGCGTAAGCTTGACGGTATTGTCGTTGATGACGAGCGCGGAGATCGCCGCGCCATATTCCCACACCAGATCGTCCACTTCCCAGCCACTCGGATAACGCTCGCGGGGGAAATAGCTGTCATCGCCCACCACGTCTCCCGCAACCGCCTTAACGCCGCGGGCCACCACGGCATCCGCAAGTTCCGCGAGCACACTTTCCGGCGGCCCGACAAATTCTTCCTTGCCATCGAATGGAAACTTGCGATTCGAGAGGTTCGGGTCGCCCCGCCCGACGAGCACCAAGTCGCTGGACAGCGTGCCGTCTGGAGACAGCACGCCACTTGTCTCCACGGTTGTACGAAACTGCGCGTCCGTGCCCAACTTTTCCAGCGCCAGCGCCGTCGTCAACAGCTTCATGTTTGACGCCGGGACAAAATATTTGTCCGCGTTGCGCTGGTAAAGGATTGCGCCGCTTTCCGCATCCATTACCAGCGCGCCCCATTGGCCCTGTGCCGCGATTCCGGAATCGAGCAACTGCTGCGCGCGCGCGGCAAAGCGCTTCTCGGCGGCCGAAGGCGCGGCTTCTGAATTTCGGCCCCGCGACGACGCGGAATGTGCCGAGCTGCGAACGCCCCCCTGCGCTAACCCTCCCACTGGGCAAAAAGCCGCCGCCAGCGCGAGCAGCGCGGTACAGCGCACCAGTACAGTACCTACCGCATCTACGGTATTCCGACATCCAGCACTGAGACTTACAATCCGCACTGTGAAAGTATAGTCGAAGAGCGGGAGCCGCTCGATTCCCATCTGGTTTTTCCGGGTCCGAGAATCCAGAAGGGGCGAGTCGGTCTCTGGTGCAGGACAGCACGTATCGTCGCCCGCCCAGCCATTTTCGATGCAATCCGGGCCCACAAAAATAGAAGAGGAGAATGCGTTTATGAAAGTACTTTATGCGTTAGGTCTTGCCGTACTGATGCTGGGACTGCCGGTCCGTTCGTCGGCCAGGGATGACGAAAAAGAGGCGGACCGCGTGGAAAATGCCGGCCGCGTGATGAAAGAAATTATGGATATTCCCGACGATATTCCGCAGGATCTGTTGGACAAAGCGGAATGCGTCATTGTGTTCCCGTCGGTCCTCAAGGCGGCCTTCATCGTCGGCGGCAGCTACGGCCGCGGCGTGATGACCTGCCGCACCGGTGAACATTTTGCCGGCCCGTGGAGCGCTCCCACGATGATGGCGCTCGAGGGCGGCAGCTTCGGCTTCCAGATCGGCGGCGAAGCCACTGATTTCGTGCTGCTGGTTATGAACGGCCGCGGTGCGCATTCCATCCTAAACAGCAAAGTGAAGCTGGGCGGCGACGCTTCGGTAGCCGCTGGCCCGGTGGGCCGCAGCGCTTCCGCGGAGTCTGACGTGACTCTCCGCGCCGAAGTGCTTAGCTACTCGCGCGCTCGCGGTGTCTTTGCCGGCATCTCGCTGGAAGGCTCCACCGTTCGTCCCGACAACGACGCCAATGAGCGCCTATACGGGCAGAAGATCAAGGCTCAGGACATCGTGTTTCACGGTGCGGTTCCCGTTCCGGCCCCTGCCGAGAAACTCGTTTCCTACCTGGATCGCAGGTCCCCCAAGAACATGTCTGAATCCGCCGTGCGCGGCGAGTAACTCGGCCTGCGGTTCCATACGCTGGCCTAATTTCGTCGATGTGAAAACACCCCGGAGCTACTTCCGGGGTGCTTTCTTTGTCACACTCAATTTGGCTTTTGCGCTATAATGACCTATAGTCATTTATGGTCGAAGGTCAAAAACTCTGACAATTTCTCCTTATCCCCTTCCTGCATCCTCCCGAGACGTGCCTACTCGCCGCGCCAGGCGTAGCGCTGCCACTCGCGAGTCCTTGTTCCGCGCCGCGCTAGACCTCTTTGCCGCCAAAGGCTTCGCCGACACCACTGTCGAAGACATCACCGAAGCCGCCGACGTCGGCAAAGGCACCTTCTTTAACTATTTTCCCAGCAAAGAACACCTGCTGGCGGCGTTTAGCGACATGCAACTGGCCAAGCTGCAGACGGCCATCGAGTTCGCGCGGCAGAACCAGGAGCCCATGCCGTCGTTCTTGCGCGCCTTGGGCGTGAACATGACCGCGGAGCCGGCGCGTAATCCCTCCATCGTCCGCGCGCTGCTGCAGGCCAATCTATCCGGTAACGTTGTGCGTGACCTGATGCGCGAGAATCACGCTCGGGCCCTCGCGCTGATGACCGACTTGATCGCGCTAGGGCAGCAGCGCGGCGAAATCCGCGGCGACCTGCCGGCCTCCGATATCGCCAACGTCTTCCGGCAAATGGTGTTCGGCACGCTGCTCCTCTGGTCCGTGTACGGTGACGGTTCCTTATCGGCGCGCATCCATACGGCATTCGATTTGCTGTGGCACGGCTTGGCGCCGCGCCTTCTTTCGCCCAACGAAGGCGAATCGTCCGATAGGCAGGGTCCGAGCCCGGGGAGTCATCCGTTATGAACCGCAAACGCCTCATTCCAATTGTCGTGCTGATCGCGTTGGTCGCAACCACCGCCATTTACGCCGGCTGGTTTCATAAGGACGATGGACTACAAGGCTCCGGCACTGTGGAGGCGCGCAACATCCGCGTCGGCTCCAAAGTTGGCGGACGCATCGACAAAGTGTTGGTGCGCGAAGGGGACCGCGTTCAGCCGGGGCAAGTGCTGCTCACGTTTGACGATAAGGAACTGCAGGCCTCACTCGAGCAATCGAAAGCCAGCGCCGAAAAGGCTGCGCGCGGTTATCGCCCCGAGGAAATTGCGGAAGCGCGCGCGTCGGCCGCTGCCGCTCTCGCCGAATACGAGCAGCGCAAAAACGGCTATCGCCAGCAAGACATCGACGCAGCGCAGGCGGACCTTGATCGAGCCAAAGCCGAGGAGATCCGCTCGCATACGGATTTCGATCGTTATGAAGCGCTGTCCTTGAAAGACCTCGTCTCCAAGCAGCAACGCGATACCGCCGAAGCGACCTGGAAGGTGGCGCTGGCGCAACAACAGAACGCCCAACATAAGTTGGATGAACTGCACGTCGGTTATCGCCCAGAAGAGATCGCCTCGGCCAAAGCACGCTACGAGCAAGCGCGCGCCACCATGGAAAAAATGGAGCACGGCAACCGCCGCGAGGACGTGGATCTGGCGCAGGCTGCCTATGCCTACGACGAAGCCCGCTTCCGAGAACGCCAAGTCGTGGCGCCCAGTGC
>PMOV01000065.1:0-184 GCA_003161195.1 Acidobacteriota bacterium | reverse complement strand
AAAGTGCGCATCAATGACACCTCAGGCAGCGTGCTGGCCGGCATGGCCGCCGATGTTCGCTTGAAAGAAGCGAAGTGACCGCCATGACCGACGCGGCCCAGAATGCCTCGGGCGCCGCCATCTCTGCGCAGCACCTGGTTCGCCGATTTGGCACGTTCACCGCTGTCGACGACATCAGCTTCCG
>PMOV01000178.1 GCA_003161195.1 Acidobacteriota bacterium | reverse complement strand
GGAATTCCTTCGTTCTCGTCATGGCATCGCATACCAGTGCCTACGATTTCACAAAGAGGCCCGAATCCGGCCTTCGCGGGTGTAATGGCGATCCAAATGGCTCCGTTGCGCGATTGAATGATTTCGGGAACAACCCCTGGGTTATCTGCATAATTGACAAGATGGTTGTTCTGCCAGTGGCTCAGTCCGCCCGCAGTACCGATCCAAAGACTTCCATCGCGGGCCCCCACTAATGCATCGATCCGGGTTGAGAGCAAATGCTCGCCATGGGGCGGCTCCCACGGGACAAAGCGAATGCCATCAAAACGTATGAGTCCGGATTGCGTGCCAATCCAAATATAGCCATCCAAAGTTTGAGTGACCGCCGTGGGAATTCCGTTCAGGAAACCGTCTTGGATACGCCATGCCGTGTGCACATATTGCGTGACGTGATGCGTCGGCTCAATGGCAACAAGACAGTCCGCCGATACCGCCACAGTCAAGAGAAGCAACCATAGCGGTTTCAGACAGGTCAGCCCCCGCAATTCGGTGGCGAGACGGCGAACGGCCATAGGTAGATGAATTTGCAATTCTGTCCTTTATTCCGAGTTGTTGTTTCGCAGGGTCATTGCAATCCGAATATCGAAAAGGGCCAGGAAGAAGGTACTTGGCCCAACTTTAGTCGACACATGCGTTCCGTATACTACCCGGGTCCACAGGGGAGGACCTGTAGTTTCCTGCAGGGGCAGGGGGCAAGATCAGAGAGGAAGCATTCCCCGGCGAACGGCGATGGTTACGGCGTGTGTCCGATCGTTGGCACCCAGCTTGCCGACGATATTCTTAATGTGAAAATTAACGGTCGTTTCCGAAATCGCCAGCTGATCGGCGATTTGTTTGTTGCGATTGCCGTCCCGTATCAGGCGCAGAACTTCGATCTCGCGGTACGTCAGATTCTCCTCGCCCATATGCTCCGCAAGACGGGATGCAACCTCAGGTGGAACATGGCGTCGGCCGGAATGGACGGAACGAATGATGGCGAGCAATTCGTTCTTTGGCATGCTCTTGAGGATGTATCCATAGGCTCCCGCGCGCAGTGCGCGACTTATTTCCGCGTCTCCGTCGGAAGTCGTCAAGATGACGATGCGGGCGTCAGGAGACTCTCCCCGAATGGAGATAAGCGCATCCGTTCCGTTGATTCCCGGGAGCTGAAGGTCCATCAAAGTTACGTCAGGCCGATGTGCACGGAATTGCGCGATGGCTTCTCCCCCGGTCGTGGCCTGCGCGACCAGAAGCATGTCCGGCTGAGACCCGACGATCGTAGCGAGCCCTTCGCGAAAGACCGGGTGGTCTTCTACGCTGAGGATGCGAATCGGTTTTTGCGGAGCCGTCACGCTCGCTACCTCTTAGAAATCGAAATTGGGCACTGAATCTCATCGCCAACGGCAGGTGCCTGGAGAAAGGACGTCTGCGCTTTCCTGTGCCGTCTCTCAGGAATTCTATAGTAAATGGCCACCAATAGGCGTAAATCCTCAGTGCAGGCCAGAGAAGAACGATATTGTGCACTTCAACAGTCTGTTATGCCATCAACCGGACGGCGGGGATTGAGTAAGGGAGCAATTCTGTTTTCCCCACGCTGCGCTTTCTCTCGATGTGTGTTCGCCGAAGAACGTTGTGGATGTAACCAACCCAAGCACGGGCAGAGCGGCGGGGGTTCTCCGCGAGGGACGTCGCGGTTCGGAATACACGCGAGCCCAACTTTCGAAGTGGCATGCCAGCGGCCCGGCTTAGCCGCGTTATGGATTTCGTTGCGACAGAATTACGCCAGGAAACACGGTTCTGGGAACTCGCACACCTTGCGGGAATGAGCCCGCACTGCTTCTGCGAGCTCTTCAAGAAAAGCACCGGGGTCAGCCCGTACCAGTATTCATTGCGATGCAGGATGGACCGTGCCAAAGACTTTCCGAAGAACTGGCAGCTAACGGTCGGCCAGGTGGCGGAAGCAACTGGATTCGCCGACCTAAGTCATTCCGGGAAGCTCTTGCGACGGTTTGTTGGCGTTACGCCCGTGCAATTCCGTGCAAGAGTTTGATGCTCCGAGATTCACCTAAGTTTTCAATCGTGGATCACCGCGCTCAGTGCTCGTGTGGCTCGGCCGTTTTCGTATGGGGCACAATAAACTTCATCGTCTTGCAGGTGATTACCTTGTGCGTTGGGTCTGCAAGTTCAATGAGGACTCTGTGAGGTCCTGGCGTCAGCCCTACCAGAATAATGGTTTCCCCGCTGGCATCGACAAAGTGCCAAGGCGCATCGTCGACCGTGATGTGAATATGTCCGATGCGGGGCGACACCGTAAGCGCGCCCTTGCCGAAGACCGGTACCACGCGAAGATTCTCGGTCCTGTACTGGATGAAGACGCGACCGAGCGACAGTGGCTCGGGAAGCGGCGGATCGACGATAAGTCTGGGTGCCGGCTCATTCTCGATGGCCAAGAGCGGTGACGGTCCAAGGATATCCTTTGCGCTTAGCGCGGAGCCACGGACGCCACTCTTCCTCGGATCTCCAGCCCGGTTTGTTTCAGAGGTCATGGCGCGTATCGCGTAAACACAAAGTCATGCTGTTTGACAAGTGCCGAGTGGCACGCAAAACAGGTCTTGTGCTGTTCTTCGTTCACTGGTTTTCCATCTATGAATCGGCCAAACCCCCAACCACCAGTTGCGGCGTACTTTTTTGAGTCTTTGACCATGATTTGAACTGTCGTGGCCCGCCCAGGAACGAAGGCCCCGTCAAATTCAGTTGACGGCACGTGTTTCCAGGCTAACTTGGCGAGAATTGTGCCATCTGGAAAAGGCAGGGTTCCCTCCCGATAAGCTTTCATCGCCGCAGCGTTTCCCAAGACGACGCGCAATTCGTCGAGTTTGCCGGTCTCCTGGGATGGCGCGATTAACTCCCACTGCCGATATCCGGCGGGGATGCCAACGCCAAAAATGGGCGATACGTTTTCGTCTGGATTCTCGGCAACAGAAGCACTGCCTCTTTCCGCAACGTTCGGTAGGGGTGAAGCATTGGCGAAGACAATGCATGCGAAGGCCACAGCAAGGGCTCTTGCAGCGTTGTACATTTATGTCTCCCTTAGAAGCGCTCATCGTTAAGGCATGGCCCTGCAAAAATGGGAGGTAAGAAGCTAAGCCGAAGCCTTACTGACGGCGTTGAAGAAGGCAAGTAAGTCGGCATTAATCTGATCTTTTAAAGTGGAAGGCATTCCGTGCGGAGCTCCCTCATACAGCTTCAAGGT
>PMOV01000050.1 GCA_003161195.1 Acidobacteriota bacterium | reverse complement strand
GCGGTGGCGACTTCGGAGACGGGAACTTGCGTCTCCTGCCCGGCGACTTGCGTGGTCTCGGAGGTTTTCCAGTAGCGGGTTTCCAGCGTTCCGGGCGCTGCACCGCTGGCCGGCAGAAACGCCGCGGTGAAATAGCGATCTTCGAGACCCGTGAAATCCTTGCCGCCTTGCCAGATGCCGTTTCCCCACTTGTCGATGCCATCCAGCTTTTTCGGCAAGTAGGTGGAGATTTTTCCGCCTTCGCTGTAGTACGTCTGCACGCTATCCCAGTTGGCGGGATTGGCTACCGTTAGGTCGCCGAAGCCGCCGAGCCAAGCGACACCTGCGGTGATGGGCTTGCCGTCGAGTTTTGCGGCGACGTCCACGCGCGCGGTATAGCTGGGGTCAAAATGAAAATGCTTGGCGATTTCCAGGTGACCATCGCTCCAGGAAAATGTGATATCCGTCGGCGCGACGACTTCCTTGGGCGCGACGACGTCTTTTGTTGGGGCGACTTCGTTGGGCTTCGAACTAATTTGATACAGTCCGGCGTTGGCCGCGTTTTGCAGTTGCTCGTCGTCGAGAACCACCGCGAATGGCCAGCCATTGATTTGCTGTGAGGCTTGCGGATGCACCACGTCGAGAATGCGCGGCGGTTTCGCATCGTCCGTGTATTTTTTGAGCTGCCAACTCTTCACGATTCCGCCGCGATTGGAAAGTTCGACGCGATACAAATCGCTCTCGACAACGATGGTGCGTTCTTGCGTATCGCCTTTTGCCGACGTCGGCACCGCGACTGGAGCATTGTTTGTTACGGTAGGCGTGGCGGAGTTGGCGGCATGCGAATCCGGCTTGGTGGCTTCGGCGGGCGTTTGCGCGGGCGCAGCGATAGCGGCTCTTTTCGGTTGCGGCTGGTTCACCGGCGGCTTAGGTCCGAAATACTTGATCCAGACCAGCATGATCGCCATGGAGAGTACGGACGCCACCAAAATGCGCAACTCTGGCGTGAATTTATCTTTTTGCTGAGTGGTCACGAATGTGCCTCTTTGTGATTACTTAAATCTGCAGAGTGGACCGGCCACTCCTCCGGCACGGGATCAAAACCGAAGCGCCGAGAAAATGGCTGGCAACGCAACAGACGCAGAAAGCCCAGCCAGGAGCCGCGAAAAACGCCGAAGCGCGTGATAGCTTCATAGGTGAATTGCGAACAAGTGGGCTGAAAGCGGCAACTGCCAGCCATTAGGATCGAGAGATAGGCCTTGTAGAATCGCAAGGTGAAAAGCGCTGCGCGCACGGCGACGCTGTACGAGTGCGACGGATTGACACTCGGCGCTGATCCAACTTCCTGGGTCGCCACTTGCCGCGGCGTGAGCTCACCAATTCTTTCGCGGCCAATCAGTGCGCAACTCACTGCGGCGGCTTCGTGGCGTCGCGCAGGACGCGCAGAAGCTCCGCTTGGAGCGCGGCAAACTCGGCGCGCGCCAGCGTGCTCTTCGGGTGTATGACGATGTCCCATCCAGCGGGAATCTCCTGCCGTAGGCCGCGCACTAGTTCGCGCGTGCGGCGGCGCATGCGGTTGCGGGCCACGGCATGGCCCAACGCCTTCTTGATGCTGAAGCCAAAGCGCGTCTGAGGCAAATCGTTCAGGCGAAAGAAAACCGTGAAGTGAGCACTGGAGCGCCGCTTTCCGGTGCGGTAAACGGCGTCGAAATCGCCGCGACGCACGAGGCGCGCTGCGCGAGGGAAACGGCTCCCCAACGGCGAAGCGAACCCCGCAGTGCGCGGCGGATCATTCGGGAGTAAGGCGATGGCGCCCCTTCTTGCGGCGCGCCGCAAGCACCTTACGGCCACCCTTGGTTTTCATGCGTACGCGGAAGCCGTGCGTCTTGGCGCGGCGGCGCTTGCGCGGTTGATATGTGCGCTTTGGCAAAGCAATCTCCTTTGTTGCACGAACTGGCTACACACAAGCTGAATCGTTGGAAACGAGTTCAGGACAATCAGGCCCGAACAAAAGGCTCACAACATTGTTACGCAGATGCGAGTGCGAAAATTGCTGTCAGCGTAACCGACTCCTCAACACTACTCCGCACAACCGAGAGCGTGGGCGCAGACTGAGCCCGGCCGCCAGAACTGACTGTGCAGGGAACTTTAAGTGTAAGCGAGGGGTCGCGGGCGGTCAAGAAAAGCCAGAGAAAAGGCGAATTGGAGGGAAAAACGGGGGGAGAAGAGACCCCCTAGGTTTTTCGGAAGTATTCATTCTGAAAGCGTTAGCGGGCCGAAAGATAGTTACCAAAGCGGTATTTCGCGCGCTGGTACTCTTAAATAAAATCGTACTGGGGGTAGAGCAATCTCCGGGCTGTTAGAAAACCCGCGGGGCGGGATGCGGGCGCCACTTTGGCGGCTCGAAAAAGATCGTTGACCGTATGCCCGCTCGCCGCGGAGATTTATGAGGGCTCAGGCGGTCGCCAGCAATCTACGCGGGTTGAATTTGTTCGCGCAGACGGCTGGGCGCCAGATCTGAGCGAGAAATGCAATTCGATGCGTGAAACGGAAGCGCCAGCGATGCCACTACCCAGTTAAAAAGTGTGCTCGACATCGCGAAACGGCGAGTCCATACTACGCGTCTAAATTTGCAAAACGGGTGTTGGCCTCTGTGTCTACAAACTACCGGAGTTTGAATCGTGCCGTGAAGGGGCGCCATTGGGTACCCCGATCGCCACGACGGACGCACGGTGTATGTTGATGGGTGCGATAAACAGAGCACATGCCGGCGCGTCGCCGACGCTCTCGCTGCTCGGGGCGCTGGCTTTGGCGTTGGTGTGCGCGTCGGGGGCGGCGGCGCAGAGTTATCGCGGTGCATTGCAAGGAAGCGTGCGGGATGCGAGTGGAGGCGCGGTGGCGGGCGCGGAGGTGGCGCTGCGCGGCGTGGAAGTGGCGTACGAGCGAGTGGCCGCCAGCGACGCGGGCGGGGCGTTCCGCATAGAAGATGTTCCGCCGGGCGTGTATCGCTTGACGGTGAAAGCGCGGGGATTTGCGGACGCCGCGGCGGAGATACGCGTGGAGGTGAGCTTCGTACGGGACGTGAGCGTGACACTGAAGCCGCAGGCTTTGCGGCAAAGCGTGCAAGTGTCGGGCCAGGCGTCTTCGGTGACTACGCAGACGATGGATACGACCAGCGCGGTGCACGAAGCGGTGGTGACGCAACACGACCTGGAAACGATTCCGCTGGCCGCGCGCAGCTTTGCGAACATTGCGTATCTGACCCCGGGCACAGAGCCGGTGGAGCCCTCGGATCCCACCAAGGCGCGCATCACGGCGGTATCGACGGGTGGCAGCTCTGGACTGAACAACGATCTTTCCGTGGATGGTGTGGACAACTCCGATGACTACATCGGAGGCTTTCTGCAAAACTTTTCTCCGGATGCCATTCAGGAGTTTGCGTTTCGTACCGCGCAGGAAGATGCGGACACGGGGCGGACGACGGCGGGGTCCGTGGTGATCACCACGCGGCGCGGTTCCAACGATTGGCACGGGGATTTTGCATTTTACGAACGGGCGGCGGACCTGAACGCGCGGTTCCCGATTGAGAATCCGGCGCCGAATCCCAAGCAGCCCTTTTCGCGACAGAATTATATCGGCGCGGCGGGCGGGCCGATTGTGCGCGATAAAGTGTGGTTTTTCACCTCCATTGAATATGTGAACGAACATGCGAGCATCGCGTACAGCCCGGCGAGCCAAGCAGAATTCAGCGCGTTGAATACCTTGGCGCAAATGGGCCTGATCCCGGAAGTGAAGTCGATTAACGTGCCGGCGTTTGCAGCGGTGCCGTTCCACGATACGCTGGCGACAGTGCGGCTGGACTGGCAGCAGTCGGCGCGTTCGCACTGGTTTCTGCGGCTGGCGGCGGATACCTACCTGACACACAACGATCTACTGGAGCAGGCGACACTGCCGACCACGGGAGCGACGTCGCATTCGACGTATTTCAATTTGGCGCTTAACCAGCAGTTCACCTTTTCGCCGACGTGGGTGGGTAACTTCATTTTCGGCGCCAGCGGGCTCCATCACACAGAGGAGCGCAACGAGTACTTGGGGTATTCGCTGCAGTTCCCGTTCAGCGTGTCGTATCAGACGATTTCCGGCCTGGACACGTTCGGGGACAATTCGTTTGCGACGGCGATCACGGCGTTTCCGGTGCTGCGCAATCAGGAGAAATATCAGTGGCGGTATGACGTGAGCCACTCATCGGGTCATCATTCGCCACGTTTCGGGGTGAATTTCATACATGAACCGGTGTTGAGCGGCGCGCTTTCCGGGACGGCGGAGAACATCACGGCGTTTGCGGAGGATCCGGAGTTTTATGCGGCGCATCCGGGGCAGTTTGCGGCGGACCTGAACTGCTCGGGAGCAGGCGGGTTGACGATTACGCCAGGGACGAACTGCACGTCGCTGCCAACGAGCGACGGGAGCTTTTCGCAGAACGTGCAGCGGCTGGGATTTTACGCCGAAGATTCCTGGCGGTTGACGACGCGGCTGACGTTGAACTACGGATTGCGGTACGACACAACGTTTGGTTTATTCACTGCATCGGGGCACAGCGAGGCACTGAATCCGGCGCTGGCGAACCTGCAACCCGGAGTGGATCCAGACATTCCCGGGGAGCCGCACGATTATCGCAAAGCGTTCGCGCCGCGGCTGGGGTTCGCGTACGCGGTGGGAAATTCGGGAAAGACGGTGGTGCGCGGCGGATTTGGGATGTATTACAACGATCTGGCGCAGAACGGCTGGGTGCTCGCGCTGGCTGCGGTCAACAACAGCAACCTGGGGCTGAACCCAGCGATTCCCGCGGCCCCCCCGGACGCGCTGATCGACCCGCACTACCACACTCCGTACGCCATGCACGCGACGGCTGGGGTGCAGCATGCGTTCAACGCGAACTGGACGTTCAGCGTGGATTACACGCTGGAGCAAGGGCGGCACGGATACGCGGCGTATACCTATCCAGATGGGCTGGAAGTGTTTCGCTCGGACAATCGCTCGAGCTACAGCGGGTTGATGTTTCATTTGCAAGGGAACGTAGCGCGGCGATTCAGCTTAGTGGCGAACTACACGCTTTCCAGCGCCAAGACGTGGGGCTGTTTGCTGGGCGAGTTGTTTGATTATGTGGATGGCGTGTGCAATCCGTATCACCCGTTTGGTCCAGGAGACTATGGACCGTCCGGCGAAGACGTGACAAACCGTGAGGTGATTGCCGGGACGTGGACGCCGCCGGGAGGATTTCTGGTGTCCGGGCTGTTTCAGGCGGAGACCGGGCGGCCCATTACGCTGACAACGCCGGTGGGGACGCGCGCGGTGGTAAATGGGGTGGAAACGACGCTCGATCAATTCCGCGGCACGCCCTATATCCAGATGGATTTGCGGGTGGCGCGTCCGATTTCGTTTCATGACCGCTGGACGTTGTCGCCGTTTATCGAGTTTTTCAACCTGTTTAACCGGAACAACCCGGGGGCCAATTACGTGACGGATATTTCCGCGCTGCCGGTGCCGGTGAACAATCTGGCGAACGTGACGGCGCTGTGCCCCACGCCGGCGTGTGCGGTGCCGGTGACCAATCCGAAACAACTGCTGGTGCCAGCGGGGGCGCTGGGAGATTTCTTCGGGCCGGGGACTACGGTGGGAATACCGTTTGCCGCGCAGGTGGGCGTGCGGCTCACCTTCTGATAGCAATCGTTCGAAATCCAACATTACGCTAGAGTGGGTGATCTCTCCCCGATCACTTGCGGGTGTGCGCCCGCACGGACTCGATCACGAAGGGAAAGGCCTAAGCGTGTTCAAGAACCCTCGGCGTCTGCTGCACATGGAAGGTGCATGCCTTTTCGTTTTGACACTGTGGTTTTACTACGCCGGGAATTATCGCTGGTGAATATTCGCAGTGTTTTTTTTCACTCCGGATCTGGCGATGCTCGGGTATTTTAAAGACGTAAAGCTGGGGACGACGGGCTGCAACTTCGCGCATACGCTAAGTTTACCGGTGGCGTTGTTGCTGATCGGGCTGATTGGAGTGGCCCCGCGGAGCGTTCCGTGCGCGTTGATCTGGCTGAGCCATATTGAGTTTGACCGCATGCTGGGATTCGGGCTGAAGTACCCGACAGCATTCAGGGATACCCACTTTCAACGGGTGTGAGCCTGCTGCTTCCTTTGGCACAATTGCGAATTTGTGGAGTTTGACCGGCCTCACACGAGAGCCTAAACTAAGGGCTGCGTAAATCCCGCAAGAACACTCCCAAATGTTTGAAAACCTTACAGAGAAGCTGCAACGAACATTTAAGAATCTGCGCGGCCAAGGAAAGCTGACCGACGAGCACCTGGACGCGGCGCTGGCGGAGATTCGCGAGGCGCTGCTGGAAGGCGATGTGAACGTGGGTGTCGCGGACGAGTTGCTGGCGAATATCCGTGCCAAGGCCGTGGGCACGGAAGTGATGATGCAACTTTCGCCGGACCAGCAAGTGGTGAAGGTGGTGCGAGATGAGTTGGGCGCGCTGCTGGGGAAGCATGCCAAGCCGCTGTTTGCCTCGCGGCCGCCCTCGGTGTGGATGATTGTGGGATTGCAAGGCTCGGGCAAAACGACGACCACCGGCAAGCTGGCGAAATGGCTGACGCAGCATGGGCATCGTCCGCTGGTGGTGTCGACGGACGTGTACCGGCCGGCGGCACGGGAACAATTGGCGCAGGTGGCCAAGGCCGTCGGGACGCACATCTGGCCGGGGACGGGGACGGACAAGCCGCTAGAGATTGTGCGTGGTGCGATCAAGGAGGCGAAGCTTTCGGCGAGCGACGTGATTTTGGTGGATACCGCCGGGCGTTTGCACATTGATGATGAGCTGATGAACGAGTTGGGGCATTTGAAGAAGGAGCTGCAGCCTAGCGAGCTGCTGTTTATCGCGGACGCCATGATTGGGCAGGACGCCGTGCGGTCGGCGGGGGAGTTTCACAAGCGTTTGGGGCTAACGGGCGTGATTCTGACCAAGCTGGATGGCGATGCGCGCGGCGGGGCGGCGCTGTCGATTGGCAAGGTGACCGGCGCGCCGGTGAAGTTTGTGGGGTTGGGCGAAAAGTACGACGCGCTCGAGGGGTTTTATCCGGAGCGCATCGTGTCCCGCGTTTTGGGCATGGGCGACCTGATGTCGCTAATCGAGCGCGCGGAGCAGGCGGTCGATAAAAAGGCTGCGGCGGAGCTGGAACGGAAGCTGCGCAAGGAAGAGTTTACGCTGGAGGATTTTCGCGACCAGTTGAAGCAGATTCGGAAGATGGGGCCGCTCGAACAATTGGTGGATATGCTGCCGAAGGTGGGGCCGCTGCAGAATCTGCCCAAGAATGCGCAGGTGGATGAGGGCAAATTGAAGCAAGTGGAGGCGATTATCAACTCCATGACGAATCAGGAGCGGCGGGATCATAACGTGATCGATGGGAAGCGGCGGAAGCGCATTGCCGCAGGCAGCGGTACCACCGTGCAGGATGTGAATTCCGTTGTAAAGCAGTACATGCAGATGCGGCAGATGATGAAGCAATATGGCGCGATGACGGCGCGGGCGAAGATGAAGGGGCTGGGCAAGCTGGCCGGCATGTCGTGACGGCGGCCTGTGCGTTAATCTCACCGTAACACCTCTGCGGTAACACTCACCCTCCCGAGAGAAGCTTATTTCTTATGACACGCATAAAGCTCGATGATCCGCGGTACTACCTGAACCGGCACGTGGAATGGCTGGAGTTTAACCGGCGCGTTCTGGAGGAGGCGAGGGATTTGGGGAATCCGCTGCTGGAGCGGGTGAAATTCCTGGCCATCACTGCGAATAATCTGGACGAGTTCGTGGAAGTGCGGGTGTCGAGCTTTCTGCAGCGGATTGAACACGGATCGAACGAGGTGGGCACCGACGGACGAACGGCGGAGCAGGATTTGCAGACGGTGTCCGCGCCCATGCAGATTTTTGTGCGGGATCAATACAAATGCTGGAATGAAGAGCTATTGCCGGCGCTGGCGAAGCAATCGATTCGCGTGTTATCGGTGAGCCAGTTGGACGCGAAGGCCAGCCAGACGGCCAAGACATTTTATGAACGCCGCGTGGCGCCGATGCTCACGCCGGTGACGGTGGATCCTTCGCATCCCTTCCCGCACGTTTTGAATAAGGCGTTGTGCATCGCGTTTCTGCTGCGTAGACGCCGGGGCGGAAATGGCAAACCCTATTTCGGGGTACTAACCGTGCCGCGTACGCTGCCGCGTCTGTTACGCCTGCCGTCTTCCGCGAACACCATTCACTACATTTTTCTGCACGACATTATTTCCACATATGCGGCCAAGCTGTATCGCGGTTATGAGATTCTGGGGTCCGCGCCATTTCGCATTACGCGCAACAGTAACCTGTACCTGGAGGAAGAAGAAGCGCGCAGCTTGCTGGAAGCAGTGGACTTGCAGGTGACGCAGCGTCGCAAGGGCGAAGCCGTGCGGCTGGAAATTGACGCCGGCGGGCCGCCGGAAATCGTACATCGGCTGGTTTCCACGTTCGAGCTGGATGAATCGCTGGTGTTCCGCTGCAAAGGTCCGGTGAATCTGCAGCGTCTTTTTCATCTTTACGAAGAAACGGCGCGGCCAGACCTGAAATATCCGCCTTTTTCGCCGCGCCAGGTGCGCATCGGACACGATGCGGACTCCATGTTCGAGGCCATCCGCAATCGGGACGTGCTCATCCACCATCCCTACGAATCTTACGACGCGGTGGTCAATTTTCTGCAGACCGCGGCCCACGATCCGCGCGTCCTCTCCATCAAGCAGACGCTCTACCGCACCAGCTCGGACTCGCCGATTGCGCGCGCTTTGCTGGATGCGGCGTTAAAAAAGGAAGTGACCGTGGTTGTGGAGCTGAAAGCCAGCTTCGACGAAGCCACGAATATTCGCTGGGCGCGCAGCTTTGAGGATGCCGGCGTCCAAGTATCCTTCGGCCTGGTGGACCTGAAGACGCACGGGAAACTATTACTGATCGTGCGTAACGATCCGGACGGGAAGATACGGCGGTACGTACATCTGGGCACCGGGAATTACAATCCCTCGACGGCGCGGTTTTATACGGACCTGAGCCTGTTTACCGCGGATCAGGAAATCACCGCGTCGGTGCAGGATGTTTTCAATTTTCTGACCGCCAATTCCGAGCAAAACAATTACAAGCCGTTGCTGGTGGCGCCGCGGGACATGGCCAGGAAATGCATCGCGCTGATCGACCGCGAAACTCGCCATGCCAAGCGCGGACGGCCTGCGCGCATCATTGCCAAAATGAATGCGCTTACGGACAAGCCGGTGATTCAGGCGCTGTATCGCGCATCGCAAGCCGGCGTGGAAATTGATCTGATCGTGCGCGGCCAGTGTGCGCTGGTTCCCGGGCTGCGTGGCCTCAGCAGTCGTATCCGCGTGCGTAGTATCGTCGGACGGTTCCTGGAACACTCCCGCATCTACTATTTCGAAAATGGGGATAACCCGGAAGTGTATCTGGGCAGCGCGGACTGGATGCCGCGGAACCTGTACGAGCGCGTCGAGGTGATTTTTCCGCTGAAAGAACCGGAGTTGTGTGAGCGCGTGTGCAGAGAGATATTGGCCTCCTATCTCAGCGATACGCGCAAGGCCCGG
Source organism: Acidobacteriota bacterium (assembly GCA_003161195.1). Classification (GTDB taxonomy): domain Bacteria; phylum Acidobacteriota; class Terriglobia; order Acidiferrales; family UBA7541; genus Acidiferrum. The sequence continues at coordinate 4,002 of PMOV01000050.1, read as the reverse complement.
ATTCTGTCGTCCGACGGAACCTATTCCCGTCCCCCCGTGCCGCGCAGTCGCTACCGGTTTTCTGTGCAGGAATATCTGATGGGCATAGCCAACGGATCCGGTGACGAAGCGGGCAATCACGCGTTTAGAAACTCGCCGGTCGTTTATACTCAGGGCCCAGTGGCCAAGTCCTCTGCGACCTCCACCCCGGATCCGGCCACGGAGGACACCGAGAATGCAGCCGTATGATTTGATTGTGATTGGTTCGGGACCCGGCGGACAGCGGGCCGCGATTCAGGGTACCAAGGCCGGCAAGCGCGTCGCGGTGGTCGAGCGACAGACCAGCATCGGCGGCGTATGCATCAACACGGGAACCATTCCCAGTAAGACCATGCGCGAGGCCGTGCTACACCTCTCTGGCTTCTACGACAAGAATTTTTACGGCACGAATTACAACACCAAGGATGCCTGCACCATGGCGGATCTAAACTTCCGCGTGCAGCACGTGGTGGAAAACGAAGTGGGCGTGATCCAGAGCCAGCTGAAACGCAACAATGTCTCGATTATTCACGGCACCGGGCGCTTTACGGATCCGCACCACATCCGCGTGGACAACGCCAACGGCTTCGGCGAATTTGAAGCCGAGTACATCATCATCGCCACGGGCACCAAGCCGGCCGTGAATCCCAAAGTGCCCATCAACGGGCGCAACATCATCAACAGCGATCAGATTTTGAGCATGCCACAGATTCCGCGCACCTTCATTGTGGTCGGCGGCGGCGTCATTGGCGTGGAATACGCGTGCATGTTTGCCACGCTCGGTGTGCGTGTGATCATTATCGAAAAGCGGCCACGGCTCCTAGAATTCGCCGATACGGAAATGGTGGAAGCGCTCACCTACCACATGCGCGACCAACGCGTCACCATGCGGCTCAGCGAAGAGGTGGAAAGCGTCGAAGAGTTGCCGGACGGTAAAGTGGCCGCCAATCTGGTCAGCAAGAAGCGCATCATTGCCGATGGCTTGCTCTACGCCGTGGGGCGGCAAGGCAACGTGGACGGCCTGGACCTTCCGGCAGCGGGCATCGAATGCGACTCTCGTGGGCGCATCAAGGTGGATGCGGACTATCGCACGTCGCAGCCGCACATTTTCGCCGTGGGAGACGTGATCGGGTTCCCCAGCCTGGCCAGCGTGTCCATGGAACAGGGGCGCATCGCGTCGGCGCGGGCGTTCAATCTTTCTGTGACGTCGGATCCGGCCGGCTACCCGTACGGCATTTACACCATTCCGCAGATTTCCTTCATCGGCAAAACGGAAGAGCAACTCACGGACGCCGATGTGCCCTATGAAGTGGGCGTCGCCTATTATCGCGAAATCGCGCGCGGGCAGATCAGCGGGCACACCAACGGGCGCCTGAAACTGCTGTTCCATCGCGAGACGCTGGAGCTGCTGGGCGTCCATATTTTTGGCGAAGACGCAGCGGAGCTGCTGCACATCGGACAAGCGGTGTTCACCCTAAAGGGCAAGGTCACCTACTTTATCAACACCGTCTTCAACTATCCGACGCTGGCGGAGTGCTACAAAACCGCTGCTTTCAACGGGCTAAACCGGCTCAGCTAAAACAATCGCATTCCATTGAGAATACGGGTTTTGTCGTGCGTCAGGCCCCGCAGGCGTAAATCCGTCATTGCCCCAATGCCCCTCCTCACGCTACAATTAAGGGTTCCGGAGGAGTGATTTAGTGTTAACGATTCGTCTAGCTCGTATTGGCAAGAAGAAAAAGCCTTTTTACCGCGTCGTGGTGATTGAGCGCACGCGTCCGCGCGATGGCCGCGTCCGCGAACTGGTCGGCACCTATGACCCGTTGAAGAAGCCCGCGGAGCTCAAGCTCGACGGCGAGCGCATCAAGTATTGGATCGGGCAGGGCGCACAGCCCAGCGACACCGTGCGCAGCTTCTTGAAGCGCGAAAAGATCGCCTAAATCGCGTTACGTCGCGATAAGAAGCGGCCCGCTTGATTTGGGCCGCTTTTTTCAGGCCTGCTTCAGCGCAACGGTTCCCAGTAAATCTATTCTGCACTTTGATTCACACAAAGGGGGCGAAGGATGAAGGAGTTGGTCAGCGTCATCGCCAAAGCCCTCGTGGACCGCCCGGACGAGGTGCGGGTGGAAGCGCGCGCCGGCGCGCCCGTCAGCGTGCTCGAATTGCGCGTGAATCCGCAGGATCTTGGCAAAATTATTGGCCGCCAGGGACGCACAGCAAAATCCATCCGCACGGTGCTGGCTGCCGCGGGCGCCAGGCAACACAAGCGTTTCACACTCGAAATCGTCGAAGATTAGCCGTGGCCGAGCAGCCCCGCTTTTTCGCCGTAGCCCATCTCCTGCGTCCCCGCGGTAACAAAGGCGAACTCGCCGCCGAGTTACTCACCGACTTTCCAGAACGGCTCACCAAACTCCAACAAGTATTTTTGGCCGACGCAAAAAACTCCGCCTCGCCTCGCCCAGTCGTGGTAAAAAACTGCTGGCTTAGCCAAAACCACCGTGGCCAGGCGGTCTTCCATTTTGAAAATGTAAATTCCATCAACGAGGCCGAGAAACTCCGCGGCCTGGACGTACTCCTGCCCATTGCGGACCGGATCACGCTGCCTGCGGGCCAGTACTTCGTTTCCGACCTGGTGGGCTGCTCCGTTTTTGAGTTGACGTCCGCGGGTGGCGCGGCTTTTGTGCTTCTCGGCGTGGTGGCAGGCCTGGAGATTCCGGGCGAGGATTTTCCCGGCACGCCGTTGCTGGTGGTGGAAACGCGAGAAGGCGAAGTGCTGGTGCCCCTGGCGGAAGATATCTGCACGCGCATTGATGTTACGGCCCGGCGTATCGAGGTGCTGTTGCCAGAAGGTCTGCGCGATCTGGAAAAACCGGGGTGACAGTTGTGAGTATGCAGTGCAAGTCGGCTCTGCCCTAAGGTAGTACCAGACGCGGTGTCGCGGAGCAACCGCGGGCCGACCCGCGCCATGGCAGCGCGTGGGCCGTTTGGCTACACTGGCAGCGCCATGCGTTTCGACCTGATCACCATTTTTCCGGAGTTTTTTGCCGGACCCCTGGACCACGGCATTTTGCGTCGCGCGCGAGAAACCGGGCTCGTCGAGATAAACATCCAGGACTTGCGCGTGTTCACAAAAGATCGGCACCGCACCGTGGACGATCGCCCATTCGGCGGCGGCGAAGGCATGGTGCTGAAACCCGCGCCGCTCTTTGAGGCCGTGGAATCCTTGCTGGGCCACGCGATGGGAGACGCTGCGCAGCCCGCCCCCGCCGACCCCAAGACCGCCATCGTGCTTCTTTCCGCTTCGGGAAAGCTTTTCCATCAGCAAACCGCTCGTCGCTTCGCGCAGCTCGAACGCATCGTCTTCATTTGCGGCCGCTACGAAGGTGTTGACGAGCGCGTGGCCATGCATCTCGCCACCGATGAACTCTCCATCGGTGATTACGTGCTCAGCGGCGGCGAACTCCCCGCCATACTGATCCTCGACGCCGTTACCCGATTGCTCCCCGGCGCCTTAGGCAATGAAGCCTCCTCGCAAAATGAATCGTTTAGCGCGCCGCTGGCGGTAACGGTGGGCATCGAGAATACGAACGCGATGCCCGATCCCTCGCTAAGTGTTTCAGGCCACGCACCGTCCGCTACCCGCCACTCCATTTTGGATTTTCCGCATTACACTCGCCCGGCGGAATATCGCGGCTGGCAAGTTCCGGAGGTATTGCTCGGCGGCAATCATGCCGAAGTCGCCAAATGGCGCAGCGAAGCCGCTGGGGAAAAAACGCGCCGAAACCGCCCGGACCTGATTGGCTCCGGGTTTTCCGACTGAGTCGCAGCGAGGAACTAGCCCTGCCAGAAGGGTGTAAACTCTGCTTTCCGCCTCACCGGAGGTGGTTTGTGATGCCGGCCCGTTTGTGTTTGTGCAGCTTGGCGATTCTTGTCTCAGGCGTGTCGCTGGGATTTGCGCGTTCTGCGGCGAGTCCCTCCGCCAAC
>PMOV01000192.1 GCA_003161195.1 Acidobacteriota bacterium | reverse complement strand
GTCTTTGAAGCTACTTCGCGTACCATCTGCGCGCCCATGTTCTCGAGCGGATCGCGCAGTTCGATTTCTTTTGCTACCGTCACGCCGTCCTTGGTGATGATCGGCGCGCCTAACTTCTTCTCAATGACCGCGTTGCGGCCCTTGGGACCGAGGGTAATTTTCACCGCATCGGCCAAAGCGTTCACGCCACGCAAAATCGCCTGTCGCGACGCTTCACCGGTTACAATTTGCTTCGCCATCTGTGATTCCTCCTGATTTTCTTTCGTAATCTTTTGACTTTGTAGCACCGCCCTTTAGGGGGGCATCTTTACCTTGCCGATGTTTCACTGAAACATCGACCTGTCACTCACAACCGCGAATCTAAAGATTCGCCACTACAGATTCGGAAAATGCCCCGAACCGTTACTTCTTGCCGCCGGCCGCCTTAGTCGCGCCGCTCAGCTTGGCCAGAATGTCCGTCTCCGCCAGGATGAGATACTCTTCGTCTTCCACCTTGATGTCCGTCCCGGAATACTTCCCGAAGATGACGCGGTCGCCAACTTTTACGTCCAGCGGATGCAGCTCGCCCTTCTCGCGCCGGCCGGGGCCGACGGCGATGACTTCGCCTTCCTGTTGCTTTTCTTTTGCGGAATCCGGAATGATGATGCCGCCCTTGACGCTTTCTTTTTCTTCAATGCGCTTCACGATCACTTTGTCGTGCAGCGGCGTGAGATTGACTGCCATCTTCGTAATTCCTCCGTTTAGGTAAGCTATGCAGTTGAAGTGCTGTGGAGCGAGGCGACTGAGGTTATTAGCACTCCTCGCATCCGATTGCTAATATAGCAGCCTTTTCCCTCCTAATCAAGCCCAATTTCGACACCTTGAGTGTTTTCCACTCATATTTAATATCCACTCAAGCCTATTATTATCAGTAGTTTAAGTGGTGCAAGATAAATGATGCACTTGGCCGTTGCCCTGCTCCCCTCCTCAGTTTAAGCTTCGACTTTCAGCTCGCTTTGGCCTGGAGAACCAGTTTTCTCGATGCTGTACATTCAATTTATCGTTTTTACTGCTGGCACCCTGCTCGCCTTCTTCTGGATGGTGGTGATTCTCGGCCACCGCCGCCAGCGCAACTTCGAACGCATCCTCTTCTTTCTCTGCCTCGCGCTGTTCTTTTTTTACGGTGCCTCGCTCCTCGAATTCAATGCGCAGGCCTATTTCGCCGCCCCGCCGGCCGATCTCGAACTTTTTGCCTGGTTTTTTCTCTGCGTGGGCTTGACCCTCATCCCCGCGCTCCTGTTGCATCTCCAGATCGAATACGCCGCCATCCGCAACATCTTCCATCGCCGCGCCGCCAAACTCTCCTGGCTCGTCGCCGCCTATGCTCCGCTGTTGTATTTCGTGCCGCATCTAGTCCCGCTTCTTCGTCGGTCCACTGCCTCCTTCGATTTCCTCACCCCGGCAAATGAACTCGGCCTGGCCTACAAAATCTGGCTCGTAGCCTCCCTTGTAGCCGCCGCCGCATGGCAGTGGTTCTTCGCCGCTTCCGCACCAGACCAGCAGCAAAAGCGCTTTCACCGCTCCCTCGTCTACGCCTTACCCATCGCCGTCATCGGCATCGGAGCCATTCAACTGGCCGCCGATTTCAATGCCGACTTTCACTTCGGGGTCAGCATCTTCCTCGCTGCGGTGCCGCTCGTTCCGCTGGGCGCGCTGGTGCGCAACGTTCAACGCTTCAATTTTCTGCAGATTGGCCGGCAGCGCAATCTGATCTACGCCGTATTTGGCACGTTCCTGGCGCTTCTGTACCTCGCACTTGTGCGCCGGGTGAGCCTGTGGCTCGCGAAGGGCATTCCGCCTGAAAGCACCGCCGCCATCTTGCTCTTCCTGCCGGTAGCCTTCTTTGAACCGTTGCAGCGCCTCTTGCGCGCCACCCTGCGCCAGGCCGCCGTCAGCGAAATGGACCGCACGCAGCGCCTGATGGTCCCCATCCAGGAAATCGCGCGTCTCGGAGACCTGGCCAAATTGCAAGCCTTCTCCGAACCGTGGATGCGCGAGCAGCTCCAGTTGGCCGAAGTACACCTCGTCCTATATCAGAACGATGAAAACCTTCCGCCGAACACTGCGACGGCCAGCGAAAGCCTCGCCAACTTTGAGCACTTTCCCATCCAGCACGCTGGCCGGTCTATCGGCGAACTGCGCGTCCGTTCTCACGGAGCGATGCTCTCCGGCGAAACGCTGGCCGGGCTCGAATATTTGTCCGAACAATTGCCCGGCGCGCTGGATTTGTGTCGTTTGATCGATGAAAAATTGCGCCTCGAGCGAGAATTAGCGGAACGCGAGCGTCTCGCCGCCCTGGGCCAAATGGCCGCCAGCATCTCGCACAACCTGAAAAACCCGCTAGGCTCCATCAAAACCATCCTGCAGGTGCAAATGGAAAACGGCGAAGTGCCGGCCTCCGTCCGCGCCGAAACCAACATGGTCCTGCAAGAAATCAATCGCCTCTCGGCCACCCTCAGCCAACTCCTGCAGTTCAGCCGCCCCACGTTCCTCGGAGAGCCAGGCGCCACCGGGTGCGATGCACTGCAAGTCGTGGACGAAGTGCTCCGCGTACTGCATCACGAAGCACTGCGCCGGGGCATCACAGTGCGCGTTTCGGCGCCCATGTTGCCTTTCCGGGTAGCCGCCGTCAGCGATACCGTCCACGACATCGTCTCGAACCTGGCCCTAAACGCCCTTGAAGCCACGCCCGCTGGTGGTTCGCTGGATGTCAGACTAGACACCGTTCCTGGGTTCTGCAAAATCATCGTAGAAGACGACGGTCCGGGAATTCCCCAAGTTCTCCAATCCAGAGTCCTGCAGCCCTTTTTCACTACCAAAACGCAAGGTACTGGTCTCGGGCTAACGATCGTGGACCGCCGCGTCGCCGAGGCTGGCGGCGCTCTGGAAATTCGCAGCCCCAGCAAAAACGATCACGGCACCCGTTGCGTGGTAACCCTGCCCCACCCGCCGTAACAAGTTGTTGTAGCGGCCGCCTTCTGCCTGCCCCGGTGAAACCGGGGAGGCCGGCGCTTTTTGAGGCCTAACAACGAAAAACGAGGGAACAAATGAAAACCATTCTAATCATCGACGACGAACCCGCCGCCCGTTACGGCCTCCGCCGCGCGCTAGAATCGCGTTACCGCGTCGTCGAGGCCGACTCCGCGGTAACCGCTCGCGAACTCTGCACGCGCGAAGAACCTGACCTCCTGCTCCTCGACGTAGTCATGCCAGACGAAGACGGCCTCTCTTTTCTGAAATGGCTACGCGAACAGGGGCGCGAAGTTCCCGTCTTGATGATCTCCGCCTTGGATACCGCCAAAACCGCCGTGGAAGCCCTGCAGCTAGGCGCCTCCGACTACCTTGTAAAAGGCTTCGAACTCGAAGAGCTCCGCCAGCGCGTGGCCAATCTGTTAAAGCTCTCGGCGCTCGAAAAAGAAAACGACGTCCTAAAACGCCGCCTCATCACCGAAGGCCAGTTCGGCCAAATGATCGGCAACGCCGCGGTGATGCGTCGCGCCTTCGAAATGGCCGATCGCGTAGCCGCCGCCGATTCCACGGTCCTGATCCTCGGCGAAAGCGGCACCGGCAAGGATTTACTCGCGCAAGAAATTCACGCGCGTTCCCCACGCGCCGCCAAGCCCTACGTCGCCGTAAACTGCGCCGCACTCCCGGAGACGCTCATCGAATCCGAACTCTTCGGCTACGAACGCGGCGCCTTCACCGGCGCCATACAGCAGAAAAAGGGCCGCTTCGAACAAGCCCACGGCGGCACCATTTTCCTCGACGAAATCGGCGACATGAACCCCGTCACGCAAGCCAAAGTTCTGCGCGTGCTCGAAAATCGCACCATCGAACGCCTCGGCGGCTCGCAATCTTTCCCCGTGGACGCGCGCGTCATCAGCGCCACCCATCGCGACCTCCCCGCAGAAATTCGCGCCGGAAAATTCCGCGAAGACCTTTTTTATCGCCTGCGCGTAATTACCATCGATTTGCCGCCTCTCCGCGCTCACAAAGAAGACATCCCGCTGCTTGCGGAAGCGTTTTTACAAATGCACAGAGCGAAACTACGTCGTGCCAGTTCGAGCAACGCCACCGCTGCCTCCAGCACGTCCCGCCTCACGCGCGAAGCCCTCGCAGCCCTCGAGCGCTATGATTGGCCCGGCAACGTACGCGAATTGAAAAACGTTCTCGAACGCGCTCTAGTGCTCGCACGTGGCGACACTCTCGACGTCGCTGATCTCCCGCTAGAGGTCGTGAGCGGCCGGAGTCTCACCCGTCGTCAGCTCGCGGATGCCGCGCCCAACGGAGTCGATCTAACCGAAAAGGATTTTCGCGAAGCCAAACGCAAGTTCGAGGTCGCCTACTTGACCAAACAGCTCAGCGATCACCATTGGAACGTCTCCCGCACCGCCGCCACCATCGGCCTGCATCGCCAGAGTCTCCAGGAAAAGCTCCGCGAACTAGCCATCCGTCGCCCCGGTCGTGAAGCACTCGAAGACGACCCAACGGCCCAATGAAACCCCGGAGCACAGCGAAGTGACGAACCCCGAAGTAAAGAGTTTTGCACAATGAACAACGAGCAATCTCCACCCAGCCTCGCCGGTTACGTCATGGCCGGCGGCGGCAGCACGCGCTTCGGGCAAGACAAAGCCCGGGCACTCTTCGCCGGTCGCCCCATGTTGTCACGCATGGCCGATCTCGTCTCCGGCGTAACCGGCACGGCCGCCGTCGTTGTCGCGCCCCCGGCGCGTTACCAAGATCTCGCCGTCGCCGCGCTCGACGATCTCTGGCCCGGCGAAGGCCCGCTAGGCGGCATCATCACCGCGCTCCAGCACACGCGCAACCTCCCCGGCATTCCGGCTTGGAATTTAATCGTAAGTTGCGACATGCCCTTCCTCACGCACGACTGGCTAACCTATCTAGCGCAACGCGCCACCGCCAGCCCTGCCGATGTCGTTGTCCCCCAATCAACGCACGGCCTCGAGCCACTTTGCGCCGCCTGGCGCACCACCGCAGCGGCCGCTCTCGAGCCCGCCTTCTCCCGCGGCGTCCGCAGAGTCACCCAAGCCATCGCACTCCTCCGCGCGGAAGTCCTTGACGAGCCGCATTGGAAACGATTTGATAGCGCAGGGCGCCTTTTTTGGAACATGAACACGGCCGAAGATTACGCCGATGCCCAACGCATAATCGAGTCTCCATGATGGAGTCAGAATCTACGTGAGCGACCCCAACACTCAGCCACCCAACCAGTGGGTCCCGCTGCCGCCGGACGATCTCCCTATTGCACCCTTGGACGCGCCCGCGGCCCCCGGTTCCAGCAGCGGCGCCACGCAAAACGCCTCCTCCAACGAAACCTTCTTCGAATTTCGCGATATAAACAAAGGCTTCGATGATCGCATGGTCCTCCACGACGTCAGCTTCGTTGTCAAGCGCGGCCAGACCTGCGTCATCATGGGCCGCAGCGGCGTGGGCAAATCCGTCACCTTGAAAATTCTTATGGGCTTCCTCAAGCCCGATAGCGGCCAGGTCTTCATCGACGGCGAAGACGTCACCAACTACAGCGAAGCGCAATTTGAAAAAGTCCGCCTCAAAGTCACCATGGTCTTCCAGTCCGGCGCGCTCTTCGACTCTCTCACCGTTCGCGAAAATATCGCCTTCCCCCTCGAGCAATCCAACATGAATCCCGACGACATCGATGCCTACGTCGAAAAATACGCCCGCACGCTCGAAGTCGATCACGTCCTGGATAAATTGCCCGGCGAACTCTCCACCGGCCTGCGTCGCGCCGTCGCCATCGCCCGCGCCCTCGCGCAAAATCCCGAAGCCATTCTTTACGACGAACCCACCACCATGGTCGATCCCATCATGGCCGACCACACTGGCAACCTCATCCTGCGCCTCAAAGAATCCTTCCGCCGCACCTCTATCGTCGTCACGCACGACACTCACCTTGCCAAAAAACTTGCCGACACCATCGTCTTCCTGCAAGAAGGCAAAGCCACGGTCTTCGATTCCTGGGGCGCCTTCGAAAATTCCAAAGACCCCTTCCTCCACAATTTCCGTATGCAGGATGAACTTATCCCCGCCCTGGACGTGACCCTTTGACCGCGCCGGCGCTGCCACCCTCAGAAGCAAACGCCAACGCCACGCCCGACCCGATCAAACAGCTCCGCAAAGAAATGGGCTTTTGGGACGTCCTGCTCTTCAACATCGCCGCGGTCCTCGGCCCCCGTTGGATCGCCGCCGCCGCCCACAACGGCACCTCCTCCATCAGCCTCTGGATCCTCTCCGCGGTAGTTTTTTTCGTCCCCACGGCGTTTGTGATCACCGAACTCTCCACGCGCTTCCCGCACGAAGGCGGTCTCTACATCTGGTCCAAGGAAGCCTTTGGTGATTTTCACGGTTTCGTGGCCGGCTGGACCTACTGGATCTATTCCATCTTTTATTTCCCGGGATTGCTAATGGCCAGCGCTTCCATGGGCGCGTACATCGGCGGCAGCAAGTGGGGCCACCTCGCGCAGAATCGTCCATTTCTGTTAGGCGGTTCGCTATTGCTGTTGCTGGTCGCCGTAGGCATGAACATAGTCGGCCTGAACATCGGCAAGTGGCTGCAAAACGCCGGCGGCGTGATGACTTACATCCCGCTGCTGCTCCTCGTCGGCACCGGCGTAGCCGTCTGGCTGCGCTTCGGCAGCGTCACGCATTTCACCTGGGGCAACATCCTGCCCAACTGGAATTGGGACACCGTAAATTTCTGGCCGCAAATCCTCTTCGCCTTCGCCGGCCTCGAACTGGTCTCCGCCATGAGCGACGAAATCCGCGACGCTCGCCGCACCATCTCCCGCGCCATCTGGAGCTCCGGCGTTTTAATCGCCATCATCTACATCCTCGGCACATTCGCCGTCCTATTCATCATGCAGGACGCAAAGGTCGATCCCAGCTCAGGCGTTTATCAAGCGCTAGCGGTTGGCTCGGAAGTATTGAAAATCGGCCTGCTCGGCATGATCGCCGCATTCCTGGTCACCTTCGGCAACGCCGGCGGCATCGGCACCACGGTCGCAGGCATCGCCCGTGTCCCCTTCATCGTGGGCATCGACCGCTATCTTCCCAAAGCCTTCGGAAAGGTGCATCCCACCTGGCACACGCCGTACATCTCCATCCTGGTGCAAGGCGGTCTCTCGCTGGCGCTACTTCTGGCCAGCAACATCAACGAAACCACCAGCGGCGCCTACCAAATCCTGGTCGACGCCGCCACTATCCTCTACTTCATCCCATTTCTCTACATGTATGCCGCCGTGATCAAACTAGCAGGCCGCCCCGATCGCGCCGCCGACCCGCGCTCCGTCCTAATCCCCGGCGGCAAATTCGGCGTCTGGCTAGCCGGTGGCACCGGCTTCATCGTCACCGTGGGCGGCATCGCCCTCTCTTTCGTTCCCCCAGGCAGCAGCTCGAATAAATTCCTCTTCACCGTAAAATTAGTAAGCGGCACAGTAATTTCCGTAGGCCTGGGCCTAATCCTCTATTACCGCGGCGCCCGCGCCAAAGCCCGCGAATCCGCTTGACCAAGTTTAAGACAGCTACGCGCGCGGGTCGCCTGATCGCTCTTCGCGAGGGCCGAAGTTCAATCCGCGTTGGTCGGTATTTGACTCGCCACTCATCACTCGCCACTCGCCACTTCTTCCATCAATAAAAATTCGCATTCTCACGCTAACTTCCTAAGCAATAATCACCACCCCTGCTCAACCAACTTCGCAACCGTCAATCCCGCCTTCGCTTCCGCCACCGCGCTCGCCTTTTCCCGCGCCGCCAGATGCTGTTCAATATACTTCCCCAAAATATCCGCCTCCAAATTCACCGCATCCCCAATTTTTCTCATGCTCAAATTCGTATTTGCATACGTATACGGAATAATCGCGATCTTCGCCACACGCTGGCCCCACTTCGCCACCGTCAAACTGATCCCGTCTATCGTGATCGACCCTTGCGGCACCACATACCGCGCAAACTCCTCCGGCACCTCCACACCCAGCCACCAACTATCCCCCTCGCGTTCCAGTTTCGTCACCCGCCCGGTCGTATCCACATGCCCTTGCACGATGTGCCCGCCGAATTCCTTGCCCGCCGTAAGCGCCGCCTCCAGATTCACCTGCGCGCCCGGTTTCAAAACGCGCGGCTCCGCCCCGAACGACGTCTTGCGAATCGTCTCCGCACTCAAATCCGCACCAAAACTCCTCTTGCTAACCGAAACCACCGTCAGGCAGCACCCATTCACCGCCACGCTTTGTGATACGGAAACCGTAGGCGCCAATGTCGGGGCATGAATGCTGATCCGCCCCCCGGCGTTATTCCCCTCGGGCCGAATCTCCAGCATCTCGATCGTCCCCAAATGCTCAATAATTCCCGTAAACATTCTTGCAATATCCTTCCACCAGAAAATCCGGTCCAATCGTCCGCACGCTGGTATTATGCAGCGCGCCATGCTTCTTCGCGCCATCCGCGCTGGCGAATGGCACCGTACCGCCGCCCGCAATCCTCGGCGCATAAAATAGCGCCAGTTTATGCACCACGCCCGCCGCCAGCGCCGCGCCATTCAGCCGCGGCCCAGCCTCGAGCAGCACGCTCAACACCTCGCGCCGCCCCAGTTCCTCCAGCACTTCCTGCAGGTCGATGCCCGCATCGCTTCCCAGCTCCACGCCTCCCTCCGGCTTTCGTACCCGCACCAGCTTTACCCCGGCTTCCGCCAGCTTCCGCGCGCGCGGTGCCCTCAGCGGCGTCCGCGTAAAAATCAGCAAATCCTCGTCCACCGTCCGTACGATGCGCGACTCTTCAGCCAGCTTCAGTTCGCTGTCTAGAATCACGCGCAGTAATCGCCGTCGTCGTGGCAACCCGCTGCGGTCCGTCAGCAAAGGATTGTCCGCCAGTATCGTGCCAATCCCCGTCAGCAGCGCGTCCGAAGCATGCCGCATGCGGTGTACCTCCGCCCGCGACTCTTCCGAAGTAATCCACGTAACGCTCGATTTGCCCGACCCCCCACTAATCGCTCCGCCACCAGCCGTCGCGTCGTGCAAAGCCGCATGCCCATGCGCTTTCCCGCCGCTCCTCGCCTCCGCCGCCGGCAACGCCAACTGCCCATCCAGCGTCAACGCCGATTTCAGCGTCACAAACGGCTGCCCCGTTGTAATCCAGCAAGCAAACGCCTCATTCATCTTCCGCGCTTCATCCTCCAGCAACCCCGTCTGCACCTGAACGCCCGCCGCCCGTAGCTTCTCAAACCCGCGCCCCGCCACCGCCGGGTTCGGATCCTGCATCGCCGCCACCACCTTGCTCACACCCGCCGCAATAATCGCCTCGCTGCACGGTCCCGTCCGCCCCGTGTGACTGCAAGGCTCCAGCGTCACATACAACGTAGCCCCGCGAGCCTTTTCGCCCGTCGCACGCAGCGCCAGCACCTCCGCGTGCGCCCGCCCATCGTATTCGTGAAATCCCTGCCCGATAATTTCGCCATTCTGCACAATCACGCAGCCCACCAGCGGATTCGGACTCGCCAGGCCCGTAGCCTTGCGCGCCAAATCCAGCGCATGCTGCATGAAGCGAGTGTCGTGCGCGTCCACAGTCTTAACAGTCCTCAGGAATTTACAGGATCAATCGAAGAGGGAATTAGCGTACGTCTCAGCGTCAAACGGCACCATATCGTTGATCTGCTCCCCGGTGCCCACAAACCGAATCGGCAATTTCAATTCGCGGGCAATCGCTACCACGATCCCGCCTTTGGCCGTGCCGTCCAGCTTGGTAAGAATAATTCCGGTCACGCCCACCACACTGGTAAACTCCCGCGCCTGCGCCAAGCCGTTCTGCCCGGTCGTCGCATCCATCACCAGCAGC
>PMOV01000099.1 GCA_003161195.1 Acidobacteriota bacterium | reverse complement strand
GTGACGCCATAGGAAACGCCGAAGACACCTGTGAGCAGGAATTCCGGGTATTTCACCAGCAACTGAGTCGTTTGCGTGGAGCGATCCCAGCGATAGACGCCCCCGTTGATGCCTTCGACATCGAAATAGGGAGAACTGAAATACAGATATTTGCCGTCATTCGACCATCGCGGATACGCGGCCTTTTTCGCCAGCGTTTGCGTAGTGTGCGAAGCGCAATCGTAAAGCAGCAACTCTCCGGAAATTTTTCTGACGGCGGCGACGTGCTGTCCGTCCGGTGAAATTTGCGCCCACTCAAGGCCAGCGGTCAACGGAAGCACCGAGACAGTTTGCGTCTGCAGGTTGAGGAGATGCAACTCCAGCTGGGACTCGGAATCGTCTGCACTGGAAAACAGAATGGTGCTTCCGTCGGAAGTCCACGAAGGATACTTCTGGCGATCCGGCGACGGTTGAGCGGCCAAGGAGGGCGCGCCACCGTCACGCGAAATGAGGAAAATCTTGCTGGCAGCGCCGGCCTGCGCGGACGCCTGGAAAGCAATTAGTCGGTCGTCTGGAGCCCACTGCGGCATGAAGGCGTGCATGGGTGGAAAAGTAAGTTGGCGGCGGTCCGTGCCGTCGGCGCGGCTGCGCACCAAGTTGCCTTCGGGAAATTCGACGTAGGCCATCCACCGGCCGTCGTGGGAATAGCTGACCGAATCGGCGGAAAGCCCCCCGGCAAAATCCGAAAACTGATGCGTCTTGGCATCGTAATTTTCTAATTGTCCACGGAGCTGTTCCCCGACCACAAAGATGTGCTTGCTATCCTTGCCAGGCAGAGGCAGATAAAAATTCAAAGGACCATTGGTGAGTTGCACCGGCTGTGCATTGAGGCGCCGCCAAAATTCGCGTTTCTCTCGAATGGCCCAGATATTTCGAGTGCCATCGTTGAGCGCGCTGTACAGAAAATAGCTTTGGTCGGGCGTCCAGCCTCCGGCCCAGGGGTACGCGGCGTGAGGCAGGTCCTGAATCCACGGGCGCACAGTGTTGGTGGAAAGATCGGCTTGCCAAATGGCGTGCGCGGCATGAGCGGAATTTGCGACGGTGAAGCGCAGGCGTTTGCCGTCCGGCGACCAGGCCAGATAAAAAGGATCGTCGGGGAGCTTAGCAATCCTGTGGGCGTCGGTGCCATCGAGATTTGCGCGATACAAGCTGGAGGCGAGCGAATAGGCAATCGTGAGGCCATCCGGGGCCCACACGGCGTCCGTCGCCCGCAACTTCCCGGCGGGGCGGGGCGAACCGGAGGGCAGGGGAACACGCCACAGGCTGGCGTACAGCCCCTGCGAATCCGGCAGCCGGCGAAGGTCCTGGAGGTCCGTCTCAAGAAATTCCGAACCCCCAGGAGAGATATCGTCGATATCGAAGGCGGCGATGGGATTGTCCACGGAAATGACTTGGCCGCCTTCGGTGGAGACCGCGCGAAGAACGCGCTCTTTTCCCTGCCAAGCGCGGAAGTAAATGCGCGGGCCATCGCTGATCAAACGCGTGTTGTGCACCAAGGTGCCCAGGTGCGTTATTTGACGGATGCGCGTGACGCGCGGCGCCGGAACCGCCGGGCGGAGAAAAATAAACACCAGGCCCAAGGCCAATAGTGACACGCAAACCGCCAACGCATTGCGAATGATCGGGCTGGGCCCGGGCCCCGCGACTACGGCTGGCTTTGGCACGGCGTTTGCGCTTTCGGCAGCGGGGCCCTCCGCAAGATTTGCGGCAGCGCCATTACGCTCGACGCGCACCACCCGAACCTTAACGGCCAAACGGTAGCCGCGACCCGGAATCGTGGCGATGTAACGCTGATCCCCATCCATGGGGCCCAGCGTCTTGCGTAGCACAAATATGTTTTGCGCGAGGTTGCCTTCCTCCACGAACGTATCCGGCCAGACCGCCTGCATTAGATCTTCCTTTAAGACCACTTGGTCGCCGTGGCGCACCAGAACCAGCAGAGTCTCAAAGGCCTTCAATTGCAGGGGTATGGGCTGATGGTCACGGAGGAGAAGGCGCTTTTCCGGATCCAACTGGAATGCGCCAAACTCATATAACTCCTTTATGTTGTGGCTCATAGCGCGTCTGATAAATCTTTGAGATTTGTCTAAAGACTTTCCAAAGGCCGTCCGCGCAAGATGCTCGACGTTGCCGGTCCCGAGCACGCCTGACCGAAGACCCAAGAAACGTATCACGGTCCCAAGTGCCGGCAAAGATGCGCGATACGCAAGAGTTCGTGCGTGGCATTGCTACTTTGAAGGACCATCCCGGTCACCCCGGAGTTGTGGCATGAAAAAATCTTGGTTCCTATCACCCTTACTTCTTGGTCTTGGCGCTCTTTGCTGTTCGCAAGCTTCCGGGCAGGGTTGGCCATGGAGCCCACCAATCCAATTGACCTACGCGCCTGGTTCCTCACACAAAATCGAGCAGATTACCGGGGATTGCGACCGGTCGGTATGGGACGCCACCCAGCTACCTGACGGGGCCAAGGTCGCGAATCCGGACCCGGTGTGCGTCCCAACGTTGAGCCAAACAGTGACGCGCGCGGACGTGTTGGGGCAGGACACGGCCTATTCCTTCGAGCACGAAGGCGAGGTGATTTTTCTTTTCGGCGACACGATCGGCGCAACCACCGGACACGGAAACGGAGTCGATTTTTCGCCGTGGACGACCGTGCAGAACGACTTTAATTATCAGGCGGGCGACACGATGGCGTGGAGCACCACGCAGCGTTCGGAGGATGGGCTACTGCTTGATTATTTCCTCGCAAATGGCAGCAGTCCGAACCACGCGCTCCTCGTGCAACCGATGTACATGACGCTTCAGACGTTTCCGGACGGATCAACCGGCACCGCTTTGCCGATGGGTGCGGACGACATCCCGAATTCCGGGATCAGCCTGAACGTGCAGATCTACATCGTCGCCAGCAGCGGAACGACCACGGTGACCGTCACGAATAGCGACGGCAGTACGTCGACGATGCACGACCATTCTACCGACTACTCCGTGCTCACAAAGTTCGACCCGGGGGCTCAGACGTTTGCGGCTGGGCGAACGATTTCGCAAGCCAATACGGGTGGGCATTTCGTGTATCTGGCCATGCAGGAGTTCTCGCCCTTTCCGAATGTGCCGCTTCCGTGGCGGGATGACATCGTGGCCATCTTCGGAGTGGGCGACTACCGGCACAGCAACATTTATCTTTCGATCGTGCCGAAGAGCGGATTCGAGAGCGGCGCCGGAACGTTGTACTTCACGGGAACCGATGAATTTGGCTTTCCGACGTGGAGCACGAGTGACGATTCAAGTGCAGTGCCCGTGGTGACAGATCTAAGCCCGTCGACACCGACGATTGGGAATCTCTCCGTGACGTACTCGCAACAACTCCGGCGCTGGCTGCTGACATTCGATGGGGGAAGAACAGCGGATGCGGACGCCCCCGATGGGCCAGGAACGTCAGGCGTGTACTTCACGTACGCAACCCATCCGTGGGGACCGTGGGCCACGCCGCAGTTGATTGTGAACGCCTGCCGGGACGGAGCGATGGGAAATTACGTTTTTTACTACGCGAAAACCGCGGCCGCTAACGCCTGCCCGTCCGCACTCCCCTCCGGCACGAATTCATTTCCTGCTGGTGCCGGACCGGGTGGACCCACGATCGGCGCGCAAATAGCTCCGGGAAACCCTCCTCTCTCAACCCGCGGCGGAATCTATGCACCCGAGATGATCGGCCGCTTCACGGAGATTCAAGGCAACACGCTGAAGATCTACTACACGCTCTCGACGTGGAACCCCTACGCCGTGGTTGAGGTGGAATCCGATTTTCAGATTGGCGTTCCTTGGTTGAGCGGCGGCTGGCCAGCGTGGTTCCGGCAATTGTGACGACGGCTTCCCGACTGTAACGAGGGTTTCACGAACGAAGCCGCGCGCTCGCCTGAAGCTCAGCGAAACGCGGCCGCGATAAGAACAGGAGAAATTTATGAAACGCTGCTTTCTTGCCGCAATCTTGATTTCAGGATTCACGGGGCTGTGCTGTTCGCGAAGCTCGGCGCAAGGCTGGCCCTTCTTCTGGAGTCCGCAGGTTCAGCTGACCTACACGCCGGGGACCACGCACAAAATCGAACAGGTTAACGGCGATTGCGACTGGTCGGTGTGGGACGCGACGCTCACCACGGACGCTTCCGGCAAAATCACCAATCCCGATCCTGTGTGCGTGCCGACGTTGAGCCAAACTGTTACTCGCGCTGACGTGCTGGGGCAAGGACTCGGTTATTCGTTCGAGCACGCTGGCCAGCTTATCTTCCTTTTTGGAGATACCATCGGCGCAACCACCGGACACGGGGATGGGGTGGATTATTCTCCCTGGACAATAGTTCAGAATTCGTTTCAATACCAAGCAGGCGATACCATGGCGTGGAGCACGACGCAGCACGCCGAAGACGGACTGCTTTTAAACTACTTTCTCGCCAACGGAAGCAGCCCCAGCCACGCGCTTGTCGTGCAGCCGGTCTATCCGACCTCGCAATGCTATCCCGACGGAACCTGCGGCACGAATCTACCGATGGGCGCCGACGACATCCCGAATTCCGGAATCAGCCTGGATGGACAAATTTATATCGTAGCGAACAGCGGGACGCTTGGAACGGGCAGCGGACACGATCACAGCTTGGATTATTCCGTTCTGACGAAGTTCAACGTGGCAGCGCAGACCTTCGACGCAGGCCGCACGATATCAAGCGTCAATGCAGGAGGCCATTTCGTTTACGTTACAATGCAGGAATTCCCGCTGTTCCCAGGCCTGCAGTTACCCGGCTTCAATGACGATCTCGTAGCGATATTCGGAGTCGGGCTCTACCGTCAAAGCAATATTTATCTATCGATCGTTCCGAAGAGCACCTTTGAGAGCGGCGAGGGTACGTTGTACTACACGGGAACCGACAAACTCGGATTTCCGACCTGGGGCCAGTCCGACGGTTCAGCTGACGTCCCCGTAGTGACTGATCTCGATCCATCCAACCCGACAATCGGCAACCTTTCCGTCACCTATTCGCAACAACTGAGGCTTTGGCTGATGACGTTTGATGGCGGCCGGGCCGGCGATCCGAACGATCCCGATAGTCCAGGTGAAGTGGGAGTGTACTTTACCTATGCGGTGGCACCGTGGGGTCCGTGGGCGACTCCGCAGAAGATTTTTAACGATTGCCAATACGGCGCCCTCGGAAGCTACATGTTTTATTACGCCCGGAGCCAAGCTGCCAATGGATGTCCAACCGCATTGCCTCCGGGTACGACAACCTTTCCCGCGTCTGCAGGACCGGCGGGACCCACGATTGGGCCGCAGGTCGCTCCGGGCAATCCTCCGCTCACGACCCGCGCCGGCGCATTTGCTCCCGAAATGATCGGGCGGTTCACGGAGATTCA
>PMOV01000310.1 GCA_003161195.1 Acidobacteriota bacterium | reverse complement strand
GAACATGGCGTTCCAGGAGGCGTACATGGTTTTGTCGATGTACGGCGTGGGGCGGGCGAGGCGGGCGGCGAGGAGCGCGCGCTGGGCTTCGGCGAGCGCGGTGCTAATGGTCGATTCTTGTTCGTCAAGGGTGCGCGCTAGTTCGGGGACGTCGCTGGCGATCCAGAGAACATTTTTGGCGGTGTTGTGGTGCATTTCGCCGTGGGCTTCGACGTCGTAGTGGAGTTCGATCAGGCGGGCCTGGTCTGGTGGCAAGGCGGCGCGAATTTCTTCGAGGGTCCAGGTGAAATAGTCGCCGTCGTCGTCGAGGGAGACGTCTGCGTCCTGGCTGGCGTAAAAGCCGCCGTTTTGCCGATCGGAGAGAACCTCGTGGACCCAGGTGATGATGCCTTCGGCAGTTTGGCGGAGGGCGGGATTTTTGGTGACTTGCCAGCCGTGGAGATAATTGCGCAGGAGTTCGGAATTGTCGTAGCTCATTTTTTCGAAATGCGGGACGAGCCAGCGCTCGTCGACGGAATAGCGATGGAAGCCGCCGGCGAGTTGATCGTAGACGCCGCCGCGGGACATTTTTGTGAGGGTGGTTTCGGCGACGGCTTGGAGATGTGCTTCGCCGGTTTGCTGAAAGCGTTCGAGGACCAGGTCGATGGCGGAGGCGTGCGGGAATTTTGGCGATTGGCCGAAGCCGCCGTGGCGAATGTCGAAGAGTTGGGTGATGGAGGCGATCTGCTCGCCGATGACCGCAGCGTCGAAGTCGGCGCGGGCGCCGGCGAACATTTCTGCGTGGGCCACGGCGTCGGTGACGTTGGCGGCAGCTTGTTCGAGATCGGCACGCTTGGTGCGATAAGACTCGGCGACGGCTAGAAGTACGCGGCGAAATCCTGGGCGGCCCATCTGGTCTTCGGGCGGGAAATAGGTGCCGCCAAAGAAGGGTTTTCCATCGGGAAGAAGGAAACCGGTGAGCGGCCAGCCGCCTTGATGAGTGATGGCGCTGATGGCGGACTGATAGCGGGCGTCGACGTCGGGGCGCTCGTCGCGATCGACTTTTACGGCGATGAAATTATCGGAGATGATTTTGGCGACAGCGGGATTTTCGTAGCTTTCGCGGTCGATGACATGGCACCAATGGCACCAGACGGCGCCGATGTCGAGGAGAATGGGTTTGTCTTCGGAGTGAGCGCGGGCGAAGGCTTCCGGTCCCCACTCGAACCAGTCGATGGGCTGGTGAGCGGCGGAGCGGAGGTAGGGGCTGGCGGAATTTTTCAGGCGATTTTCGGAGGGTGCGGACACGGGGAGTCCTTTCCAGAGTTTTTTGTGGCGACCGCATTGCGGCGATAGCCGCGAGATGTGCGACGGTCGGCGGCGCACGTTGGCGCGGCGCTTATTGCACGATGTCGCCGGGGCCGAGGTCGCGCGGGTCGATGGGCTTGCGGCCGGCAAAACCTTCGTCCTGGCGGTGATAGAAGCGGATGCGGTCTTCGCCGAGTTTCCAGCAGAAGTAGACTTCCTGATTATCAATGATGGCTGGGAAATCGAGGAGGCCGACGTCGAGATCTTTTATCACACAGCCGGTTTCGAGGATTTTTTCGAGCGAGGATTTCATGGCGGAGGCGAGCTGCTGATGCTCGAGGCGCATTCTGGCGAGCTTTTCGTAGGGTACGAGCATGCCGCCCATCATCATGATGCGGGCGGAGACAGCGTTGAGCTGATCGTCCAGGGGGGAGAGTTTTTTTCGGCAGGCGATGGCTTCGAGGAGGAAAGGCTCGAGATCCTGGCGGGCGCGCTCGGCTTCGGTGAGCGTGAAGAGTCGCTGCGGGGGATCGGGCGCTTCGTCTTGTTCTGGGTTGTCGTCTGGATCGGCCATTTTTGCGCTTTCTGGGGACGCGATTACGGTTATGCGAGTATGTGACGCGAACAATGCCTAGCGCAAGCTGAGCATGCGGTCGAGAGCGACGCGGGCGTAATGGCGCGTGCGCTCGTCGACAGAAATGCGATTGACGACGTTGCCGGCCGCGAGATTGTCCAGCGCCCACAACAAGTGATGGGGCGTGATGCGGAACATGGTGGTGCAGACGCAGACGCTTTTATCGAGAGACATGACGGTGCGATCAGGGTGTTGCTTGGCCAGACGATTCACCAGGTGGATTTCTGTGCCGACGGCCCACTTGGAGCCAGGCGCGGCAGTTGTTACGGCTTTGATGATGCCCTCGGTGGAACCGATCTGGCCGGCGGCTTGCGTGACCTCAAAGCGGCATTCCGGGTGGACGATGACGTTGATGCCCGGGAAATCGCGGCGGACGCGGGCTACGTGCTCTGGGGTGAAGCGCTGGTGGACGGAGCAGTAGCCTTTCCAGAGAATGACGCGGGCTTTGCGCAAGGCTTCGGGAGTGTTGCCGCCGAGTTCCTGGTAAGGATCCCAGACGATCATTTCGTCGAGGGGGATGTTCATGCGATAGCCGGTGTTGCGGCCGAGGTGTTCGTCGGGAAGAAAAAGAATTTTTTCGCCGCGCTCGAAAGCCCAGCGCATGACGGCGGCGGCGTTGGAACTGGTGCAGACGGCGCCGCCATGTTCCCCGGTGAAGGATTTGATGGCGGCGGTGGAGTTCATATAGGTGACGGGGATGATTTTGCTGGTGTCCAGGACGGAGGCGAGTTCGGCCCAGCAGGCGTCCACCTGGCCGATGTCCGCCATGTCGGCCATGGAGCAGCCGGCGTTGAGGTCCGGGAGGACGACGATTTGATGGTCGCGGCGGAGGATGTCCGCACTTTCGGCCATGAAGTGCACGCCACAGAAAACGATATAGCGGCCCTGGGCTTCGGCGGCCTGGTAGGAAAGTTTCAGAGAGTCGCCGCGGAAATCGGCGAATTTTATGACTTCATCGCGCTGGTAGTGATGGCCGAGGATGACCACATCCTTGCCGAGGCGAGCGCGGGCGGCGGCGATGCGTTCGTCGAGCGAGTTGTCTGGGACCAGCAGGTAAGAGTCGAAGTCGCAGCCTACGCCCTTTTCGATTTCGGGAGCGCGCAACGTGGCGGGCTGCTCTATGCCAATGAGGGTAGGCGAGTCCGCGATGGAAATCAGGTGGTTCATGGCTTTTCTCTGAAATTCGATTAAGGCTGCCCCTGCAGCGATACCTTCAATGTTAGATGAAAAATCCGTCGTTTTGGTGAGATTCGCAGGGTAGACCGAAAGGGGCGCTGGCTCGCGAGGCGGCTACGGCTACCCACCAATGAACACCATGGTGCGCGAGGGCGCGTGAAAATCCGGGGCATTGATGCGATGACCGGCTTCTTTCTCCATGACGACGGATTCGATATAGGTGGCGACGTCGTCGTCGGAAGCGCCGTCGCGCAGAAAGCCGCGCAGGTCGTGATCGTCTTTGCTGAAAAGACAGGTGCGCAATTTTCCATCCGCGGTAAGGCGAATGCGCGAACAATGTCCGCAGAAAGGCTGGGTGACCGGTGCGATTAGGCCGATTTCGCCGGGCGCACCGTCGGCAAAGCGGTATTTGCGCGCGGTTTCGCTATGCTGATGGGCGACGGATGCGAGCGGCCAGCGCGCGTGAATGCGTTCATAGACCTGGGCGGCGGGGACAACCGCGGAGCGGTGCCAGTGGCGGTCGGCATCCAAGGGCATGAATTCGATGAAGCGCATGATCACGCCGCGTTCGCGGGCGAAGGAAGCGAAGGCCTCGACTTCGTCGTCATTGATGCCACGCACGAGGACGGCGTTGATTTTGGCCGGGGCGAGCGAGGAGTTTTGCACGGCATCGATGCCGCGCATGACGGCGGCGAAAGAGGTGGTGCGGGTGATTTGCTCAAAGCGCGCGGGATCCAGGGAATCGAGGCTGATATTGATACGATGCAGGCCCGCGGCGATGAGGCGTGGGAGACGATCCGCGAGCAGAAACCCGTTGGTGGTTATGGAGAGATCGCGCACGTGGAGGGCGTGAAGGCGGGCGATAAAATCCTCGACACCTTCGCGCACCAGGGGTTCGCCACCGGTGACGCGGATCTTCTGGATGCCGAGGCTTAGGAAAATTTTCGCCAGGCGATCAAACTCCTCCCAGGAGAGCAACTCATCGCGGCCGCGGTAATTCTCCGGGTCCGCCGAACGGCAATAGACGCAACGAAAGTTGCAGCGATCGGTGATCGAGATACGCAGGTCGGTGATTTGGCGCCCGAATTTATCGAGAAGGGTCATGAGAGGCAGCTACGCAAACCGTCCGATGCGGGGAACATCCGCGAGGGACCACTCTTAAAAAGCAAAAGCCCGGCTCGTGCATGGAGTCGGGCGCGCACCAGAAGCGGAGATGGCCGGCGCAAACCTTCCTTTCCAAACACGGGAGGCACGGGCGTTTCCACCCGAACCCTGAGGCGGCGAGTTTGCTTCCCTGAACGATCCGGGAAAATCGCCAGCCATCGCGTTGTTCGCCGTGGGTTGTCTCCCGGCAGGCGGACAGCGTCGGAGGTACCACTGCAGTTTACGCCTTCGCAGCAGGTGGGGCAAATTGCGTGCGGCGAACGCCCCGAACGAGGGTCCGAAGGCTGGCTCCCGGGAATGTGTTAAAGTTTGGCCCACGCCATGCGGATTTTTGTTTTAGGAGCCGGAGCGACCGGTTCGCTTCTCGCACAATTGCTGGAGCGCCAGGGACACACCGTGTGGTGTGGCGACCGCGACCCGGAACGCGGGCGGCGCTTCCTGGGGGCCAGGAGCCTGATCCCCATCGCCAAGGTGAACGCGCGGAACCTGCGCGGCATTATCCGGGCGGCGCGTGATGCGCAGATGATCGTCAACGCTTCGGCGTCGGTGTTTAACCTGATCATCATGCGCGCCGCCCTGCACGTGCGGGCGCATTACATAGACCTCAGCTCGCACCTGACGAAGAATCCTTTCAAGGCCGAACAGTTCGCGCTGGAGAAGCGGTTTGTGGAGAAAAACCGACTGGCGCTGATCAATACGGGCGCGGCTCCCGGCCTGACTAACCTATTGGTGAAGCGCGCGGCGGAATCGCTGGACGAGGTCTCTGCGGTACAGATCCGGCTGTACGAGAGCATGGAAAGCGAGGACCCCATCTCGCAATGGTCGCCGGAAGTGTCCTTCGATGAAGCCATCTCCAACCCGCGCATCTATCGTGACGGAAAATTTTCGATGGGCAAGCGTTTCGCGGAGCTGGAGAAATTCCGCTTTGTGGAGCCCATCGGCGTAGCCAACGTGGTGCTGGCGGCGCAGGACGAAGTGGCTACGTTGCCCTATTTCATCGCGATGAGGAATATGGACGTGAAAATCGGCGGGAACGAATTCGATCGGCTGCGCCGGTGGTACAAGCAGGGAAAACTCTCGAAATCGCGCGGGATCCCGCGGCACCGCTTTCCGCAGACGTCTTCGCCCCGGGCGATTGCCAGCCTAATCCGGCAGGGCGTGCTGCAGAACGCGCGTTTTGCCGCGGCGGTGCTGGTGGAGGGCGTGAAGCGCGGGAAAAAGGAAGACCAGCGGCTGCTGATCCGCAGCGACTGCACGTTTCCCACGCTGTACCAAATACGGCAGCAGGGGCGCTTCACCACGCCGGTGGCTTATGCCACGGCACACGTGGCCGCGCTGTTTATCAAGAATTTTCCGAGCGGGCTGGCGGGCGTGCTGGCGCCGGAACAATTACCGGTGGAGGTGCGCCGAGCGATTATAGCGGGGATTCGCAAGCACAGCGTGCGCGTGACACACCGGACCACGTCGGTGAAGCAAAGCGAAACATTTTCCGAATAACCCGGCACGTGCAGGATCCGCTGTTTCCCGCGTGCGGGCTCAGCAGCAACGATTGGGCCTGGAGTAGCGACGGTTCACGCGTTCGACGTAAAACTCTTCCGCGCTCAGGTGCGCTTCCGTTGGCGCCTGCGTTGCCCGCGAGCGAAGATATTGCTCGTAGGCGGCGTCTCCGCACCACTCGCGGACGCCGCGCCAGAGCAAACGCAGCGCGCGTCTCAGCGGGCGGAGAGAGTTGTCTCGAGTTTTCTGCAGCATCAATCGTCTCCGTGTGCCAGGCCGGAATAATTTTCGCCCCACGCCGTAGCCACGTACGGCGTCTCATGCAGGGTCGCGGGCTTGCGCTTCGAGAGCAACAAGTACCACTGCACGATGGCTTCGGCAATCAGCACCAGAATCATCAGCGCCAAAACCGCCGTGACCATGGCATCCAAGCGCTGATTGAAAATGATGCGGCGCGTATCCGCGAGCTTTTCCGGGGGAATCTTGCCGGCCAGGATTTGCGTCCCCAGCGTTTGTGCGAAACACAAAAATCCAATGCGCGGATTGGCGCTGAAGATTTTCTGATAGCTCGCCGTCATGGTCACAATGACCAGCCAGATCATCGGCACCACGGTGACCCACAGCCAGCGCAGGCGGCCCATCTTGATGAGAATGGTGGTGGCCACCACCAGGGCTACGGCGGCGAGCAATTGATTGGCGATGCCGAAAAGCGGCCACAGAGAATTGATGCCGCCCAAGGGATCGACAACGCCCGCGTATAAGAAATATCCCCACATGCCGACGATCAACGCGCTCGCGATGAGCATGCCAGGTACCCAGGAGGTGCGCGCGAAAGGCTTCCACACGCGGCCGCCCAATTCCTGAATCATGAAGCGGCCGACGCGCGTACCGGCGTCCAGCACGGTAAGAATAAACAGCGCTTCAAACATGATGGCGAAGTGATACCAGATGCTGAGCAGGCGCGGACCGCCGATGCTGCTGGAGAAAATTTGCGCCATGCCCACGGCCAGCGACGGGGCGCCACCGGCGCGGTTGAGCAGCGTGGTTTCGCCGACGGAGCGCGCAAGATCGGTCATGGTGCTGGCGGTCAGCGCGTAGCCCCAGCCACTTATTGCGTGCGCGGCGGCTTCGGCGCTGCTGCCAACGATGCCGGCGGGACTGTTGATCGCAAAATAAACGCCGGGACTCATGGCGCACGCCGCGACCATGGCCATCACGCCGACGAAGGATTCGAGCAGCATCGCGCCGTAGCCGATCATGCGCGCGTGGCCTTCGCGCAGGATCATTTTTGGCGTGGTGCCGCTGGAGATGAGCGAATGGAAACCGCTGACGGCGCCACACGCGATGGTGATAAAGCAGAAGGGAAAGATTTTGCCGGAGAAAACCGGGCCGTTGCCGTCGATGAATGTGGTGAGCGGCGGCATCAAGATGTTCGGTCGAACGAATAAGATGCCCGCGGCGAGGCAGCAGATCGCGCCAGCCTTGATGAAAGCGCTGAGATAATCGCGCGGGGCGAGCAACAACCACACGGGCAACGCGGACGCGGCGAAACCGTAGGCGATCAGCGCGCAGGTCAGCGCGACGCCACTGAAGGTGAACGCCGCGGCCCAGGATGGCGATTCCGCGACCCACTGCCCGGCGACCACCACGAAAAACACGAGCGCCACACCGAGCAGCGAAGCTTCAAGCACGCGGCCCGGCCGCACGAAACGCAGATACAGGCCGACGAGCATGGCGATGGGAATGGTCATGGCCAGCGTGAAGGTGGCCCACGGGGAGGATTTTAGCGCGTTGACGATTACCAGCGCGACCACGCCGAGCAGAATCACCATGATGGCCAGCACAGCGATTTGCGCGATGAACCCGCCGCGGCGGCTGACCTCTTCGCGCGCCATTTCGCCCAAGGATTTGCCGTTGCGGCGAATGGAGAAAAGTAGAATCACGAAATCCTGCACGCAACCGGCGAAAATCGCGCCGGCGATGAGCCAGAGCGTTCCGGGGAGATAGCCGAATTGCGCGGCGAGCGTGGGGCCAACGAGCGGGCCGGGTCCGGCGATGGCCGCGAAGTGGTGGCCGAAGAGCACCCATTTATTGGTGGGAACGAAGTCGCGACCGTCGTCGAGGCGTTCAGCAGGCGTGGCACGCGTATCGTCCAGCACCAGGAGGCGCGCGGCGAGGAATGCGGAATAAAAACGAAACGCGATCAGGTAGCAGCCCACCGCCGCGAGCACGAACCACATGGCGTTGATGGGTTCGCCGCGGTGCAGGGCGATTTTGGCCAGCGCACCGGCGCCGACGACGGCGACGATGGTCCAGACTGCGATGCGAAACACGCGTTTCATTTAGCTTTTTGCGGGGCCGGTGGCGTGGGCGGCGGCGGCACGCTGGCCGTGATAAATTTCGAGATGTCGACTTTCATTTTGGCTAGCGACGCGAGCTGCAGATAGGTCATATGGCCGGTCTCGTAGTACGCGCCGCTCAGATGGCTGCGCAGCGTGGGATCGAGACCGAGGTGGTCGAACGTGTAGTCGGCGGCGAAAAATGGCGTGGCCAGATCGTAGTAGCCCTTGGCGACGAAGACGTGCAGGAAAGGATTCTCGGTCATGGCCACGCGGAGTTTTTCCGCCACGTTGACGTAGCGATTTTCGTACGGCGCGTAATTCCACGGGTGAACGCGGCCGGTGAGAATTTCGTAGGGCAGGTCGCTGTCAAACTTCAAATCGTTGCGCACGTAGTCGTTCAGCATGCCCGCGTAGGGGCCCATGATGGCGGAAATGCTGGGGTCATATTCCGGCTCCTCGCCCGCGGCGTCGTGATCGATGCCGGTGAAGCGGCCGTCGATACGACCCACGGTGCGGCGCTCGCTACGCAGCAGTTCCTTGGTGAAGCGCTGGATTTCCACGCGTAGGTCGGTGCGGTCAACGTACTCCGGCGATAGGCCGGTGAGGCGCGCCACTTTTTGCGCGATTTCCGCGTGTTTGGCGGCGGGGAGCGCATCGCCTTGCATCAGTGCGTCGGCATATTCTCCGGCCGCGAATTTGCGCGATTCGTCGATCACTTGCGCCACGTCCTGCGATTGCAGTTCCGGTGATAGTTTTTTGTGGTACCAGGCAATGGCGGTATACGTCGGCAGGTACAGAATGCATGGCAGATCGTTGCCGGGATTGAACTCCGCGGTCTCAAAATTCAGAATCGTGGAGATGAGAATAATGCCGTTCAGATACATGCCGTAGCGTTGTTGGAGGTAACTCGAGAGGCCAGCCGCCCGCGTGGTGCCATAGCTTTCGCCGGCGAGAAATTTGGGCGAGGACCAGCGGCGATTGCGCGTGGCATAGAGGCGAATAAATTCGCCCACGGATTGCACGTCTTCCTCGATGCCGTGGAATTGCTTGGCCGGTTCACCAGGGACGGCGCGGCTGTAACCGGTGTCAACCGGGTCGATGAACACGAGATCGGCGACATCGAGTAACGAGGATTCGTTGTCGACAAGCTTGTACGGCGGAGGCAGCAGCGTGCCGGCGTCGCCCATCTGCACGCGGCGCGGGCCGAAGGCGCCGAGGTGCAGCCACACCGAAGCCGAACCGGGTCCGCCATTGAAGGTGAACGCGATGGGCCGCTGCGACATATCGTTCACATCGTCGCGGGTGTACGCCATGTAGAAGACGCTGGCTTTTGGCGTGCCGTCTTCCGTCTTCAGCAGAATCGTGCCGGCCGTGGCGGTGTACTTAATCTCCTGGCCGCCGATGCGCACGGAATGTTTGGTGACGGAAGTTTTTTCTTCCGGCGCTTTCTTGTCTTTGTCGTCCTTGGCCTTGTCGTCCTTGGGTTTTTCCGTCGCGACTGCGGGAGGTGGCGTGCCCTGCTGAGCGGATAGGATTGTGGGAACTAGGAACGTCAGCGTTACAGATGCCAGGATAAGTCGTAGCCGATTCATCGGGCCAGGCTCCTTGAAAGTCGCGGCAACACATGTGCCAGCGCGCATCCTATGCGACCTGCCAAACCACGTCAATCTTGATGACAAACTTCTGGATGCGCTTTCGGATCATCTTTTGCGCGCCTCGAGTTTTCCTTGACGGCGCGTTGTGCACTATGCTGTCTGATTCGCAATGACTTAATTGCGGTAGAGGAGAAACCAATGCGTGTTGCGGACCGGCGGCTCACAAATCTAGTCATAGCGGTGCTACTTTTTACGCTCGGCTGGAGCTTTGCGCCTTTCGTCTTGGC
The DNA here is from genome assembly GCA_003161195.1 of Acidobacteriota bacterium. Taxonomy (GTDB): domain Bacteria; phylum Acidobacteriota; class Terriglobia; order Acidiferrales; family UBA7541; genus Acidiferrum. Next base: position 956 of record PMOV01000310.1, on the reverse strand, counting down.
CGCCGATGAGCACAAGGCGGCTCCGCAGATCGAGCCCTGGAAACCGGAAGACATCATTTACGCCGAAACCGCGCAATCGCAGGTGGCCATTTCGCCGGATGCAAAATGGATGGTGTGGGTGAAGTCCACGGCGGACAAAGAGAAAGACCTGCGCGTCTCGAACCTGATTCTCTCGAGCCTCACCGAGAACAAAGAAATCCCGCTGACCCGCGGCAGCGACAATAATGGCCAGCCGCAATGGTCGCCCGATGGGCAGTTGCTGGCCTTCACCAGCAATCGCGCGCGCTTTGGCGCCAAGCCGGACACGGCGCCCGTGCAGATCTGGCTCATCAATCCGCATGGCGGCGAGCCTTGGGTGCTCACGGAACTAGCCCGCGCGCCGCGGCGCATCGATTGGCTGGACAAAGACACCATCATTTTCAGCGCCGAAGAAGATCCCGCGTTCTACGAGCAGGAACTGAAACGCAAGAAAGACGATTCGGAAGTGGTGGACGACGCCGAACATCAGGCTCCGGTTCGCCTTTACAAGGTGAATGTGAAAGACAAGAAAATCACCCGGCTCACCACCAATACCGATTGGATCGGCAACTGGTCCGTCTCGAAAGATGGCAAATACGTCGCGGCGGTGCACGACAAGAGCCTGCACTACACCTTCGATCAAAAGGTTCCGCCGGTTAGCATTCTGCACAATCTAGCCGATGGTACCGAAAAACTGATTTTCACCGAGGGGCGCGTCCGCCCGTACGGTTTCGAGTGGGCGCCGGACAACTCCGGCTTTTACGCCCGCGCGCCGTACTCGACGGACCCGAAATTTCTCACCGCGAATATCGTGCAGCTTTATTTCTATGACGTGGCTGCCGGGAAAAGCGTGCCAGTGCCCCTCGATTGGGAGAATGGCATCGGCGCCGATGTGGTCGCCACGCCCGACGGTTTTATTACCGGCCTGGCCGCCGGCG
>PMOV01000083.1 GCA_003161195.1 Acidobacteriota bacterium | reverse complement strand
CGATGGCGGCGCCGGCGCTGGTGGCCAGCTCGACCAGCTCGAGCAGCGATTCGCGGCCCTCTTCGCCCATGGGCATGCCGGGGAAACGCGGGGCGCGCTTCCAGCCAATGCCGACGAGCAGGGCGCGTTCGGCGTTCGAGACTTGTTGCGAAGTTTTGCTCACGTGCGGTGTCTCAGTGCGATGGCAACTGCTTGGAGCGCAAAGCAGCAGGCGAGTTGCAAAACGCGGCCACCCCATCCTACTACGGTAGACGGCCACCTGGCGAAACGCCGAGCGTGCCAACCGGCCAGAGCGCTTGCACCCTGGTGCGCCGTGCCGTGTGACCGCCTCTTCCCTCCTGCTCGTTCCCCTTTGTCTTTCTTACTGGCCAGCCAGTTTTTACGATTTCCGCGCGCCAGACAACCATGCTTGCCGGTATTCGCGCTGCAGAAATGCATTCGCCGCCGGCGCATTCGTCACCCGCATATTCGCGCCGTCGTACTCGATTCTCGTCCCCGCTCGCAGCGCCACCACTCCCAGCAGCATCACTTCCGTCAGCCGCGCCGCATACGCGAAAGGACACGAAGCCTCCGTTTTTCCCTTCGCTGCGTCCACCCAATTCATCTCGTGGTCTTCGTTCGCAATGCGCGCCAGCTTCTGCGCCGGCTTGCCAAAGGATTCCTGCAGCGCGTGCGGCAGCAAGCGTGGTTTCCGTCCATAGGTGTCGTGCAATAAAATTCCTTTACTCCCGATCAACATCGCTCCGCCGTCCCGTTTGATCTCTTCGTCCCCCAATTCCGCGGGTTTGTTCGGCAGCAATCCGCCGTCATACCACGTCAGTTGCACCGCCGGCAGCGCGCCTCGCGCGCCGAACTCATACACCGTCTTCGAGGAAATCGGATAGCTCACCCCATTGAACCCCGTGGAAAACGTCTCCACGGAAGTCGGCAGCCCCAGGTTCAATGCCCACATCGAGTGATCGATCAGATGCGCGCCCATGTCCCCGATCGCTCCCACGCCCCAATCCACCCACCCTCTCCAGCTAAACGGGTGATAGCTCGGGTGGTACGGCACCACGGGCGCCACGCCGAGAAACAGATCCCACGCCAATCCTGGCGGAATCGCAAAATCATCCGCACACGGTGCCGCAGTCCGCCCCTTGGGATCGGTCTTGTCACAGGCATGCAGAGGTTGCGGACGCGCAACACCCTGCGGCCAGAATCCCAGCGGCCGATTCGTCCATATATGAATCTCCCGCACCTCGCCGATCGCCCCGGCCTGGATGTACTCCACCGTCAGCCGCGCATCGTCCAGCGAATGTCCCTGATTCCCCATTTGCGTCGCCACTTTTGTCTCTCGCGCGCGCCGCGCCATCTGCCGCGCTTCCGCCACCGACCATGTCAGCGGCTTCTGCACGTAAACGTGTTTGCCCAGCTCCATCGCCGCCAGCGCGATCGGCGCGTGCATATGGTCCGCCGTCGCCACAAACACCGCATCGATGTCCTTCTGCTTTTCCAGCATTTCCCGATAGTCCTGGTAGCGTGTCGCCCGCGGCAAAGTATCGTTTTGCAAGCGCAACATATTCGCCAGCTGCACCTTGGCCCGCGCCCGGTCAAACTCCACCGGCGGTTGCCCGGGCGCCGGCGGAGGATCCGGCTGCTCGATACGATCCTTCAGCCTCTGCGCGTCCCCGGCAATCCGGTCCAGCGCTTTCCCCGCATAGCCCCAGTCCACGTCGCAAAGCGCCACAATGTTCTGGCTACCCAGGTTCATCAAATTCACCCGGCCCATCCCGCCCACGCCAACTCCCGCAATGTTCAGCATGTCGCTCGGCGCCGTAAACCCTCTCCCCAGCACATGTCTCGGCACGATCAGGAGCCCGGCGCTCGCCGCCGCAAGACTCCCTATAAAGCTGCGCCGCGATGCGCTTGGTGCAGTCTCTTCGTGTTTTTTCATCCCTGCTCCTGAACCGCGGGTTGGCTTTCCCCGGTGCGAATTGCGCTTCGATTGTAAGTCGCCCCGCAACCAAAGTCCCCTCATGAATCTCTCTTGGAACCCGCCTGATGGACGCGCAATCCCCGCAAATGGGTACGAACCACAGTTTCTCTCGACCTCCCGGAACGCCGTTCGACCTCAACTTTCGCCCGTTCAAGGGATTTTCCTGGACATCCTTATGCCTTCCCGCATAATTACCCAAGCAGATACTATGACCATGCCCCGATGCACCCACCCACGCAACAGAAGCTCCAAGAGCCCCGAAAACCGACCTAACTCCCATAGTTTGATAACCATACGAATTGCTCGAAAAACGCCCATTTTTAACCCCCATAGAATGATAACGATACAAATTGCTACCCCACCTAACCCCTTTCCTTTGATAACCATATGAGATACCCATACGGGAGGCACAACGCTCCCTCCCATTTCAGGATTTCAGGAAGGAGGCGGCGCTTATCGCGCATGGCGGTCAAGAGGCAAAAAAACAAGAGAGGCTAACGATGGAAGATCTCTGTTCTTTCTCTACGCGACTCTGCGTTACCTCCGCCGCTGCGTTATCCTTTGCCTGTTGGTCTTTTGTGCCAAACAGAGAGATGGGGGAGGCGATGAGCAGAGCTTTACGGATTGCGGGCGTGGCCTTGATGGCGTTTGTTTCGCTGCTTGCGCAGAACGCCGCGAACGCACAAACAAAGTGGCAGCCGCACGATTTGAACCGGCCGCAGCCTGCGGTGATTGATCCGGGGATGAGCGGGAGCGGGGAGACAGGTGGCCGAGCGCCTTCGGATGCGATTGTTTTATTTGGCGGAAAAGATCTCGCGGCGTGGTCGCAAAAGGATGGCGGCCCCGCCACGTGGAAAGTAACGCCGGAGTATTTCGAGGTGGTGCCGAAGAGCGGCTACATTTATACGCGACAGGCGTTTGGTGATTGCCAGTTGCACGTGGAATTTGCGGAGCCATCGCCGGCGCGTGGCGAAGGGCAGGACCGGGGGAACAGCGGCGTTATCCTGATGGGGCTTTACGAAATTCAGGTGCTGGATTCGTACGAGAATAAAACCTATCCCGATGGACAAGCGGCGGCGGTGTATGGACAGTATCCGCCGCTGGTGAATGCCGCGCGGCCTCCGGGGCAATGGCAGAGCTACGATATTATTTTTCGCGGCCCGCGTTTTGCGAATGGCAAATTGGTGCGCGCGGGGCGGGTGACGGTGTTGCACAACGGGGTGCTGGTGCAGGATAACGTGGAAATTCATGGGCCAACGGCGAGTGACAAACCGGATGAGCCGCACGCGGAGAAATTGCCTTTGGCCCTGCAGGACCACAATCATCCGGTGCGCTATCGGAATATCTGGATTCGTGAACTGCCGGAATAGGCTAATGGCCGGTGCTTCGATCGTCGTAAACACTCCGTCGTCTGCGCGATGTTCAAAAAAGCAGATTCCTCGGGCAAACCCAGCCCTCGGAATGACAGGTGGGTGGTCTTTGGGTCGCTGGTTTTATCTTGTTTTAGATTCGTCTCGTTCGCGACTTGTCCGGCTCTCCACTTAGTCTTGTTCTCCAAAGACGCGTGCGTAGCTTTTTCCGTAGGGGTAAAAGCGATCTTTTTCGCCGCGCGCCCAGGCGGCGCGGTGATCCGCGTCGGTGATATCCCAATCGGGGCGGCATTTTTTGGTGACGGCACGCAGGTCTTGCCGCAGTTCTTCGTTCGTGGGGCGTCCCAGGAACCAGTAGCCGTTGTAGATTTTGTAAACGATCAGGCCGGGTTCGAGAACGATGGTGTGCGGGATCATGGGATTGTGCTGCGGGTCGGTGTACTCCGCGATGTCGAGATCCTTTTGAATCGTGCGGCCGGCGTCGGATAAGAACGGCCAATGGGCGCCGGCGCCGGAGCGAAATTCGTTGGTCTCGAGAAGATTGTCGGTGCTGATGGTGACGAGGCGGCAGTAGGAGACTTCGAGCTCGCGATGAAGATCGATCAATAGTTCCGTCTGGCGACGGTCTTTCGGGCAGAAGCCGCCGCGGCTCAGCAATAAGACCATGGGATGCTGGCCCTGCAACTCGGAGAGTTTGCGGCGCGCGGCGGTGTGATCGCTCAGCTCGTAATCGGGGAATTTAGAACCTGGCTGGATGTCTGCTCGCATTGTGGAAGCTCCTTCGGGCACGGCGGGCTGTGGCTCTTTCGTTCTCATCGGATGCCGGACTACGGTAAACGGACACCCGCAATCGCGTCAAAGGCTTACAAGGCGGCGAAGCTGAACGGCCACGACTGCGGAAAAATTTAGCTTTGTTGAGGGGGGCGAGCATCTAGGAACGTATTCCTGGAATGCTTTGGGGAGGGAGAACAGAGATGGGCGAGGATCTGGCGAACTATGCGCGGCTGGGGCGGAACAACTTTGTGTTGCGGAACAGGGGCTTCCTGAAACNNCGCGACTGGAAATTGATTTCCGTGAACCACGAGGCGGGGGATTATAATCAGTTGCGCGCGCAGATGGGCAACGATATTGCGATCAAGGCGTATAAGGAGGGGACGCTGCCGTTTCCCGACGGGGCGATTATTGTGGCGTTGCATTGGAAGCGGGTGGCCTCGGATGAGGACAATAAGGTGTTCGGGAAGGAGCAGGCGTTTGTGGCGGGGGCGCGCGTGAATATGCAGATTATGGTCAAGGATTCGAAAAAGTATGCGGCCTCGGGGGGTTGGGGATTCGCGGATTTCACGGAGGGGAAGCCTGCCGATGAGGCGATGCACAAGGCCTGTTTTCCATGCCATGAGCCGGCGAAGGAGCACGATTTTGTGTACACACGTTACGCGCGTTGAGGCCGGCGAAGCGATCTGAACGACCTGCAACCGCAGCGGGTAATGCCGGTTTTGTAGTGGCTACGGCACGACTGAAGTCGTGCCCTCCCGTCTTTCGCGCGACTCATGCGCTCCCGGCTTTAGCTTGAGTCATGCAGCTCCCGGCTTTAGCTTGAGTCGTGCGCTCCCGGCTTTGGTGCCAGTCGTGCCTTCCCGGCTTTAGCGCGACCGTAAACGTAATTCTAGCAGCGCGAAATGCAAGAGGGAGAAGAGGATAACGAGGAGGCGCAGAGCGCACAGAGATTCGCAGAGAAGAGGCAGGAGCGCTGGGTGGTTATTGGGGGCGGTAGGGTTGCGGGGTTACGGGCATGGCTTGGCCCAAGTCGTGATAGTTGATCTGGGCGGCGTCGAGTTGGAGGTCGTGTTCGAGGACGACATCGAGGGTGGAACCGCGGGGGAGTTCGGCTTCGGGACCGCGGGTGAGGAGCGTGGCGGCCAG
>PMOV01000212.1:18975-20345 GCA_003161195.1 Acidobacteriota bacterium | reverse complement strand
GCGGCGACGGCCGCGCCGACGGCCGCCACGGCTGCACCTCTGTCGCTCGCCTTGACCAGGATCTGCGCGCGATCTCGACCGCGCAGCCGGAACAGCGGCGCGGGGCCGAGGATCTGGGCCGTGTCGATCACCAGGCGCTGACGCAGTTCCTGAGCTGCGCGCAGCGCGCTCCCCTCCGCCTGCGCCGAGCAGACGATCCGGATCAGCTCGCCGAAAGGCGGATAGCCGAGTGCGCGGCGACGCTCGAGCTCGCCGGCCAGGAAGCCTTCGCTGTCGTGCCGCGCGGCGTAGGTGATCGCGCGGGCCTCCGGCGCCAGTGTCTGAACGAGAACGCGGCCATCGCCGCGGCCGCGGCCGGTGCGGCCGGCGAGCTGAGCGAGCAGCGCGAACGTACGCTCCTCGGCGCGAAAGTCGGGGAAGCGGAGCGTCGAGTCGGCGTCCAGCACGACGCCGAGCGAGACGCCCTCGAAATCGTGTCCCTTCGCGACCATCTGCGTGCCGATCAGGACGCCCGCGTCGGCCCGATCGAAGCGGGCAAGGACCGCGGCAGCCCGGCCCTTGAGGGTCGCGACGTCGGCGTCGAGGCGGAACAGCGGGAAGTCCGCGCCGCCGAGCGCTGCGGTCAGCTCGTGCTCGAGCCGCTCGGTGCCGGCCCCGTGACGTGCGACCGAGACCGAGCCGCAGTCCGGGCACCGCTCGGGAATCGCCTGACGGTGGCCGCAGTGGTGGCAGGCGACGCTCCGGCTGGCGAGGTGCAGCACCAGCGCCACCTCGCAGTTCGGGCACATCCAGACCCGTCCGCAGTCGCCGCACGACAGGAAGTTCGACCACCCCCGCCGGTTCAGCAGCACGATCGCCTTGGCACCCTCCCGCCTGACGTCGGCGAGCGCGAGCCGGGTGCGGGGGTGCAGCGGGTTGTGCTGGCCGCGCATGTCGAGGATCTCCACCGCCGGCAGCGGGCGTCCGTCGACGCGGCGCGCGATCCGCAGCCGCTCGTAGCGCTCGAAGCTCTCGGGCCGCGGCGTCGCGCTGCCCGCGACCAGCACCGCGCCGTGGATCGCGGCGCGCCGCTCGGCGATCGTGCGCGCGTCGTAGCGGGGGTCGCCCTCGTGCTTGTAGGAGCTCTCGTGCTCCTCGTCGACGACGATCAGGCCGAGATTTTCGAGCGGGGCGAAGATGGCGGAGCGCGTTCCGACGACGACGCGGGCTTCGCCCCGGCGCACGCGCCACCATTCGCGGGCGCGCTCGACGGGCCCGAGCGCGGAATGCAACACGGCCACGCCCTCGAAGCGGGCGCCAAACCAGGCGCGGCATTGGCGGCCGAGCCACAGCGTCAGGGCAATTTCCGGGACGAGCAGGATGGCGGTTTT
>PMOV01000212.1:2314-18884 GCA_003161195.1 Acidobacteriota bacterium | reverse complement strand
GCCAGCTTTAGTAATTGCAGGAGCGGCAACGGACCGCGCTCGGTTTGCAGCAGTTCGCGAATGCGGCGCAGGCGGTCGTCGTCGGCAGCGTTCTTCGTGGCCTGATCTGGTTGCCGGTCTTTCCAGGCGATGACGCGCTGCATTCTGCGCGCGGTGTCGGAGAGGCGTTCGCGGACTTCGAGCAGCGCCCGACGCTGCAATTTTTGCAGTTGTGCCGCGGTGATGCCGGCTTTGCGCGCCTGGGCTACGGGGACGGCATCTTTTTTGGCGGCGAGTTGCGCCAGCCAGACGGTTTCTTGCGCGGTGATTCCCGGCATGGATTGCGGGGCGTTTTCGTCGCGCTTCCAGTTGGCGATAGCTTCGCGTCCCGCGGCGGTCAGCGTGATTTCGCGCACGGATTTCACGTCGACGAGCGGGGGGAGCATGCCGCGGAGGACTTCGCCGATGGGTGCGAGATAGTAGCCGGCGATCCAGCGCGCGAGGACGATCAAGTTAGGAGAGAGCGCGGGAATATCGTCGAGAAGCTTAGCGATATCGCGAATTTTTACCTTGGAGTCTACGCCCTGGGGCAAGGCATCCGAGAGTTCGACCACCACGCCGACGAGGGATTTATTGCGGAAGGGCACGAGGACGCGGGTTCCCGGTTGCACGGCATCGCGCAGAGCATCAGGAATGGCGTAGGTGAACAGGGTACGCAGCGGAACGGGCAGCGCCACGTCACAATAGCGGGCAATCATGCGAGCGGACTCACAGGAGGTTAGTTTAACAGTAGCCGGAAAGAGAGCAGAACGCGGATCAGAAACGGCATGGAAAGGTGCGCGTTCTTGCCGGGTTTTGAAAGATGGTTCTGTACATGAAAAAAAGTGGCGAGTGATGAGTGGCGAGTCAAAGGCAACTTCGACGCTTCGCGTGTGTTAGCGAGAGAGCAAAAAGCGCCCCCCTCCCCGGTTACGCCGGGGCAGGCAGGAGGCGGCCGCTACAAGAGCGATGCCGGCGAAAATGGCTACTATGCGGAGGATTTGCCCAGGGGAGATTTTTTTCGCGGAGGAAGATGGCGGCGAGGAAGAATGGCTATCGGGAATTACGAGGACTTGCTCTTTTTCAATTCGAGGCCGAGTTCGGCCATCACTTTTTGCAGATCCTTCCAGACTTCGCTTTTGGCGGCGGGATTGCGCAAGAGATAGGCGGGGTGATAGGTGGCGAGCAATTTTTTGCCGCGAAAATCCTGCCACTGGCCGCGGAATTTGGAGATCCCGGTGGTGGTTTCGAGGAGCGTTTGCGCGGCAGTGGCGCCGAGGCAGACGATGACCTTGGGATTTACGACCTCGAGCTGGCGAACGAGGTACGGTCCGCAGGTAGCGACTTCGTCCGGTTGCGGCTGGCGATTTTCCGGCGGCCGGCATTTGACGACGTTGCAGATGTACACGTCTTCGCGCTGCAAGCCCATGGCCTGAATCATTTGCGTGAGGAGTTTTCCGGCGCGTCCGACGAAGGGAATGCCGGTGGCATCTTCGTCGGCGCCAGGACCTTCGCCGACGAAGACGAGTTGCGCTTTGGGATTGCCGTCGGCAAACACGATGTGATGGCGGGTTTTGTGCAGGCGGCAGCGGGTGCAGTCGCCGATATCGTCGCGAATTTTCAGGAGGGAATCGTTTTCGACACGTTCGAGCTGGTCGAAAAAATTGGAGTTTTTTTGGAGAGTGGTCGGGAATGGATCAAGGGGATTCGTGCTCGGCGTAAACGATGGCGACGTAGTTGGCATCGGCGGAGTTGGTATCGGCGTAGTCTGGGAGTTCGACGTTTTGGCGGTCGATTTCGGGGCGGGCATTTGGGTGCTCATTTGGGTGCCGAGCTGGGGCGCAGTCCCGCCGATGCGGGACGCCCCTACAAAGGCGGATCGCGTGCAATAGAACGGGGCTAAGCCCAGGTCTTCGTAGAAGCTGAGGCGTTGCTTGATTTTTTCGCGCAAAGCTTCGGGGGGAATCGGGGGCATAGTCTAGTGGGAGAATTCTTTTCGTGTGGCGTGAAACCCGGCCGCCAATTCGAGGCCATTTTTTTCCTGAGCGGCGCGCATACGCAGTAACTCGTCAAGGATGCGCTGGGCAAGTTCTGCCTTGGGCAGTTTGGGCAGGGTCACGTCGCGGCCATCGGCGAAAAACATGGTAATGATATTGGTGTCAACATCGAAACCGGCGCCCTGGGCGGTGACGTCATTGGCCACGATAAGATCAGCGTTTTTGGATTCAAGTTTTTTGCGGGCGTTCTGTGCGACGTTTTCGGTTTCCGCGGCGAACCCCACGATAAGGCGAAAAGCTTTTTTTTCCCTGGCTACCATGGAGAGAATATCGACGGTCGGCTGTAGTTCCAGGGTGATGGATCCTTTGCCGCGTTTGATTTTTTGCAGGGCGCTAATTGCCGGGCGATAATCCGCGACGGCAGCGGCGAAGACCGCGCTGGAGCATTTTGGAAAGTGCGCGAGCACAGCGGCATACATCTCTTCCGCGGAGCGAACGTCGAAGCGGGTGACGCCTTCGGGCGTTTCGAGGGCCGTGGGACCGCTCACCAATATTACTTTGGCTCCGCGACGTGCCGCGGCTTCAGCAACGGCATAGCCCATTTTGCCGGAGGAGCGATTGGTTAAATAGCGAACGGGATCGAGATCTTCGCGCGTGGGTCCGGCAGTGATTAAAATGGTTTCGGCTTCGAGGTCGCGCTTGGTGCGGAGAACCTGGCGAACAGCGGCGAGGATTTCTTCCTGGCCGGCGAGGCGTCCCGGGCCGGTCATGCCGCAGGCGAGATAGCCTTCATCGGGGGCGACGATGGCGACCCCGCGATCGCGCAGCAGTTTTAGATTTTCCTGCGTGGCGGCGTGATTCCACATGTTGACGTTCATGGCCGGCGCAACGACTACCGGAGCAGTGCTGGCGAGATACAGGGTGGTGAGAAAATCGTCGGCGATGCCGCGCGCGAATTTTGCGAGGATGTCCGCGGTGGCCGGTGCGACGAGCAGCAAATCGGTGCGCTGCGCGACGGCGATGTGTTCGATGGCGCTTTCGAGATTGGCATCCTGGCTATCGCCGGCGAAAAGATCGGTGATGACTTTCTGGCCGCTGAGGGCGGCGAAGGTGAGGGGGGTGATAAATTCGCGGGCAGCGCGCGTCATCACCACCTGGACGGTGAAATTATCCTGCTGGAGGCGGCGCACCAATTCGGCGGCTTTATAAGCCGCGACTCCGCCGGTGACGCCCAGGGTGATGCGCATAAGGTAGAAAAACCTAAGAGCAACAACAGCTAGAAACAGCAAAACGAAAGTTCGAGAGCGAAAGCGAAAACCTAAAGGCAAAGGCGACCGCCTCAGAAGGNNACAAAAGCGAAAACCAAAGGCGAGCGCCTCCCCGGTTTGAGCGGAGCAAGTGGAAGGCGAGCGCTACAAAATCCTGGGCCACCCGTTTGCAGGCCCACACTAATATTGCCCGTGAATCGAGCAGGAGGACGGAGGGCGCTTACTTGCGGCGCTTGTTGCCGTCTTTGTCCATATCGATGGACGTGGGCTCGACGAAGTCGTACTCGAGCATGCTGTGCTCGAGTTCTTCGCACGCAATGCGCGTGGCCTTCGCGGTGCGCGGATTTTCCACCAGTGGCGGCGCCCCGGCCATGATCTGCCGCGCGCGCCGCGATGCCAGCACGACGTAGGCAAACTGGCTTTGTGGAGCTTTCGTCAGAACATTCATCTCAGTCTGTACCCCCAAAGTCTGTACCCCCGAAGGATGCCAACAACGTTTCCACACGAGCCTGGCGCCGGGCGGTGGTGCAGCGCAGCGCCGTGAGGATGGACTGCGCTTCGCGACCGGCCAGAGCCACATCCTCGTTCACGACGCAATAATCGTACGTCTGATACGCGGAAATTTCATCCCGCGCCTTAGCCAAGCGCCTGGCAATTTCTTCCTTGGCGTCCTGGCCGCGGCTTTTCAGACGGCGCTCCAACTCTTCACGCGAGGGCGGCAAAATAAAAATGGCCACCGCTTCGGGCAATTTTTGCTTTACCTGCCTGGCTCCTTGCACGTCGATTTCGAGAACCAGATCGAGACCGGTGCGACGGGATTCTTCGAGCCACTTTTTGGGTGTGCCGTAAGAATGTTTTCCGAAGACCCGGGCATACTCCAAAAAATCGCCGCGCTGGACCATCTCGTCGAACTGGGCTTCCGTGACGAAATCATAGCACTTCCCTGTGGCTTCGGTCGCGCGACGCTGCCTGGTAGTACATGAGGTGGAGGCCATGGTGCCGGGAAGTTCGAGGATGCGCTGGACGAGGGTGGATTTTCCCGAACCGGAAGGGCCGGAGACGACCAGAATCAGCGGCGCCAGCGGGGGACTATTTTCTTTTGGCTCGCTCATTCGATGTTCTGCACCTGTTCGCGAAGTTTTTCGATTTCGGATTTGATTTCGAGTGCCAGACCGGTAATGGCCAAGGCTTCCGATTCGACGCCGGGAGTTTTGGAGAGCATGGTGTTGGCTTCGCGCTGCATTTCCTGCAGGAGAAAATCNNTCGCTTTTTTCCGCAAGCAGGGCAGCTTCCTGCGCGAGGCGCGCGGGGTCGATATTGGCGGCGCTGAGAACCTCGCCGAGGCGCGCGGCGAGGCGGCGGGCGTAGGCGGGGCGAAGGGTTTCGGTAAGGGTCTGGACTTGGGCAGTTTGCGCGGCGATGGTGGCGATACGCTCGCGCAGGATTTCTGCCAGGTGCGCGCCTTCACTGCGGCGCATGTCGTCGAGTTTTGTAAGTGCCTCGCGCAGGCTGGCGTTGAGCAGTTGCCAGAGTTCTTCCTGCTTTTCTTCATCGTCAGGGATGGCAGGACCGGCGCCACCGATGACGCCGGGCAAACGCAGCAGGCCGACCACGTCCATGCCGGTGGCGGCGCGGGTCTTCTGGCGCAGCTCCTCGGCGGCGGCGAGATAGGCGGCGACGAGCGGGAGATTGACCTGGATGGCGGAGGCGTCTTGCGCTTCGAAGCCGATGGTGACGTCCACGTGGCCGCGTACGATTTTATCGCGCAGCAACTGACGGATGCGGGACTCGAAGAGATCGAAGCCCTCGGGCATGCGCAAGCGGAGGTCGAGAAAGCGATGGTTAACGCTTTTCAGGCTGACGCGCAAAGCCCAGCCGCTGGATTGCGCGCGAGCTTGCGCGTAGCCGGTCATGGAGAAGCAGCCGGTGCGCGGCAGTGCGCGGGAATTGGACGCGTCGAGTTCGGTGTCGTTTGTTTTAGTCATGAGGGATCAACGAGAACCTGGGAACGGGGCGCAGCAGTCTGGACCGGCGAGAGCAGATCGTCGGTGGCAAACTGCAGGCCGTGCAGCCGGGCGTAGGTGCCATTGCGGGCGAGCAGCTCCGTGTGCGTGCCACGTTCGCGAATGTGTCCGTCTTCCAGGACGAGAATTTGATCGGCGCGGCGAATGGTGGCCAGACGGTGGGCAATGACGAAGGTGGTGCGGCCGACCATGAGATTGGCCAAAGCTTTCTGGACGTAAAGTTCGGATTCGGCGTCGAGTTCGGAAGTAGCTTCGTCGAGAATGAGGATGGAGGAATCTTTCAGGATCGCGCGGGCAATGGCGATGCGCTGGCGCTGGCCGCCGCTGAGGCGCGTGCCGCGTTCGCCGATGATGGTGTCGTATTTTTGCGGCAGTTCGTTGATAAAGTCATGCGCAAGGGCGGTTTGTGCGGCGGCGATGACGCGCTCTTGCGGGACGTTGCTGAGGCCGTAGCAGATATTGTTCCAGACGGTGTCGTGGAAGAGGATATTTTCCTGGGCCACGACGGCGATTTGCTCGCGCAGGGAGCGGATGGTAACGCTGGTAGTGGCGACGCCGTCGATGAGAATGGCGCCGGAAGTGGGTTCGTAAAATCTAGGCAGCAAGTTGACAAGGGTGGATTTACCGGCGCCGCTCGAGCCGACGAGAGCCACCACTTCGCCTTTGCGGGCGCTGATGAAAATATTTTTGAGAACTGTGGAGATACCGCTAGCGTAGGAGAAGCTCACGTCCTCAAAGCGGATTTCGCTGCGGAAAGGAGCGAGCGCGGCGGCGGTGGGATGGTCGATGACTTCCACGTCGCGATCGAGATAGTCGAATACCTGGGTGCTGGCGCCGTCGACGGCCTGCAGTTGCTGATAGATATAGCCGGTGCGCTTGAGGGGCATGTAGGCGTTGAACATGGCGTAGAGGAAGCTGAAAAACTGGCCTTCGGTCATGAGGCCATGGTGGATCTGATCGCGGGCAAAAAGCAGCAGGAGCGGGATGGCAATGGCGCCGACCATGTCCATGAGCGGGGCGGTGATGACCGCGGCGCGCACCCAGCGCATATTTTCGCGCAGCAGGCGGCGGGCGCCTTCGTGGAATTTCTGGATTTCAAACGGTTCCATGCCGAAAGCTTTTACGACGCGGTTGCCGCTGATGGTTTCCTGCAGGATATGGCTGAGGTCGGACAGACGAGCCTGGCTTTTTTCACCGGAGTTGCGGATTTTCTTGCCGAATTTGTTGATGGGGAGAGCCACGAGGGGAAGCAGGATGGCGCAGCCCAACGCCATCTTCCAGTTGATGATGAGCATGACGGCGATGAAGACGATGAAGGAGAAACCTTTTTGGCAAAGGTCGGCAAGATATTCGCCGAGGGCGTAACGCGCGCGCTCGACGTCGTTGATGATGGTGGAGATGATGCGGCCGGTGGGGTGAGACTGGAAAAAGCCGATGGGCTGGCGGATGAGGCGGGCGTAGAGCTGGTTGCGCAGATCGCGGACGGCGGCCTGGCCGACGTATTGGATTTCCGTGGTGCCGAGATATTCGGCGATGCCTTTGGCGACATAGAGAACGAGAAGCGAGATGGCGAAGACGGTCCAGACGTTGTGGATGCGGGCGGGAAAATACTGATTGAGGTAGATGGTGCGGCCATTCCAGGGGAGGGTTACGAGGGGAAGCGCATTGGTGTTGACGGAAGGATTCAGCACGTAATCGACGGCGAGGCGGATCATCAAGGCGACGACGCCTTCGGCGCAGGCCACGAACGCGACGAGGATAACGCCCGCGGTGAGGCGGACGGCGTAGGGCCGGGCATAGCCGAAAAGCCGTTTCAGTTGCGGTGAAACCAATGCTGCCACGCCGGTGCGTCCCCCCTGAGTCACTCGATGCTGACGAAAACGAAGTTGCGTGCCGCCTGGCACGCGGTCCTGCAAGCTGTCTAGTTACGCTAGTCGCCGGGTTGCGGCGTGTCAAGTTTTGGCGGCGAATTTTCCTCGTGGATGCAAGCGCCCGAGCTCCGCATCATGGCCACGCAAGCCGGTTATTTTTCGATATCGCGATGAATGGCTTTAGCGGAAAAGCCACGCCTGGCCAGCGTTTTGTTGATGGCTTCGCCCATCATTACGGAACGGTGTTTGCCGCCGGTGCAGCCGAAGGCGATGGTCAGATAGCTTTTACCTTCCTGAATGTAGTGCGGAATCAGGTAGACGAGCAGCTCCTCGATACGCTTGAGAAATTCGGCGGTTTGCGGAAACGAACGAATGTAGCGGCGCACCCGGGGATCCTTGCCGGTGAATGGGCGGAGGCGCGGGACGAAATGCGGATTCGGCAGAAAGCGCACGTCGAAGACCAGGTCCGCATCGGTGGGAACGCCGTAGCGATAGCCGAAACTAACTACCGAAACAAGGATCGGGCGATTGTCAGGATTCTTGAAACGCTCGGTGATGAAATGGCGCAGCTCGTGGACATTGAAGCTGGTGGTGTCGATGGAGAGGTCGGCGAGTTTGCGGATAGGCTCCATCAAGGCGCGTTCGTGCGCCAAGCTTTCGCGAACGGAGAAATTTTTCCCCAAAGGGTGCGGACGCCGCGTTTCGCTGTAGCGGCGCAGCAGCGCGTCTTCGCCGGCTTCGATGAATACCAGCGTGATGGGATGATCCTTCTTCAGGTGGCGCAGCAGCGGCGGAAGTTTTTCGAGCTGCAAACCTTCACGGGCATCGACGAGCAGTGCGGCACGCGTGAAGTCGCCTTGGCCGGCGGCGTGCAGTTCCGCAAAAATGGGAATCAGCTCGACGGGAAGATTATCTACGCAATAGAAGCCCATATCCTCAAACGCGTGGAGAACGGTGCTTTTGCCGGAGCCGGAAAGGCCGGTGAGGATGACCAGTTGGCGTGAGGGGATGCTGCGCGGATCCGTGGAACGGCGCTGACGAGCCGGCTTTTGCTTGGGCGTTTGCATGGAGGAATGCTTCGGGCGGGAACGTGACGAGTTGCGTGCGGAGGGGCGTATGGAGAGTTTGCTGCGCGGCGTCTTCGCTGCCGGGCGCAACTTAGCTCTTCACCCGGCGCTGATGCGTGCTCGGAATGCGCATATCTTCGCGATACTTGGCCACGGTGCGGCGCGTGACGTGAATGCCGGCGTCGTCGAGTTTCTTGGCGATTTGCTCGTCCGTCAGCGGGTGCGTGCCGTCTTCTTCTTCAATCATTTTCTTCACGAGGCGCTTCAGCGTGAGCAGCGACATATCGCCGCCCTCCGGGCCGTTCACGGATTCGCTGAAGAAAGAGCGCAACTCCAGCACGCCCTGCGAGGTGTGCGCGTATTTGCTGGCGACGGCGCGGCTGACGGTGGAAGGATGCACACCGACCTCTTCCGCTACTTCTTTAATCATCATGGGCTTCAGGGCGTCCGGCCCGTGAGACAGAAATTCTCCCTGCCGCGCGATGATGGACTGGCAGACGCGCAAAATCGTGTGCTTGCGCTGCTCGATGTTTTTCATCAACTGAATGGCGGCGGTGAAGCGCTCTTTCACGTAGTTGCGGACGTCGCGGTCGGCGGCATCGCGCACCAGCAAGCGCCGGTAGGTGGGGCTGAGGCGCAATTGCGGCATGTCGTCTTCATTCAAGAAGGCCTGCCACTGATCGTCGACCTTGCGGAAGTACACGTCCGGCTCGACGAGGCGCGGTTCGGTTTTGTTGTAACGGAGGCCGGGGCGCGGATCGAGCTTGCGGATTACGTCCAGCGCGCGCTTCACTACTTCTACGGGGCGGTTCAGAGCGCGCGCGACTTCTTTTAATTGGTTAGCCTGAACCTGCCGCAGGTGCTCGGCGACAATCTGCTGCGCGAGCGTATTCTGCGGATCAAATGCTTTGAGTTGCAGCAGGAGGCATTCGCGCAAGTCGCGCGCGCCAACGCCGATGGGGTCGAAATCCTGCACCACCGCCAAGGCGTCGTCCAAATCGTCCTGCGAATACTTCCCGTCTTGCGTCAGCTCTTCGGTGGAGGCCGTCAAATAACCGTTCTCATCGAGATTGCCGATGATGCTCTCGGCGATTTCCTTCACGGTGTCCGAGCAGATGGTGACACTCAATTGCCAGGCGAGGTGGTCCGTCAGGCCGCTGGGTGAGGATAAGAATTTTTCAAAGGAAGGGCGCTCGGAGACTTCGCGTTCCTGCGATTTGCCTCCGTCGCCGCCGGTATCCAAATATTGATTGAAGAAGGTGCCGACATCGAATTCGTCAAAGGGGTTGGACTCCGGCTTGTCCGGAACCTTCTCCGTCTCTGCCTTCAGAAATGTTTCGTCGCTATAGTTGTCGGTTTGTGTGGGCTCTTCGCTCAACTCTTCGAGAACCGGATTGGCGATCATCTCTTGATTGATCATCTCGCGCAGCTCGAGGCGGTTCAGCGCCAAGACGCTGACCATCTGGACGAGTCCCGGCGTCAGAATCTGCTTCTGCGAGACGCGGAGATTAAGTTTGAGTCCTTGCCACGCCATGCCGGTTAATTTCCCATCCTTCGCAAGAGTAGGCACGACCTGCGGACGCGAGCGATGCCGAGCGGGTCGGACGCCGCAGCCGAATCGAGTATGCGCCAAAGAGCCGGCCGATGCGCGCCATCGCAGGCAATGGAACGCTAATTGAGCCGGAAGTGGTCGCCGAGATACACCCGGCGCACCTCAGGATCACTGCTCAATTCGTCCGGTGTGCCCTTACGGAATATTTTGCCACTTTTCAAGATATATGCGCGGTCGGTCACGTCCAGGGTTTCGCGGACGTTATGGTCCGTAATGAGTACTCCAATGCCGGTGCGCGCCAAGTCCCGAATGATCTCCTGTAAGTCCTTTACGGTGAGGGGGTCGATACCGGAAAAGGGTTCGTCCAGCAGAATAAAGTGCGGTTGCAGGGTGAGGGAACGGGCGATTTCCAGCCTGCGCCGCTCCCCGCCGGACAAGGTGTAGGCCTTGCTGGTACGTACGGTCTCGAGCCCCATTTGCACCAACAGCTCTTCGAGGCGGTCACGTTGCTGCTCCGGGGTCAAGGGAAGGGTCTCCAGGACGGCCAAAAGGTTCTGTTCGCTGGTTAACTGCCGGAACACCGAAGGCTCCTGCGGCAGGTAGCTGATCCCGCTGCGCGCCCGCAAGTACATTGGTAAATCCGTGATTTCATTGTCGTTAAGCAACACCCGTCCGGAATCTGGCCGCGCCAGGCCTACGATCATGTAAAAAGTGGTGGTTTTCCCCGCGCCGTTCGGCCCTAGCAGGCCGACCACTTCGCCTTGGCCTATCTCTACTTCAACGTCGTCCACAACCTTACGACCACGATAGGACTTGCTTAACTCAATGGCCTGGAGCTTCTGCATACCTCGCCAAGTTTACCGGGTGGGATGGCCTATCTGTCTTTGTCGACGCGATGCCGGGTCAAAATACGTGGACCATTTTCCGAATCGACGATGATCGTATCATTCGCTAAAAAGAAGGTCAATTGACGGCCGACAGTGGTGCCATCCGTGCCGTCGTAAAGCGTGGGCGTTCCGCCGGTCATGACGAATTTTCCGTCAGAGGCGGTGTATACGCCGTGTTCCGCCACGGCTTTGCGTCCCCCTTCGTCGACGGTGACTCCTCCACTGCCGATGGCTTTGCTGATTTGCTGCGGCCCGGCGAGCGGGGCGGACGTCTTGCCATCTCCGTGCGGCCCGTCATTGGCGCCAATCGCCGCCGCCGGCGGAGCTCCATTGGCGCCCCGCGTGAAATACAGGTCCACGATCGGCGCGCGCATCTTCTGATCCTGGGATATCGCAATGACGTCGTGTTCGAGGTGCGCATGATTCTCTAAATCGTTGTACACGAGCGACTGCGCGGTTACATGCCACAGGTTGATCTTCTTGTTGCTGGCGGGCTGCCCTGATGTGAGCGGCCCCGCTGGAGACAATGCCGTACCAGAGGTCTGCACGACCGTCGACCCCGCGCCGGCCGCAGGCATCGCGGGCGATTGTGGAAATACGGCGCGAATGTTGCCGTTGGCATTCATCACCCGCGTCTCGCGCAGCAATTCGATGGCGTCGGCCTCCAGCACCGACTCTCCCTGCCACATCCGCGCGTGGCCGGTATACAGCGCGCGGCCGGCCTGAGAGTTTGCCTGCAGCGCGTCTGAAGTTACATGCGTCGGAGCCGGCGCCAACTGGACGGCGCTGTCGTGCGCGGAGAAGTCCGTAGAACGTACCGCGCCCTCCGCGTGAATATCGCCGGTATTCTGCACAAATACGATGCGCGCCGCGGTGGTCTCCGTGGTGGCATCGCGTACAAACGCATGTCCGGTCAACGTCGCGGTCTGCTCGACGCGCCGGAACATGGCGTGGTCGGAGCGGCCGTTGCGGTCCGCCTCGCGCAGTTTCACGTTGCCATTCAAGTCCAGCTGCGACCATCCGCCCGCCGGCAGCAGTTGCGCAACGCCGCTCTGTGCCGTAGCCGTTTGCGTCGGCTTGCCTTCCATGGTCCGTTCCGTCTGCACGCGGCCATCGGCCTGCAGTTGTTTCGGCTTGCCCGCGCCATCAAAAGCCAATTGCAATTTGTCCGCCGTCAGGGTGGTATAACCCACGGTGGGAGGTTCAGCGCCGCCAGTACCATTGGCGACGTTCGACTTATTTTTCGCGGCAACGGACACACCTGCCGCCCTCGGTGGCGGCGCTCCGGTAATGCTCTTCCCGCTGCTGTCCGTCCATTCCATACGTCCCGGCGCCAGGGTTTCGGCTTGTAGAGGACGGCTTTGCTCGTTCTCGTGGCCGCCGCTGAACGCCATGCGTACCGCGCTGCTATGCAGCGTGCGCGAATCCCCACTCGCGGTGGCCAACGACTTCAGCGTCACATTGCCGCGCAAATTCAATTCCTTCACCTGGTTTACGCGAGGCCACATGGCCACCGTGGCATCCTCCGAAGTGGCGTCGTCCCGCTCCGCATCCGTCAGCCGCACGCTTTTGACCGCGCCTTGCGCTTCCGCCGCGGTCACCCAGCCCCCGGGCGCGAAGTCCGCGGTTAGCCGGTCCGCGCTGACCTGCATCGTGCCTGCGTCGCCGTGCGAAACCATTTGCGGCTGCTGATCGTTCACGTTGCCGGAGGCCGTCAGCTTTTGCGCGCGAAATTGTGCGTCCAGTTCCATGGTCAACTCCGCGGAAGTCAGCCGCGTGGTCTTGGACTCCGCCGTGGCTGGCCCTTGCACATGAATGCGCCGCAAGGCGCGTGCAAAATCCAGGCTCGAACCGGTCACCAGCACCTCTTCGCCACCCTTCGCGGAACCTCCCGCGGGAACCGGCACCGGCGCTTTCGGCTTTCTGGGCGCTGGCGATTTTCCGGGCGCTTTCGGCTTTCCGGGCGCGGCGGTGGGCGGCGGCCGTAACCTCACGTGCACATCCTTCAGCAGCTTCACCGTTCCGGCTTCTGACTGATATTCCATCCCCACGCCATCCCCGCCGCCGTTCGGGAAATCAAAGATCACCGGCTCCGCCGTCGAGGCCATGCCGCTGGCGCGATTGAAACTGACGGCACGGGTCTGAACGTGCATGACCTGTGGAATCGTTGCCGCCAGCCCGTCTTTTGCAGACGCATCTACCTTCTCAGCGTCCGCCGCGCTCTCGAGGTCCATGCGGACCGCCCCGCTGCAAACCACGTTGCCGTCGGTCTTGCCATACTGGCAACTCTGCGTGTGAATCACGTCATGCCGGTCGCCATTCTTGCCAAAAATGGTGATGACCACGGCCTCCAACTCCGTGGAATCGCGATCCTTGAAATCCGTGGACTTCGAGGCTTCCACGGTAAACACCTTGCGATTCCCCTCCACCTTGGAGAAATTCAGACCGTTCGACTGCCGTGAGACGTTGGCCGCCGCAGCCGCCGGCGCATTCTTGCGCTCCACGCGCGCCTTCCACCCGCGCTGCAGATACACCCCGGCGGTCACCAGGGCCAAGACCAAAGCTACGCTGGCTGACCATCGCGCATAGCGCGCCGCTTCACTGCGTTTCATATTTTCAGTTAAGCAAAATTCCACGCCGCTGTATAGAACAGGAGTATTGAGGTGGTTTGCAAGAGCAGGTGCCGCGTGCGGTTTCCGCGTTCAGCGATGTGACGCCGGTTTGGCGATTTGCGCTATTCAGGGGGACAGCCAGTCACGCGCCTTCGCGCCGCCGTTCCACGGTAACCTTCTTAGTCGGATCCAACGGCGCCTCGAACTCCGCATCAAACTCGCTATCCGCCAGCGGCTCGGCGCCCGGCAGCGTGTCCGGCAAAATACCGATGTTAGCGGCCGCCACGCTATCCCGGCTGTTGTTCTTCACCAGGTACATGGCTTCGTCCGCCAGGTGCAGCAGTCCCTCTTTCGTTCGGGAATCCACCGGATACGACGCCACGCCCAAACTGGGCGTCACGCGAATGCTCAAGCCCTCGGGCGATAGCCACTTGCTATTGCGAATCAGCTTGTGCAACCGGCGCGCCACGTTAAGAGCATTCTCTTTGGACGTTTGCGGCAGCAGAATTACGAACTCGTCTCCACCGTAGCGAAACGCAAAATCGATGAGCCGGCAGCGCGATTTCAGAGCATTGCCAATCTCCGCCAGCAGCCGCGAACCGACCAAATGCCCATGCGTATCGTTCACTTGCTTGAAATGATCGAGGTCGATGAACACCAGGGAAAATTCGTAGTTATACCGTTGCGAACGGTAAATCTCCGTCTCCAGGATGAAGCCCATGTGCCGGGCGTTATACAGCGAGGTGCAATCGTCGGTAATGGTCAGTTCATGAATGCGCTTCACGTGGCGGGCATTCTCCAGCGCAATGGCCGCAAAATCCGAGAGCGCTTCGAGCAATTTCAAATCCCGTGGATCAAAGCCGTCTGGGCCGATACAGTTGATCAGCTCGATCACGCCCAGGCAGGTGTCGCGGAACTTCACGGGCACCGCCACGATCGATTGCGTCTCGGTTTTGGTCTTTTCGTCTACCTGCGAGAAGAAACGCGTGTCTTTCGCGGTATCCGGCACCACCACGGTTTCGCCGTGCTCCGCCACCCAGCCCGCGATACCTTGCCCTACCTTTACGCGCACATCTTTCAGCGCCTGTGAAGCCTTGCCCACCGCCAGCTCAAAATACAGCTCCTGTTTTTCCTGATCGAGCAACAGCAGCGACCAGTTGTCTGGGCGCAGAAATTCGTCGATTTTCTCCATGATGGTACGGAGCACCTGATCGAGTTGCAGCGACGAAGTGAGCGCCTTCCCCAGTTCCTGGAAGACCGCCACCTCTCCCGCTTCGCGCTGCTCGAAAGACACCGCCAGATTTCGGCGACGCTCCACCGCCGGAAATTGCTTTACTTCCTCCACGCGTGGTCGGCCCTGTTCCTCTAGAATTTTATTCCAGCACGCTGCGCCCGGCCGGGCGGCGCAGAGGCGCACACCCCCGGGAAAATGCGATCACCCGCCAGTATAGGCGCCCCGGAAAAAGGCACGCAACCCACTCGTGGTACAGGCGTGGCGTTCTTGCCATCCTCTTCGGAGGATTCGTCGAACTCCCAAAATAGGTCCATAATTCGCTCGAGGGCTCGGGTCGACCTTGCCCTCCCCCAAAAGGCCCCGACAATTTTCACCGCCGATCTCCCTCCACCGCTAAGAATTCCGCCGCTTCAGTTACACTGTTCCTCAGTATTTTTTGGGCACGCGGCACGGGGGCAAGCTCGAGTTATGGCCAAGGGCAGTTTCGGTCAGCGGCTGAAGCGCGAACGCGAGATGCGCGAAGTGTCGCTCGACGAACTCACCAAATCGACGCGCATTTCTCAGCGCTTCCTCGAAGCCCTCGAGAATGAAGAGTGGTCTAAACTGCCCGGCGGCGTTTTCGGACGCGGCTTCGTGCGCACGATCGCCGGATATCTTGGTCTGGATGAAGAAGAACTTCTCGGTGAATATGATCTCGCGCGCGGGGATCTGTCCCACGGCGTGACCAAACCCGACGATCCCATTCCCTCTGCCCCGGCCTGGTTTCCTGCTCTGGCGGTTGTGTTGGTCGTTGCCCTGCTCGTGGGCCTGTTCTTTGGCGGACGCTACGCCTGGCGCTGGTACGCTGCGCGGCGCGGCTCTCAGCACACTTCGGCGTTACGGGGCGCGTCGCCAGATTCACCCACAACGCCCGCGCAACAAGACACCGCGTCATCGCCAACGTCGGGGGCGGTGTTATCCCCGCCCGGCTCACTGCCTGCCCTGGCAGATGGGATGGTTTCGGACTCGGGAGCTGCGCCGCTCGATCTCTCGGTCTCTACCTCCGCCGCAACGCGCGTGCGCATCCTGGCCGACGATAAGCTGCTGCTCGATGGCGAACTGCCCGCCGGCGTAAACCGCCATTTCCCCGCGCACGACCACTTTGAAGTCACGGCCGCCGACTCCAGCGCGGTGTTGCTGGAATTGAACCATCAAGTGATGCGGCCGCTCGGCCCGCCCGGCGCCTCCGGTACAATGGTGCTCAGTCAAACCGACGTGAGGCCTGCAGCCGGTGGAAACCCTCAGCCCTGAAGTTATTCGAGACCTGCGCCAGGACCGCGCCACCCGAGAGCGCAAGCTGGCGGTGTGCTCGGGCGGCGCACATCTTTCTCCCGCGGACCGCGCGGAAATTCTGGTGGTGCTGGCCAGCGATCCTGACGAGATGGTGGCCACGCGCGCGCAGGAAGCGCTCGTCTCGCTCTCGCACGAAGCTTTTGTCGCGGCCGTGAAACTTGAAGGTACCCTGCCGGCGGTGTTCGCTTATGCCGCTGAGAATTACGCGGACAAGCCCGGCATCGCCGAGGCCCTGCTGCAAAACCGCAATTGTCCGGCCAGTTGCCTGGCGCACGTCGTGCCGCATCTTTCCGCCGCCCAACTGCACGAACTCGCGGACGATCTCGAGCGCCTCAGCGACTCGCTGGCCTTGGTGCAGGCGCTGGAACATTCCGCTTCCGTCACCGTGGAGCAGAAGAGTCTGCTGCGCGGACTGCATGGGCCGGGCGAACCCCTGGATCAAGCGGCACTGGAAGAAGCCGCGGCGGCCGCCGAGCCCGACGCCGGCAAGCGGCAAACGCTGTTGCAACGCCTGGCTAAGATGAACGTCGCCGAGCGCGTAAAATTCGCGGTCAAAGGCGGTGCCGATGCGCGCCGCACGCTCATCCGCGACTCCAACAAAGTGGTGCAGCGCGCCGTGTTGCAGTCTCCGAAGCTGACCGACCAGGAAGTGGAATCCTTCGCGGCGATGGCCACGCTGACCGACGAAATCCTGCGGCTCATCGCCAA
>PMOV01000212.1:0-2287 GCA_003161195.1 Acidobacteriota bacterium | reverse complement strand
CGCACCACGGCCACCAAGCTGCAGCGCACACGCGCGGAATTCAAGAAATAATTCCCGCAGCTCATCCGACACCACCTGCCCGCCGTAAAGATACACGATACACAGTAGGCGTTCGTGTCATCCGCGAATGGTTCCCCCGCGTACCAGTGTACGGGTAGCTACAAAACTTTAACGTTATTGGGGGAACTTCATGTCCAAAGCATACGAAACAAGTGTGTCCATCGTGGATCCGGCGGAAGCCGCACGTCAGATGGAACTGATTCGCGACCAGCGCGCCAAAGCCCGGCGCAATTTCTTGAAAAATGTCGGTCTCGCCGGTGCAGGCGTGGCGGCGGGCGTGGTGCTGCAGGGCTGCAGCAGCAACTCCGGCACCACCTCTGCGGCGACGCCATCGCAATCCGATGTGCTGAATTTCGCGCTGAATCTCGAATATCTGGAGGCGGAGTTTTACAGTTTCGCCACCACGGGCGCCGCGTTTCCCTCCACGATCACGGGCGTGGCAGGCACGGCCACGGGCGGCAAAATGACTACCTTCGTTACGCCTGGTTTGCAGAATATTGCCAACGAAATCGCCATGGACGAGCAGAACCACGTGAAGTTTCTGCGCACCGCTCTCGGCGGTATGGCCGTGGCGGAGCCGACCATTACGCTGGCGGCGATGGATGGCACGGAGCCCACGTTTCTGGCTTTGGCGCGCGCGTTTGAAGATACGGGCGTCAGCGCGTACGGCGGGGCGGCAACGTTGCTGAGTGGCGACAACTTGCAATACGCCGCGCAGATTCTGGCTACCGAGGCGTATCACGCCGGCAACTTGCGGCTGCGCATCATTCTCAACGGGCAGACCGTCGCGGCCACCGACAGCGAGGACATTCCGCCTGCCGATCCGTCGCACTATTTTCCGGTAGACTCCAACTCCCTGGCGCTCATTCGCACACCGTCGCAAGTGCTGGCCATCGTCTACGGCAATTCCGCCTCGGGAACCAGCAAGGGCGGGTTTTACCCCAACGGTTTGAACGGCAACATCACCACCGTTTAGTTCCGCGGGATCGGTGTTGGTGTTTGCCGCGGTTTCGTCCATGTCGCGTCATGTGGCCCGGCATGGGCGAAGTCGCGTTTCGAGCTTTCGGGCAGGTAGCCGTAGCTGCCGCTGCGGCAAAACCTTTTGGGGGAATCGCCATGGGCAACTCACGTCGTTCAGATTCGCTGCGGTGTTTCGCACTAGCTTTCGCTCTGTCGCCGTTCGCTCTTGGCGGTGCGGCGGCGCACGCCGAAACGATTTCACCATCGGTCCTCAGCTACTTCCCAAAGAACATTTCGGAGCTCGCTTATGCGGACTTGGCGCGCACGCGGCAATTTCCCTGGTTCGCGCAGTTCAGGCGCCAGACACTGCCCGCGGGCTTTGGCGACCTCGAACAATTTCTCTCCTCCGCAGGCATCGATCCCAGCCGTCGGATCGATGAGCTGGTGTGGTCGTTAAGCGCGGAGAGCGAGCCCAGCGAAGTAGCGCCCAGAGAGGTGGCGCCCAGCCGCACGCAAGCCAAAAGCGATGGCGTGGGGAAGGCCGCCGTAAATACGCCGGCCGAGGTGCGCCACAATTCACCGGAGTCTGAACAATTGCTGGCCATCGCACTGGGGGACTTCGATCCGGAGGCCAGCGAAGCGCTGCTCGAGAAAAAGAATGTCGCGACCATCGATTGGCATGGGCACACCCTTTATGCCTGTGGCGCGATGCGCCACAATTTTTATCTCGTGTTTCTGGATTCGGGGACGTTGGCCTTCGGCAATCCTGTGCTTTTGCAACACATGCTGGAAGTGAGCAGCGGCGCGGAAGAAAGCGTGTTGAGCAACCAGGCGCTGTTTCCGCTGATACGCAAGATCAACGGGTCCGGAATTTTCTGGGGAGCGCTGAACGATGCGGGAGCACGAGCGGCGCTCACGCAACTGGTTCCCGAAGCGGCGAATTTTCCGGATGTGGCGAGACTGATCGGCAAAATGCAAGCGATGACGATTTCGGTGGACGGCGACCAGCAACTGGAGGCCGATCTCAGCGTTTCTGCCGCGCCGGAAGCCGCTGTCAGCCTGTCGCAGATCATGCAAGCGGGTTTACTGTACCGCCAGTTTCAGGCTAGCCAGGACGATCCGCAGTTCGCGAAGATTTTACAGAATGTATCGATCACCGTCGGTGGACCTGGAATTCAAATCCGTTTCGAGATCAGCAGCGAGCAGATGGTGAGTCTGTTGCAACACAACACGTTTTCGGCGGGGTTGTAGGGCAGGATTTGGCCGA
>PMOV01000117.1:18252-18834 GCA_003161195.1 Acidobacteriota bacterium | reverse complement strand
GGACCAGGAAGAAGGTGGTGACGATTTGTTCGGTGGCGGTGGCCAGATCGATGACGAACGATTTTTTCATGGGCTGCGGGTAGTCTAGCTAGTTTGTCCGGGGTTGAACAGGGAGCGGCTGTGGAAATAGCGGACGGATGCTCCGCGTGAAAGGAAGCAGATGCCTGGGGCAAAAGCGGCCCTCGGAATGGCACGTTCAATTCTCGCGTCGGAACGACACGTTGACACCTCGATTCGGACTGACACCGCGCGTAACAGTTTTCACTAACCCCTCTAGAAAACCCGCCGGCAGGATGCCGGCGCTACAACGCCGCGGACCGCGCTATGCATCTATCAAGATGGGGAGCCGGGGGTTGGCGTGCTGGACGGGGGCGTCGTCGAGTCTGGAGAACGCTTGCCGAAGAGTAGGAATTTTTTGTGGCCCTTTTTGGTTTTTACCACTTCGGGGGTGGCACTGACTTCCTGGATTTCGGAATTCCCGCCGCCAGCGATGTCCTGATAACCGGGCTTGATGACCACGTAGCTCTGCTGGCGCAGCGTCTTTAGGTATTCGCGGACCGCGGGTTCGAGGCGCTCGTTGTA
>PMOV01000117.1:0-18200 GCA_003161195.1 Acidobacteriota bacterium | reverse complement strand
CGCTTGAGGGCGGTGTCGGCCTTTTTCTTTAAGTCGGGGATTTCGTCGGGCTTCTTCCCTTCCGTGCTGACTTCTATTTCGCGCAGGGCAACCTGTTCGGGTCTCACAAAATCGGCTTTGTGGGCCTCGTAATATTTCTGCACTTCGTCATTGCCGATAGTGATGTGCGAGCCGACTTCGCTGCCAATGACTTCCTGGGTCAGCAAACCTTTGCGGATGTTGTCTTTGAAATCTTCCCAGTTGAGGCCCTGGGCGGTGACGGCCTTTTCGAGATCTTCCATGCTGTCGAGCTTGTTCTGGATGCGGATCTGGTCGAGCTTCTTGATCACGCCGGGTTCGACGCTGGTGCCGAGATCTTTGGCGCGCTGGACTAGGAGAGACTGGTCGATAAGATCGCGCAACGCGTTTTTGCGGCGGTCTTCGGTTTCATTGGCGAGTTGTTCGGCGGTACAGCGATTCTGGCAGTCGGCTTTGGCGTCTTCCTCGGCGGTGGTGAGGGCGCGATCATATTCGGACTTGGTGATGATTTCGTTGTTAACGCGGGCGATGATCTCTTCGACCGTGCGCCCGACGTTGGGGTCGTCGACGGGCTTTACTTTGGGTTTGGCGGCGGGTTTTGGAACGGCGGGCTTGGCGGCTTCGGGTTCGGGCTGTGCGGTGCCCGGCGCTTCGAGAGAGGGCTGCTGAGGCGCGGGAGCCTGCTGTTGCTGAGCCATGGCGGGAAATGCAAAGCCGAGAGCGGCCAGCGCGAGTAAATAGCGTGAGACCGAGTTGCGAGTAACAGAGTTACGCATGAAGCTCCTTGGACGCTTCCAGTTTAGCCTTGGCCTTGCAGGCCTAGCAATACGTTTCTGACGGCGGCGGCAGCGGGTTCGCCGCGGCTGACCTCCATCCACAGGACGCCGCTCGGGTCGAGCTTGATGCCCGGGCGCGAACGAACCACGCGCACCAGCGCAGCGGGGTCGAGCTGCGTTTCCGGATGGAAGCGGATGGCGACGCGGTTGCCCTGGCGTTCGACCGCGGAAATGCGCAGACGCTCGCACATGGATTTGAGGACGGAATACTGCAAAAGGTTTTCTATGGAGGCGGGGACGGGGCCGAAGCGGTCTTCCAACTCGCGACGGACGGCGGCGCGCTCTTCGTCGGTGGCGATGGCGGAGATGCGTTTGTAGGTGCGGAGGCGGAGATTTTCGCTGGGGATGTAGTCCTGCGGGATGCGCACGTCGAAGCCGAGGCTGAGCGTGGTGCGAAGTTCGGGGGCGACTTCCTGGCCCTTGAGCTTACCGACGGCCCGCTCGAGCATTTGGCAGTACATGTCGAAGCCGACGGCATCGATGTGGCCGTGCTGCTGGCGGCCGAGCATGTTCCCGGCGCCCCGGAGTTCCAAGTCGAGGGCGGCGATGCGGAAGCCGGCACCGAGTTCGGAGAATTCTTTCATGGCGGAGAGGCGTTTGCGAGCAATGTCGGAGAGGACCGTTTCCGGCGGGACGAGGAGGTAGGCGTAGGCGCGCTGGGCGGAGCGCCCTACGCGGCCTCTTAATTGATAAAGCTCGGCGAGACCCAGGCGGTCGGCGCGATTGATGATGATGGTGTTGGCGCGCGGGATGTCGAGTCCGTTTTCGACGATGGTGGTGGCGACCAGGACGTCGGCTTCGTCGCGGATGAATTTGAGCATGACGCTTTCGAGTTCTTTTTCGCCCATCTGTCCGTGGCCGACGACCACGCGCGCTTTGGGGGCGAGTTTTTGGACCAGCGCGGCTAGCGAGTAGATGGACTCGATGCGATTGTGGATGAAGTAGACCTGGCCGTCGCGCGCGAGTTCGGTTTCAATGGCGCGCTGCAGAAGTTCTTCCTGGAAAGGGGCGACAACGGTTTGAATGGCCAGGCGGTCGCGTGGCGGGGTTTCGATGAGCGACATATCGCGCAGGCCGACCAGTGACATGTGTAGTGTGCGTGGAATGGGCGTGGCGCTGAGGGCCAGGGCGTCGACGTTCTTGCTCATTTCCTTGAGGCGCTCTTTGTGGGCCACGCCGAAGCGTTGCTCTTCGTCGACGATGAGCAGGCCGAGGTCGTGAAATTTTACGTCTTTGGAGAGCAGGCGGTGCGTGCCGATGACGATGTCCACTTTGCCGGCTTCGACATCGGCGAGGATTTTCTTTTGCTCGGCGGCGGTGCGGAAGCGGCTGAGCATTTCGATGCGCATGGGGAACGCGGCGAAACGCTGCTTGAAGGTTTCGTAATGTTGGAAGGCCAGGATGGTGGTGGGAGAAAGAAGAGCGACCTGTTTGCTGTCCGCGACGGATTTGAAGGCCGCGCGCATGGCCACTTCGGTTTTGCCGTAGCCGACGTCGCCGCAGAGGAGGCGGTCCATGGGGGTGGCATTCTCCATGTCTTTTTTTATGTCGGCGATGGCGTGATTCTGGTCGACGGTTTCCTCAAATTCGAAAGCGTCTTCAAATTCGCGCTGGAAATTTCCGTCAGGCGAAAAGGCAAAACCTTCGGCGGTTTTGCGTTCGGCGTAGAGGGCCAGGAGCTGATCGGCCATGTCTTCGACGGCTTTGCGAGCGCGCGTTTTGCGCGTGGTCCAGGCCGTGCCACCCAGCTTATCGAGCGGTGGATGGTCGCCTTCTACCACCCGGTAGCTTTGCACGAGGTCCATGCGCTCGAGAGGGACGTACAGGCGTGCGTCGTCGGCGTATTTGAGCAGCATGAATTCCCCGCCCCGGCCGTCCGACACGATCTGGCGCAAGCCCTCGAACTGGCCGATGCCGTGGTCCACGTGAACGATGAAGTCGCCGGGCTTGAGATCGGCAAAGTCGCTGAAGAATCCGCTGGTGCGGATTTTGCGGCTGGGGCGATCGACGACCGGCGCAACGTCGAAGAGATCGGCTTGGCCGTAAAGCGTCACTCGCGCGTCGGGAAAGGAAACGCCCCCGGCGAAGGGCGCGCGGATGAGCAGCAGCCGAGCGAGTTCGTGCGCAGCCTCCGCCGTGAAGCCGGCGGCGGCATCTTCCGATTCGCCGAGAACGTAAGGCGCTTCATACTCGCGGCAAATGTCGGCCAGGCGTTCGAGTTCACCGGGGCTGGCGGCGGTGAGGAAGACGCTGCCGCCTTCGGCGAGTTGGGACTTTACGGCGGCCATGCAGGCGACGACATCGCCGTGAAAGCGGGTGCTGGGGCGCGAAGAGAGTTCGAGTTGCGGGCCGCCGCCTGTGCCGACAGCGAGCTGTTGGAGAGCGATTTCGCTTCCTTTGCGGAAGGCCGCGGAGAGTTCTTCGAGCGACCAGAAAAAGTGTGACGCGCTGGGCGAGTTGGCCTGGCCGTGGCGCTCATAGTTGGCGGTAGCGGCTTCGAGGTGTTTGGCGGCTACTTCGAGGAGCGTCTGCGGTTCGTCGAGAAAAACGATAGGCCGGAGCGAGCTTTCCGAAAGCTCAAACAGCGAAGCCGGGCCCGGCGGCAGCGAGGGGCCGAAATAGGAGGGCGTGCGCCAGACGGAACCTTCGTCGTCGGCGTTCGTAATGGTCGGCCCGAACGACCACTCCGTGAGCGGAAGAAGCGTGGCGCGGCCCACGGGAGAGATGGAGCGCTGGGTGCGCGGGTCAAACTCACGCAAAGATTCCACGGTGTCGCCGAGTAGTTCGATGCGCACTGGGCGCGCAGCCTCGGGCGAGAAAACGTCGAGGATGCCGCCGCGCACGGCGAACTGCCCGGGGAGTTCGACCATCTCCGTGCGGGTGTAGCCGACGGAGCCGAGATGGGTGAGCAGTTCGTCGTGCGGGACTTCGGCGTCTTTGGTGAGCGTGCGAGCGAGTGCGAGATAGGTGACGGGATCTTGATAGCGCCACAGGGCGGCGACGACCGGGGCGCTCACTAGCGAGACTTGGCCGTCGGTGAGGCGGAAGAGCGTCGCGGCGCGGCGTTCGAGAATATCCGCGTGCGGGCTTTGCGATTCCCACGGTAAGGTGTCGAACGCGGGCAGCGTGGCCACGTTACCCGCCGGGCCGGGGAAAATATTGGTGAAGAAGCGCAGCGTCTCGGCCAAAGCTTCGGCGCGGCGATTGGAGTCGGTGACGAAAAAGGCGGGGCGGCGAAGTTCGCGCGTCAAATACGCCACCACCAGACATTTGGCGACGTCATGCAGGCCGGAGAGCGAGACTTGGTTGCCTCCGCCGCGCAGTTCCGCCAGTGCGCCGTCCACGGCAGGAAGGCGCAAGACAGGTTCGAGGCGTTCGCGGACGACCGGGAAGATCATGCGATAAGGATCAGGACTCCGCGGGCGCAGCGGCGGTCTGGGCGTTGGTATTTAGGTGCGCTTTAGCATCTGCGTGCCTGGTGGCGCTGCGAATCTTGTCCAGGATGGCGGTCGTGGAGCAGCCGGGAGCGATGGCGATGGAGACGACGCGGCCGCCGGCGGCTTCCACTTCTTCGCGGCCGACAATTTGATCGCTGGCCCAATCGCCGCCTTTCACCAAAACGTCCGGCAAGAGCGCAGCGATGATTTCGCGCGGCGTGGGCTCGTCGAACATGACTACCGCGTCGACACATTCCAGTGCGGCTAAAATTTCGGCACGTTCCAGTTCCGGCAGAACGGGGCGATCTGGGCCCTTCAGTTCGCGGACGCCGCGGTCGCTATTGAGACCTACGACGAGAGCTTCGCCCAAATTGCGCGCGGCCTCTAACGTGCGAATATGTCCAGGATGCAAAAGGTCGAAGCAGCCGTTGGTGAAGACGATTCTGTGAGTCGCAGGGCAGACGTACGATGGCGTGGCCGACGCGGCGTGCGCGTCAGCCCCGGACGCGGGGTTGCGCCGGGCGCGGCCGAACCGCAGAATCGCTTGTGGCAATGTAAGGATGCCCGAGTTCAAAGGATCTCCATGGGAATGGTGTGCGCACTATGTTGCGAATGTGGTGAAACATTAGTTTATCACGCCGGACAAAAACGCGGCGCGATGCCGGTCGACAAGACGCAATGAGCGCCGTCGCGGAAGGCCAAACGGAGACGCGGCCCGAGAACCGCAAGTTATTTTTTCGAGCGCTGGCGGCCGTGGTGCTAATCGTCGTGGGCTTGCTGATGGTGCTGCCCAGACCATTTCACGAGCGCAACTACGTGATCGACGCAGGCGGCTGCCGCTTAACCACGACGCTAATCGATCCAAAGGAATCGCCGGCGCGCGGGACGGTGCTGCTGCTGCATGGGCTGGCGGCAAATCGCAAGATCATGACGTACCTGGCGAACGGCTACGCGGCGATGGGGTTGCGCGTGTTTGTGCCGGATCTGCCGGGGCATGGCAAAACGGACGGTGAATTTTCGCCGGCGCGGGCGGAAGAGTGCAGTGAGAACTTATTGCGGGAGCTGCGCTCGCGCGGGCTGGCGCCGCCGGACAAGACGATTTTGGCTGGCCACTCAATGGGCGGAGCCATCGCCATGCGGGTCGGCGCGCGCGTGCCGGTGGCTGGGGTCATTGCCATTTCGCCGGCGCCCATGCGCGCCAAGCACGGCGCCATGAGCGAGACGTTGCTGTACGAAAATCCCCCGCCGCTGCCGCCGTTTACGGAGGTGATGAATGGCGGCCTCGAGTTTGCGGCCATGCGGGACAACGCCAAGGATTTGCTGCAGCCCGGGCGGGATGTGAGTTCGCACTACGATGTGGTGCCGGGCGCCACGCACACGAGCCTGCTGTCCGATTCGCGCGTAGTGCGGCTTTCGCAGGAATGGGCGAACAAGGCCCTGCATCTCAGCGGGAACGCTGCGCCGATGCCCGCGCGATGGTCATTGATCGGAGCGTTGTGCGGCTTGGCGGGGTTGTTTCTGCTTTCCGGGCCGTTTCTACGCGAGGCGACCGGGAAGGCGTTCCGCGACAAGGCAGAATATCCGGCCGAGACCACCCAGGCCGTCTTGTGGTGGCAAGCGTCGGCGGAGATACTTCTGATGGGCGCCGCAGCCGTGGAGCTGTTGCATTACTGGACGCCGCCGAACCTGTTCCGGCTGTTCGAGGGCGACTACCTCATCGTGTTCCTGTCCTTTGTGGGCTTGTTGTTACTGGTAGCGCACCGAAAAGAGGCGGCGGAGACTCTGAGGCTTCGGCCGCTAACGATGCTGGGCGCTTTGCTGGCCGCGGTGATGTTGCTGCTGCTGTTCACCGCCTGGCTCGAACTGTCATTGACGGAGGCCTGGCTGGACGCGACGCGTTGGCAGCGCTTTCCGCCGATTTTCCTGGCGGTGCTGCCCTTCTTACTGGGCGAGGAACTGCTGCTGGGCCCGGTGACGCGGCGCGACACGGCAGAAGCTGTGCGACCGCGCGGCGCATGGCAGCGACTGCTACGCGGGCTGCTGTACCGCTTCCTATTGTGGCTGCCGCTGCTCGGCGGCGCGCTGCTGCTGCACAGCGGAGAAATCCTGATGGTGCTGCTGGTGCCTTTTTTTGCGCTCTTTTGCGTGGCCCAGCGGTGGGGCATGGATGTTGTCCGGGAAGTTACCGCCTCCGCGGCAGCCGCGGCGCTCTTCGGTGCTATACTGCTCGCTGGTTTTTTCCTGGTGATCTTCCCGCTGCACTGAGGAGCTCTTCACCCGTGTGGCCCGTCCCCCCGCTGGGTCATGAGCATAGGGTTCGTTCCGCGCCCGGATTGGAAAACGCGAAGCTCGGCGTGACCATTTATGGCTGAAATTGCGATTATCGGCGGCGGGCCGTCTGGATCGATGTGCGGCGAGCAATTGGCGCGCGCTGGACACGCGGTAAACATTTTCGACGAGCATCTGGCGTGGGAGAAGCCCTGCGGCGGCGGGCTAACCCATAAAGCCATCCAGTGCTTCCCCTTCCTGCTGGACAATTCTTATCCGAAAAAATTGGTGCGCTCAGTGGACCTGATCGCCAGCGACGAACAGCGCGTCACCATGAGCATGGCGCACCCCATCGTGATTTATTCGCGCAGGGTGCTGAATGGGCTGCTGCTCGAGCGCGCGCAAGAGGCGGGCTGCCGCGTGCGGCGCGCGCACGTCATTGGCGTGGATACCGCGGGCGAGAAGCCGCGCTTTTGCGTGGAGGGCGAATGGCGACGCGCGGACTACCTCGTGCTGGCGGCGGGAGCGCGCAACCAACTGCTGCCGGAAACGCGGCCCCTGCAACGCGATGAACTGGAAATGACGCAGGGCTATTTTGTGCCGGAGACCGCCGACGCCATTACCATCAAGTTTTTGCCGCACTTCGAGGGCTATATCTGGTCGTTCCCGCGGCAAGATCATTTGTCGGTGGGGATTTGCGGAAGCATGTCCGCGCATACCAGCACGGAATTAAAATCGCACCTCGGGGCGTTCATCGAGAAGCATGGCATTGCCACGACGGGCGCCAAGTTTTACAGCCACGTGCTGCCTTCCCCACAGGAGCATACCTTCGCGCAACGCAATACCATGGGCCGCAACTGGGCCATGATCGGCGACGCCGCCGCGTGCGTCGACCCGCTGACCGGCGAAGGATTATTTTATGCGTTGCGTTCCGGCGAGCTGCTGGGGCGCACCTTGGCGGAAGGCTGCCCGGAAAAGTATGCGGCGCGCATGAAGGCGGCGTTTTCCGCGGAATTGGAATTTGCCGCGCGCATCGTGCGGCGCTTCTATCGCGGGTCGTTCCTGGGCACCTCGGTCACCACGCGCATGGTGCAATTCATGCGCAAGAGCCCGGTGTTTCGTCAACTGGTCGGCGAACTCTTCAGCGGCGCACAAGACTACACCACGTTGAAGCAGCGCGTACTCGGCCACCTGGGCATCTCGTTGAGCCAGTTCGTGTCCAGCGTCATAAATTTCGAGGCGCCCCGCGTCGCCCGCGTGCCCCGCGGCAGCGCCGCCAGCGACTAGCCACACCCAGACCGCCCGCTGGCTGTAGATTAGTCCGGCCTCCATTTATGCCTCGGCAAAAACTGGCGCGCCGCGCATCACTTGAGGAATGTACATTGTGCGAACTCCCGGGCATCCAACGTCCATTGGCCATGAACGCTCATCGCGTATGACTGCCGACAAAGACACCGCCATTTCGAAAAAAGACAAGCGCAAGCAAGCCTGGAAGAGCCTGCCCGACGTTTGGGCGCTCATCCATCCGCGTCGCCGCTTGCTTATTGGTGGACTGGCGTTGATGGCCGTGAATCGCGTCTGCGGCCTCGTGTTGCCCGCCTCCTCGAAATACATCTTCGACAACGTGGTGACCAAGCGGCAGGAAAATCTACTGCTTCCCATCATCGGCACGATTCTGGCTGCGACCATTATTCAAGGATTGACTTCCTTCACCTTGACGCAACTGCTCTCGAAATCCGCGCAAAAAATGATCACGGATATGCGTAAACAAGTGCAAGCGCATATCGGGAGACTGTCAGTTTCGTTTTATGATGCGAATAAAACGGGAGTTTTAGTATCCCGCATCATGAGCGACGTGGAGGGCGTGCGCAACCTGGTGGGCACCGGACTGGTCGAATTCGTCGGCGGTATTATGACTGCCGTTTTAGCGCTGGGTTATCTGCTGTACGTCAGCGTCGCCATGACCGCGGTGGCATTCATTATTCTCCTGACCTTTGCGTTTGGCATTAACAAAGCGTTTGCTACCATACGGCCGATTTTCCGCGCCCGCCCAAAGATTACCGCCGAAGTCACCGGGCGATTGACGGAGTCGCTCGGCGGCGTGCGTGTTGTCAAGGGCTACCACGCCGAGGACCGCGAGGAGAAAATCTTCGCTGGCGGCGTCCAGCGTTTGCTGGACAACGTTTTGCAAACCTTGACGGCTACTTCCCTAATGAGCTTCTCCGCCTCCGGACTTATGGGGCTGGTCAGCGCCTGCATTTTCTATATCGGCGCGCACAAGATGGTTTCGGGCGTAATGAGCACCGGGCAATTTATCTCCTTCAACATGTTCCTGGCATTTTTGATCGCGCCCGTCTTCCAGATCGTGGCCATCGGCACGCAAATCACCGAAGCCATCACCGGCCTCGAGCGCACCCGCGAAATTCTCAACGAAACCAAGGAAGACGACGACCCTCGCCGCACCGTCACCCTCGGACGCATCACCGGGCGCGTGCTGATGGAAAATGTCAGCTTCGCCTATGACGTGCGCAAAGACGTCCTGCACGACGTCGGCTTCACCGCCGAACCCGGCACCGTAACAGCGTTAGTGGGCCCTTCCGGCGCGGGTAAATCGACGATTATCGGTTTGCTGGCGGCGTTTTACGTGCCCGCCACCGGCCGCGTGCTGGTGGACGACGTGGACCTCTCTACCGTGAAGCTGGAATCCTATCGCACGCAACTCGGCGTGGTCCTGCAAGAGACGTTTCTCTTCGACGGTACCATCCGGGAAAACGTGGCCTTTGCCCGGCCCTACGCCACTGAGGCGGAGATTCTTGCGGCCTGCCGCATCGCGCGCGTCGATGAATTCGCGGAAACTTTCGAGCAAAAGTACGACACCGTGGTTGGGGAACGCGGCGTGCGCCTCTCTGGCGGGCAGAAGCAGCGCGTCTCCATTGCGCGCGCCATTCTCGCCGACCCGCGCATCCTCATCCTCGACGAAGCCACTTCGAGCCTCGATTCCGAGTCCGAAGCTTTGATTCAGGAAGGCTTGCGGTACTTGATGCGCGGGCGCACCACGTTTGTCATCGCGCATCGCCTCTCGACCATCCGCCGCGCCGAACAAATTTTGGTGGTGGAAGCCGGCCGCATCATCGAACGCGGCACGCACGAATCGCTCTACGCTACCGGCGGCCGGTATTACGACCTGTACACCAAGCAACACGCCGTGGCGTCCAACCTTTTCCTGGCACCCGGCGAAAGCAGCGCCGACGCGGACGAATCCAGCGACAACAACGGCGCACGCACCGGCGCGAACAACAAAGACGCAGGCGTAGCCGATGCCATGCGTCTGATTCGCGGCCAAGGCTAACCAGCAACGACGCGCTTATCAGAGAGCGAAGGGCACCTGAGAGCGCCGCCCAGGGCTGGAACCTCGCACCGCGCCGAACGCGCGACGCTAAGCCAACGAAACCGCTTTTACGCCGACAGCCGACGCGCCACAGCAACCTTCTTCGGCCCCGGCGGCGGCATCATGGTGGCCATTTTGCGAATCATCGCCACCACCAGCCGCTTATCCCCGTCCGAAAGCGTGTTGCTGTACTTCTTGATCTCCGCCAGGAAGCGAATTTCGTCCCCAGAGAGTTCCCCAAGCATCTTCTGCGTTTCCTTGTCCCGCGGGGTTTCCGTGCCGGGGAAAAAATCCGCCAGAGAGATATCCATGGCCTGCGCGATTTTCGCGAGCGTCTCAAGCGACGGCACGGTATGGCCGTTCTCGACGCGCGACAAATAGCAGCGCAACAACCCGGTGCGCCGTTCGATGTCCCCTTGCGAAAGTCCGCGCTGGCTGCGGTAACTCCTGATCACTTCCCCGATATTGACCCTCGGTTTCTCTTTCGGCATTTCGGATGAGCCTCCCACCTGAGGGGGTAGCCTATTGGCTAACAGTAGAAAGGGCAAGCGAGAAAGTGCGAAGCGTGTTCACAATTTGATAACGGGGGTGGCACAAGTCGAACTGTCCCGAAATGGAACAGTTCGTAACAGTTCCAAAATGGAACGCTGGCGCGACT
Organism: Acidobacteriota bacterium; assembly: GCA_003161195.1. GTDB lineage: Bacteria > Acidobacteriota > Terriglobia > Acidiferrales > UBA7541 > Acidiferrum. Next base: position 7,595 of record PMOV01000117.1, on the reverse strand, counting down.
TTCTCTCCTGAGTATTGACTGGTCCGGCGAGTACTGGACTTGCCTAATTCGCCGGCTCATTGCCCGGCAGTCGGCCCGCATCCCGGCCGCCTCAGCCTTATCGCGTCGTAGCGTTCACCGTCGCGGGTTGTTGCAGGCGAAACTCCAGCAGCGTCTCGCTCGGCACTCTCACTTCTTTGCCGCGCGTCAGCGCCTGCACCCCGGCGCCCGCCGCGCCGCCCACGCCCGCGCCGATCGCGGCCCCGCTGCCGCCTCCCGCGATGCCGCCAATAATCGCGCCCAAAACCGCGCCGCCGCCAACTTTCTTGGCCGTGTCGCCTCCGCGTCCCTTCCCCTTCAGCGTGTAATCGTCGCTCACCAGCGCGTAATCCTGACCATCGATAACCATACGGTTCAGCTCCAATTCCAACTCCGAGCTGCCGCTGTAGTGCCCAGCTTCCTTGGCGTACGCCAGCTTGCCGTAAACGTCGGCGCCACGATGCGCCACCAGCACGCCATTCAGCATCAGGTCGGTTTCCAGGCTGGCATGAAAAATATCGCCCACATTGTTTTTCTTGGAGTCCACGCCATCGATCATGCGAATTAGAATGCTTTGCCCCGCAGGGAGCGTCACCGCCGTGAGGGAGCCGGGCGGCGCGGCGGACGCCGCATACCCGCCAGCGGCCGTAGCCGGAGCGGCAGCAACGAGTGGCGCCGCGGGCGTGGGCGAGACGTTGGGCGCCGGAGCATTCGGCAAGGTGTCCGTGGAAGTAACTGGCGGACCGTCCGGCTGCGGCGGTGCGGCTGCCTGCTGGGGCGGAGCTCCGTTCGGGGGCGGTGGGGCGTCTTGCTGCGGAGCAGGCGCGCCATTGTCCTGCGCCGGTGGGGGTGGCGGCGACTCGTGGTAGCTGTTCGTAAAGGTGAGCGCGACAATATCGTTCACGCTGAACGTCTTCACAGTGCCACCCCACTCAAAGCGCAGCACCGCCTGCGTCCCGCCTAGAAAACGTCCCTGCAGGACGCGGCCATCCTTCAATTCCAAAGTGTCGGCGGCGGCTATGCTGCTAGTGAGTAAAACCAGGGCAGCTGCCACGGCCAGCTTCATGCGACTTGTCACAAGGCACCTCGGGCGCCACGCGATGGCGCTGCGAAACGCCGATTCTAGCGCATTGGACGCTGCGATTCTACGAATTGGTTGCGCGCAATCTCAAGGGCAGCGCAGTGGCTGGGTTGGCGCTTCAACCCCCAAAATAAACCTGGACGCCAGGCGTTCAGTGGAGAACGGCGGCTTCCACGGTAAATGGTGCCACGTTGTAGCCGCTGACTTCCAGCGTCCCGGCTTTGCCGCCGAGCGCATCGAACGCGTACGTCACGACGACGTCGCGCTCCTCGCCCGGCAGCAGCGAGACGTAATTGTCCTGCCAGAAGATGGGCACCACATCTTCGCCGCCGCCTCCTTGTGTAAGCCGCAGATGCACCATAAACGCCACGGTGTCCGAGGTGTTTTTCACTTTCACCATGCCGGAGACTTGCCCATCTTTCACGGTGGCAGTAAAAGTCGTTTCCGGCTTCACCCGTTTCAGACTGTTGAGCCCGCTCAAATCCGCAAAATCCTTCTGCGGAGTGTAGACCGTGTCCTGCTTGTGTTCCCAGTCCAGCGTGTCGGGCTTGGTGGACAGCCAATAGAAATTATCGCTGACCAGCGCGCCACGGGCATCGTGCAACTGCAGTCGCAGGAAGTACGTCTTGCTGAGCCCGGCGACGGCTGGCAGCGCGAATGCCTTGTTGCTGCTGTCCGCTCCGGCATCCAACTTCACGTCGCGAGAGAATTTCTCCGTGGCGTCGATGTTGTAAATTTTCGCACTGGCCTTCAGACCCTTTAGATCGCCGTAAGTGCTGTTGATCACCGCCACGGAATTGTCGTCGTATGAATATTGGACGTGTACCGGCTCGCAGGCTTTCTTGGTGCCGTAGTACCCGCCCGCAGGCACCAGGTAATAGTCATAAAGGTGCCAGATCAGCGAGGGCCACGCGTTGTCCAGCATCCACTGAATCACGCCGGTAGACGTATATTTGTTGCGCCCGTACGCCTCGAACATGGCGCGCTGCCCGTCGTAGGTCACGGCTTGCGCCTTGCGCAGATAATCGTCGAGATCGCTGGCCGCTCCATAGCGCCGGTTGATGCCATCGGTAAATACATTGATGGTCGTGAAGCGCTCTTTCCCGGCGTGATAGTTCCACACGTCGTCGATGGGCCACAAGTGGTCCTTGGGAATGAAGCGCTCCAGGCTTTCGCGCGGCGGCACGGCGGGTCCGGGGCTAGTCTCCGTGTTGTAGCCGTACGCGCCGCCCGCTTTCGTGTCCGTCAGCCAATAGACCGGCGGAACATACTCATACGGCCCGGTCATCTTCACGCCCGACGCCCCAGTCACCGTAGTGGGCGTCTCCGATGCGGAGGATACCGCGGGATTCTGCCAGTCCAGGTCCTTCAGTATGCCCAGATAAACCTTCTCCACCGCGGCGGGCGGCGGACCGTCGCTGCCGTTCAGCCATACAAACACGCTCGCATGCTGCCGCAGTATGCGGATCTGACTCTTCAGCGATTCCGCGGAGATCGCGCGTTGCTCGTCCTTCCAGCGGCTCCAGCGTTCCCACGCGTCGCAGCACGTCCAGCCGGGCATCACCAGAATTCCCAGGCGGTCCGTCTTGCTAAAAAACTCCTCGCGATCCAGCCGGCCTTCGAGCCGCACCGTGTTCATGCCCATGTCGCGCACGTACGCCAAATCGGCATCTAGTTTGCGCGAGGACCAGCGATATAACAGGTCCGGCGCCCAGGCCGCGCCGCGTATCAGGATATTGCGCCCGTTTATTTTGAACAGGCGGCCACCCTGCGCGGTAAGCTCCGACGTGACCTCGCGAATGCCAAAGGTAGTCTTCGCGCTGTCGCTCGTGCCGCCGCCCTTCACATCAAACGCCAAGGTGCCGTCGTATAGATACGACTCCCCCATGGTGTACGGCCACCACAGATTCGGGTGCGCCAACTGCAATTGCGCGAACTGCTCCGGCGCAAATTTAACAGTCTTCGTCTCGCCGGGAGCCAGCGTCACCGGTTGCGCGATCTTCACGCCATCCATCTCGAATCGCAGCGTGCCTTGCACCGGGTGACCCGTCACATTACGCAAATCCGCGCTGGCCGTCAGCGCCGCCGCCGTGTAGTTATTCTGCAATTTCGACGCGACATACGGATTGCGCACCGTCACATCCCCGCTGGACGTCAAAAACACTTCCTTCCAAATCCCCATGCTCTTGTCCGGCGGCGTCGGATTCCAGTCCACCCAGGTAATCCCCAGATCGTCCTTGCCGGGCGCCGTAACTTCCAGCGCCAGCGCATTGGTCTTGCCGCTCTCCAGATATTTCGTCACATCAAACTCAAACGTCCGGTACGTCCCGGCCACTTCCTTCTCCCCGGCCACCTTCTTCCCGTTCATCCAGATGTTGGCGCGATAGTTGATGCCCATGAAGTGCAGAAACGCATTCGCCCGCCCCGCCACGCTCGGCGACGCAAACTCCGTGCGGAACCACCACGAACAGCGGAACGGGCTGTCCTTTGGCATATCCTGCAGCGCAAAGAAACTCTTGTCCCCGTAATCCATCCCCGGAAAGCTCTTGAGGTTCATCGCATAATCCGGGTCGGGATAGGTCTTGTCCGTCACCAGCGCGCCCACCACCGTCGACGGAATTTCCGCTTTGTGCCAACTGCTCGCGTCAAACCCAGCCTGCGAGATCTTCTCTGCCGCTTCCTTCGCCACGCACGACGATTGCAGTTGCCATCCCTGATGCAAAAACACTTTCGCCGATGCCGCTTCCGCAACTGGCGACTGCGCCCGCGACGACGCCACCGCACCGCCGCCGAGAACCACCGCGGCCAGCACCAGCATTTTCCCGCACCACCGCGCAGATATATTGCAGACTGGTTTTCGCAACATAGGGCTCCTCAGCGACATCATAAGAACTGGACCTGCATCCGGGAGGCATGCTGTGCCCTCGCGGCGGGGCCTATATTAAACCGATTTAATGGCCCTTGGCCAGCGCATTGGATGGACTAGCTGAGCGCCTTGACTCAGCTCCCGGGAGGACTCAGCGCGATTACGCTGGCCATCCAGTCAGGCTCCCCACCCGCCCACATGTGCTGGTGCCTCCGTACCATTTTCGCCCGCACTGCGCGCCATCACACTATTCCTCGTCATGAAACCACAAATACCCTCGACACGCTGGCTGATTCAAACGTACCTAAAACTAACCGCCGTAATCGTGGTCCTCGCCGGCGCCATGCGCCTCCTCCAGCGCTAGCTTTTAGTAGCACAGGCATTCTTGCCTGTGCCTGCGCGCCACACGCACTCGCATCACCATCCGAAATCCCGTCATGTCCTACAACTCCCGATACATCACCAGCGCCTCCGTATACCCCAGTTCCGCATGCAGAAACGCCTTCGGCAATCGCCCCACAATCGCAAACCCGTGCCGCTGCCAAAGCCGCACCGCCCTCTCGTTGCTGCTAATCACAAAATTAAACTGCATCGCCCGAAATCCGCGTTCGCGAGCTCGCCCCAGCGAATGCGCGCACATCGCGCTGCCCACCCCGCGACCCGTCGCCGCCGCAGCCGTCGCATAGCCGCAATTCGCCACATGCGCCCCGCCGCCTCCCTGGTTCGCCCGCAGAAAATACGTGCCCACCGTGACACCCTCTTCCTCCGCCACATGCACTTCATGCTCCGCGGCAAACCAAAACGCCAGCGCATCTTCCCGCTGCAAATCGCGCGGCAAAGTGTACGCTTCCCCCGCACGGATCACCGGTTCGAGAATCCCCCAGACGCCGCCACGATCGGCGGACTGCGCGTGTCGAATAGCGAGCATTGCTTCATCTTGCCACACCGACCGTCACCGCGACCTGCTCTAGAAAGGTGGCGCGGCCGGCACTCTGCGGTCGCCCGTCCTGTGCGCCAGCCCAGATCCTACGGGTCTCCTCGCTTCCTGAAAATTGCCCCGTATTCGGATTTGTTGCGCAAAAGATCAACCTGCACGCGCGTACTATGGCGCGCCACGCCGTCTGTTCCTACCATTCCAACAGTTCCGGGAGGGAACACATGAAAGCTCTTTCGCTCTTTGCGGGTGGACTTTTGCTGGCTGGCGTCTCCGTGGCCAAGCAGCACGACGATTATCAGACTGGCACGCTCTTGCGCATGGACTCGTCAGCCTGCGGCTCGCAGGAAAAGGGTTCCAAAACCGTCGCGGGAGAAATTCTCGGCACCGACGCGCAGCATCAAAAAACGCAACAGCTCCTGTGCCAGGAATACGTGCTGCAAGGCGACAAGATCGTCTATCACATTCGCCCGAACGACGATAAGCATCCCGCGCTTCTGCCGATCGGTGAGACCGCACAATTCCGCATTCACAAGGACAAGCTGGTCCTGCGCGTACCGGAAAGCGACGGCAAAGAACACGAATACATCGTGGTGTCGATGACGCCGCGCGAAACGCCGGCCGTGCAATCCGCCGCCGCGACCAGCCCAAACAGGTAAATCCGCCGCCCAAGCAGGCGCCGCGCAAAGAAATTGTTCGCAGCGGTTGGTAGTCCGCGCCCATCTTCTGCGTCTTTTGCCAAGTACGCGACGGGGCCGATCGTCCCCGTTGCGTACTTGCCATTTGTTGATCCGTTGCCTCGCGGTCGCGTTTCGCGGCGTGCTATACTGCGCTCTCCTGCTTCCTCTCAACTCTGAGAGGTCTTCCATGTCCATCGAACTGGCCGCATTTGATGTAACGCAACTACGCGCGCGCCTGCGTAAAATGAACGACGCCGAGCTCCGCCGCTTCGGCCAAGCCGCCAAACAGATGTGCGCCCAAGACGCGCGAAGCGGCAAACCGCCGCTCGAAGATTACCTGGTGCAACTAGTTGAAGCCCGCGCAGAGTGGCGCAGGCGCCACCCGAAAACATCCATCGCACTTTAACAGCGCGGTCAGGGCTGCATTATTGCGCGACGCGATTCGTCGAGCAATCGACCGGACCTCCTGGTTTGCTGCCGGCGGCTCGCGGTCTACTCACGGGTAAAAAAGCGTGGTAGCTTGGGCTATGGAACGTCTTTCCGAACCCCAACCCGAGCAACCGCAGCCCGGAGAAAAAGATCCGCGCGTCTACTTCGCGGCCGAGCGCACTTTCCTCGCCTGGATCCGCACCGGACTAGGCCTTATGGGTGTCGGCTTTGCCGTAGCCCGCTTCGGTTTGTTCCTGCGAGAACTGCAGGCTACCGATTCCCACACGCCCCCGCACGCCACCGGCACAAACGGGCTCTCGCTCTGGTCCGGCGTTGCCATCGTCCTTCTCGGCGTAGTAGTAAACGTCAGTGCGGTTGCAAATTACATCCAAATCGTTCGTGAATTGCATTCCGGTCGCTGGCTGCCCGGCCACATATCGAAAAACGCCGTCCTCCTGGCGAGTCTTCTGGCGGCCGTCGGCTTGGCCATGGCCCTCTATCTCGCCCTGGTCCACTAACGTAGTTTGCTAACGCAGTCCCGCATCTAATCCACGTACTTCCGACGTGGACCCAGGGGGTGACTCTATCGAGCATGCAAATCGCCAACGATCTCGGCCTCGTGGTCTTCGTTTTGGGCGGCACCAAGCATTTTATCGCCCGGGCCAAGTACCTCGCCGTCGCGGGGACGCCGTCAGCAACGCAAACGCGCACAATCATCGTCGAGAATAAAATCGGGAAAAATGGTCCCGGAGGAGGGGGTCGAACCCACACGGTACCAGGTACCACTGGATTTTGAGTCCAGCGCGTCTGCCAGTTCCGCCACTCCGGGCTACTCTTGAAAATAGCATGCATACGCACCCTGCTCAAGCCGCTTGCCCACCTTCCCAAGCAGCAGCTAAACTCCGCGTGCACCACTTCGCCACCAAGCACCTCGGAGCCTATGCCCCCAGAGACTCTCGACACCGCCCCGCCGCAAAGCACCCCAACGCCACGCCCCCTAAAAGGTTTCTGGTCGCTCATCGTCGTCCAGATGCAAGGCGCCTTCAGCGACAACACCCTGAAATGGCTGGTCAGCTTCCTGGTCCTCGAGTCCTCATTCTCTAAAGACGATCGCGATCTCTGGTTCGTCCTAGTCGTCCCGCTCCTCTTCTCCATTCCCTTCCTACTGTTCTCCATCCCCGGCGGCTATTTCGCCGACCGCTACAGCAAACGCACCATCACCCTGGCCACCAAATGCCTCGAGCTCATCACCGTAACCCTCGCCACCTACGCCCTCGCCACCGACCACCTAATGCTCAGCGTAGCCTGCCTATTCCTGCTCAGCTCCCAAGCCGCCATTTTCGGCCCCACAAAATACGCCCTACTTCCAGAATTACTCCCCAAAGAAAAGTTAAGCTGGGGCAACGGCATCATCGAGCTAACCACCCTCCTCTCCGCCATCCTGGCCGCCCTCGGCGCGGGCTACCTGGCACGCATCTTCCACGGCCGCCAAGTCTGGTCCGGCGTTGTCCTCCTCGCCCTCTCCGCCTTCGGCCTCCTCTTCGCCTTCGGGATCGACAAGCTTCCCGCCGCCCACACCTCCCGCAA
>PMOV01000215.1 GCA_003161195.1 Acidobacteriota bacterium | reverse complement strand
ACGGCGTTCGGCTCATTGTCCGCGGGCAAGAGCACTTCGCGAATGCCCGCGCGTTTTGCGCCGAGCACTTTTTCTTTGACGCCGCCGATCGGCAGAACCACGCCGCTCAGCGTCATCTCTCCGGTCATGGCCAGGCGATCGCGCACCGGACGATTGGTCAGCAAGCTGACCAGCGCGGTGACCATCGCGGCGCCAGCGCTAGGGCCATCTTTCGGGACGGCGCCGGAAGGCACGTGGATATGGATGTCGTGCTTGCGGAAGAAGTCCGGCTCGATGCCGTATCTTTCTCCGTTCGCGCGCACCCAGGTGAGCGCCGCGGTCATCGATTCCTGCATCACCTCGCCCAGATGCCCGGTCATGGTGAACTGCTTGCCACCGCGCATACGCGTCGCTTCGATGAAGATGATGTCGCCGCCCACCGGCGTCCACACCAGCCCCACGGCCACACCGGGCCGCTTGACGCGTTCCTCGACTTCCTTTTCCGTGCGGAACTTCGGCACGCCCAGGTATTCGCGGACGATCTCCGGGGTCACGGTCATCTTCTCCGTGTGTCCTTCGGCGATGCGCCGCGCTTGCTTACGCGTGATGGTGGCAATTTCGCGTTCGAGATTGCGCACGCCGGCTTCGCGCGTAAAGCTGTGAATGATCTCGCGCAGAGCGTCGTCCGTAAACTCCAACTGCTCGACGTTCTTCAAGCCGTGCTCGGTGGCTTGCTTGGGAATCAGGTACTTGTGCGCGATGTGCAGCTTCTCTTCACCGGTGTAGCCGGGCAATTCGATCACTTCCATGCGGTCGCGCAACGGTTCCGGTATGGGATCCATCCAGTTCGCGGTGGCAATGAACAACACCTTGGACAGATCGAACGGTACGTCCAGGTAATGATCGCGGAACGCCGAATTTTGCTCGGGGTCCAGAACCTCCATCAGCGCGGAAGAAGGATCGCCGCGGAAGTCGCGTCCCAGCTTATCGACCTCGTCCAGCATGCACACCGGGTCGTTGCTCTCGGCGCGCTTCAACCCCTGAATAATCTGCCCAGGCAGCGCTCCGATGTACGTGCGGCGATGGCCGCGAATTTCCGCCTCATCGTGCATGCCGCCGAGGGCGATGCGCACGAATTTGCGGCCCAACGCGCGGGCGATGGATTTGCCCAGCGAAGTTTTGCCCACGCCTGGAGGCCCGACGAAGCATAAGATCGGGCCTTTCATGCCCGGCTGCAGTTTCTTCACCGCCAAGTAATCCAGAATGCGTTCCTTCACCTTCACCAGGTCGTAGTGGTCTTCGTCGAGAATTTGCTTGCCCTTGGGAATGTCGATGTCCTCGGTCCCGGAAGACTTGCTCCACGGCAACGAAGTCATCCATTCCAGGTAGGTGCGCGAAACCATGTATTCCGCGGACGCCGGCGTCATCTTGGCGAGCCGCTTCAGCTCGCGATCGCACTCTTTCTTGGCTTCCGCGGACATCTGCGCTTCTTCGACCTTCTTGCGCAGCTCATCGATTTCCGCCGCGGAATCGTCCGATTCGCCCAGTTCCTTCTGAATGGCCTTCATCTGCTCGCGCAGCAGGTACTCACGCTGGCTCTGGCTGACCTGTTCCTGGACCTGTTCGTGAATCTTGGAGCGCAATTCGAGGACTTCCAGCTCTTTCGAAAGTTCGCGGATCAACGTTTCCAGCCGCTTGCGCACGCTGGAGGTTTCGATCAGCTCCTGCCGCAGCAAGGTGGAGAGCGAAGGCAGGGTGCCAGCGATAAAGTCCGCCAGGCGGCCTGGGTCGTCAATGTTCATGGCCACGGACTGCAGTTCATCGGAAAGTTGCGGCGAGTGGCTTACCACGTCGCGGAACAGGTCTTGCGCATTACGCTGCAGGGCTTCCAGTTCATTGTCGGACTCCCCGAAAATGTCCGGCGCGGGCGACACGCGCGCGCGCAAGTAGGGACGCAGGCCGATGAGCTCCTCAATCTGAATGCGTTGCAGACCCTCGAGGAAGATCACCACATTCCCGTTGGGCATTTTTACCGTTTTGTGCACTTTGGCGAGCGTTCCAACCTTGTGCAGGTCGGCGGCGGATGGGTCTTCTACGCGCGGATCCAACTGCGCGACTACCCCCATGAGCTTGTCTTCGCCTTCTAAGGCGTTTACCAAGGCCAGCGAGCTTTCGCGTCCAACCGTCAGCGGCAGGACAGCGCCTGGGAACAGCACGGTGTCCCTGACGGGTAGGACGGCGAGAATCTCTGGGACCGTGAATTTCTTATCAGCCATGATTTCCCCTAAACAACGAGCACGCAAGGTGCCGTGCCTGTAAAGCGTTAGATGCGGAGGTGCGGGAAAAGGTGCGCGAAAATGCTTTGTCGAGTATCACAAAATCTTAGTCTAGCCAGCTAATATATTAGCGCATACCCGCGAGTCATCGCAAATGTGCATATAAGTTATTTACAATCAATTGCATGGCGTAGGTCGAGCCGATTACCCCTGTCCTTCCTGTCGACTTTTAGACACTGTGGGCTTCACTTTTGAGTTGTCAATTCGGCGTAAAATTTTGCCTTACGAACTCTTCCGCCTCCTTAGCGTTCCTAAACTGCCCCTCCAGTTGCGCATCCTCAACCGCATGCAGAATCTCGCTGAAACGCGGGCCGGGCTTATATCCGAGCCGCAAAAGATCGTCACCGGTCAAAATGCGCTCCGGCCGGACCGCCTCGGGCGGCGTCTCCGCCAGAAACGTCTGTACGTACTCGTAAGCCTCGAGCCTTCGGTTGCTGGATAGCGCGTCCAGACGATGGAGGGTAAGATGTTCGGCGAAGCGCGGCAAGCGGATAAATCGTTTAAGTGTGGAAATTCGCATCTGCGCCACATCCTTGAATTTCATGTGATTGGCGACCAAGGCCAGGATCTGCTCCGTATCGTCGTTGGAGAAACGCAGACGCTGGCAGATGCCGCGGGCGATCTCTACGCCGGCATCCACGTGCCCATCGAAGCGGATGCGGTCGCCCGTTTCGGCAGCGGAGCGAAACGTGGCCGGCTTGCCCACGTCGTGCAGCAACACCCCCCACGCTAGCGTAGCCGGGCAGCCGGCTTCCAAGCCTTCCAGCATCAACATTGTATGCGTCCAGACGTCGCCTTCGGGATGGTACTGCGGCGGCTGTTCCACGCCGCGCAAGGCGCAAATTTCCGGCAGAATCTGGCCGAGCAGCCACGTTTCATCAAGCAGCTCAAAGGCGAGACGGGCCGCGCCTTCCGTGAGCATCTTGGTGAGTTCCTGCGCAATGCGCTCCGCGGAAACCTGCTGGATGGCCGGGACCTTTCGCCGGATGGCGCGGAAGGTGTCCGGCTCGATGGGAAACGCGAAGCGAGCGGAAAAGCGCACGGCGCGCAGCATGCGCAGTTTGTCTTCTGCAAAGCGGCGTTGCGGGTCACCAATCGCGCGAATCAGGTGATTGCCGAGATCGGCCTCGCCGCCGACGTAGTCGAGAATTTTGCCGCTGTCGTGATGCATGAGCAGGCCGTTGATGGTGAAATCGCGGCGCTGCACATCCTCCTGCGGGGAATTGGCATACGCCACAGCGTCGGGATGGCGCCCATCCGAATAGCCAACGTCGGAGCGGAACGTGGCCACTTCCACTTTCCAGCCGTCGCGCGGCAGCAACACCACGCCGAACTGCGCTCCCACATCCACGCCTTCGGAAAAAAGCTCCAGCACGCGCTGCGGTGTGGCGTCGGTGGTTACATCGTAGTCCGCGGGCTCGCGCCCGAGCAACAGGTCGCGCACACAACCGCCCACCAGCAGCGCCTGATGACCATTGCGCAGCAGGGTGTCACAAACCGAATTGGCGAATTCGCGCGGCGTCACAGGCACAGTATGCCGCACGCGGCGGTCAGGCCGAAATGGCAGGAGAAGTTTTATGCAGACGATTTGGAATACAGCGATCTGCGGAAGGTCACAATACGGGCCGTCTCTTCAAAACCAAGTTTCTTTTGCACATTTATTGAGAGATGATTTTCAATCTCCGCATCGGAAGCGATCTCCGAACATCCCTGTAAGCGGGACCACTCTTCAGCAGAAGCGATAAGAAGTTCTCCGATTCCCTTCCTTCGCACTTCAGGTTTCACATACCATGCTTCGACATAGCCCACTGGCGAAGAATCGCATCCTTCGGCTGTCGAGCGCAGGGCCGCTTCGACAAATCCAAGCAACGCACCGTCTTCCTGATTTTCCGCGACGAAAAAACCATGGTTGGTCGGATGGCGCAGATGCTCGTGATTTTCCATGCGCAGTTCATTTGGATTAGCCAGCGGCCAAAGTGCACACATCATTTGCAGCAACTCCGCGGCATCTTTTTGGCTAGCGTGGCGAACTTTTACGATCATTTCGCTCTCCCTGCGTCAAACTATATTTATTGGAATCGCAAAAGTATTAGCGGGCGTGCGAAGAATCAGGCAGGTGATATCGTCGGATTGGCGGGTGGCGCCAACGAATCCGTCCAAATTGCGCATCAAGCTGGTCAGTGTTTGTTCCGCGCTTATTTCGGGCAAGGCGCGAATCGCGTCCAGCCATCGGTTATTGCCGAACTCTTCGCCCCGGTCATTAAAGGCTTCGACGACGCCGTCCGTATAGAGAATCAGTGCATCGCCCGCCTCGAATTGGATGGATGCGGTTTCATACGTCGCGTCCGGTTCGATGCCCAGCGGCAAGCCGCCTACTTCCAGTTTCTCCAGTGCCCCGTCCTTGCGCCGCAGAATCGGCGGATTGTGCCCGGCATTGACATACGTCATGCGCCGCATGGCGATGTCGTACTCTGCAATCATCGCCGTGGTGAAACGTCGCCCATCCAGGCTGTGTGCGGAAGCGTAGGTATTCAGCCCGATAACCAGGTCGTGCAGCGAAATTGTGTCATTCGCCAAGGTGCGCAAGCTGGCCTGCAGCGTGGACATCAACAGCGCGGCCGGAACGCTCTTCCCGGCAACGTCGGCGATCACCACGAGCAACTTCTCGCGTTTCTTTCCCGGGAAAAATGCGTCGTAATAATCGCCGGCCACAGAATTCTGCGCCCGTGTGTAGAACGCAATGTCCGCTCCGGGCACTTCCGGAGGGCGTGAAGGAACCAGCCAGCTCTGAATTTCGCGCGCGATCTCCAGGTCGCGTTTCATGACCACGCGGTCGGCCAGCTCCAGGGACAACAGCAACAGCAGAATCAGCGCCGCAGCGGTTTCGCCGTTGAAGTCAAAATAAAGATTCTCCGCAAGGTGCGCTTTGGGCGTCGAGATAACCAGCAGCACCAGGCTCGCAAATAAGAGCACGCGCCGCACGGGAGAAAGTTTCAGCAGTAAAGCCCAAAAAAATTGCCTGGCGATGTGAAACGGCCGGCGCCACTTGGGCATGGCGTTGATTTCTTCCCAGTCCACATCCTTGCCGTAAAAACCGTAACTCGAGCGCGCGTCCGCCATGAACTGCGACCACAGATCGTCAACTTGGCGGCCTTCACTAAGGCGAAACCAGAAGTGCCGCGTCTTGGCGAAATGCGGCCGCGGACCGATCGGCGAAACCGGGACTTCGGGCGGTTGGCTCACCTTCGCAGTATAGGCGATTTAACGCCGGTGGCGCGTCGAGGGATTGCTGTACGGGTTTGGTAGCATAGGCATTCCTGCCTGTGCGGTTTTATCCGCCCGCGCCCCTGCGCGGCGGATGACCGAGGCGCTAAAGAGGGAGACGCGCCGCATCGCTGCGGATACGGACGCTATTCTGTGTCCTCGTCGTCGCGCGCCTGTCGCAATGAGCCACCGAATTGCACCGCGCCAAATCCGAAGCGGTCGCGCAAACGGTCGGTCGCCTGCGTGAGCTTTTCGAGTTTTTCTCGTCGTTCGGCATCCAGTAGATCAAGCTGCTGTCCGCCGTGGCCCAAATTGCTCAGACTCACGCCGAGCAATCGCACCAGACGTTTGCGATTGCGATGTTCGGTGAAAAGTTGCTGGAAGACGGCGGAAATGTCGGCGTCCAGTTGCGTTGGCTCCGGCAAAGTTCGCGCGCGCGTGTACGTGTCAAAGCCCGCGTAGCGGATGGTCAGCGTAAGGGTCCGCGTGGAAAGGCCGGATTCGCGCAGGCGCTTGCAGGCTTTCTGGGAGAGGTGGCTGAGCGTGGCGCGCATGGCGTTTTCGTCGCCGGTGTCTTCGCCGAAGGTGTGATTTTGCGAGACGGATTTGGCCTCGGCGTCGACCAGAAATTCGTAAGAATCGCCGCCGCGCGCCTTGCGATACAGGGCGTCGCCCCACTTGCCGAAGATTTTCTCGAGGCGTTCAAGCGGTTGGCCGGCGATTTGTTCCACGGTTTCAATGCCCAGCGCGCGCAGCGCGCGCTCCGTGACTTTGCCAATGCCCGGAATCTTGCGCACCGGGAGCGGCGCCAGAAACTGTTCCTCTCGGCCCGGCGCCACCCACGCGAGGCCGCGCGGCTTAGCCTGGTCGGAAGCGACTTTTGCCACCAGGCGCGTGGTGGCCAGTCCCGCCGAACATGGCAGACCGGTGCGCTTCGTGATGTCGCGGAGTAACTTATCGGCGGCGGCCAGCGGCGGCCCGTGCAGTCGCTGTGTGCCCGCTAGATCGAGGTACGCCTCGTCAATCGAAACCATTTCCACGACCGGAGAGAACGCGTGCAGAATGCCGGCGACGCGATCGCTCCACTGCGTATATTTCTGGTGGTGACCGTCAAGAAAAATCGCGTGTGGGCAGAGCTTGCCGGCGGTGCGCAACGGCATCGCCGACTGGATGCCAAATTTTCGCGCCTCGTAACTCGCCGCGGTCACCACGCCGCGCTGGTCCGGCCTGCCGCCCACCACTACGGGCTTGCCGCACAATTCCGGCCGCTCCAGCAATTCCACAGAAACGAAAAACGCGTCCATGTCCACGTGCAAGATGCACGCGACGGCAGCGGCATCGAGCGCCTCCATTGGCGCATGCGTAGCGCGGAATCTAGCCAAGTCCGGCATCGCTTTAGCGTACAGCGTGCGCAGCACGGATTTCCACAGTCAAAGAGCGACCTATTGATGGTAGTGACGAGGACACTTGCCCGTTGCCGGGTGGTGCTCGAAGTGATTAGGCTGCCCATTTGGCTTGCGCTTCCGGTGCAGCCTTACCACTCCCTTGCATGCGGGACAGAACGCTCTCTTCTCGCTCCGTTCGACTGCTTGGTCCGCAGTAATGAGCTTTTTTGCGTCAAGTTGGAGTAAAGCGTCTTTCATTTGCGATTGCCATCCTAATTTGATTCGCTGGCTTGCGCACTGGCCGATGCTAGCTCAGCCAGTTCACGGTCTCAAGTTCTTTCGGCGGCGATGACGCGGGGGATGCCTGCGAGATCGTTGGTGACGTTCACTTGCACCCAAGCCGGATCTGTTAACAAAGGCTGGACCGCAGGGAGGCTGTTGTAGCCCAACTCGAGGACCAGGATTCCACCGGGGACGAGACGCGCTGAGGCTTGCGCGATGAGGTCGCCGTAGAGTTCGTAGCCTTCCTCGCCGCCGTAGAGCGCGGCTTCGGGTTCGTGGTCGCGAACTTCGCGCTGCAGGGTGGCGGATTCGCGGCGGCCGATGTATGGCGGATTGCTCACGACGAGATGAAACTGCCGCACCACGTTCGGCGCGGCTGATGGCGCGGCTGATAGCGCGTCACTAACGACGTCCAGCAAATGGCCCGCGCCGAAGAGCACCCGCGATTCGACGCCGTGTCTTGCCGCATTGCGTTGGCCAACGGCCAGTGCCGCTTCGGAAATATCGGTAGCGAAGATCGTGGCCTTCGGGAGTTCCTTGGCCAGAGCGATGGCGATGCAGCCAGAGCCGGTGCCAACATCGGCGATCATCAGACCGGAGCCGTCGGTGTTTTGCGGGCGGCCGGCGCGAACTTCGCGTAACGCCAGTCGATCAAGCGCCACTTCGATCACGTGCTCGGTTTCCGGGCGTGGGATGAGCACGTGGCGATTTACCTCGAAGTCCAAGCCCCAAAATTCCTGGTGGCCGGTGAGGTGTTGCAACGGTTCGCCGGCAGCGCGGCGCGCCAGCAGCGCACGAAGAGCGTCTTCTTGCACGCTCGACAAAAGCTCTTCGGGGTGCGCATAGAGCCACGCTCGTTCTCGCCCCACCACATGCAACAAGAGGAGCTCTGCGGCCAACGTGTGCGAGGCGACTTGAGCGGCGCGCAGTTGCGCAATGCCGTCCTTCAGTGCGGCGCGGATATCCATGGGCTTGGTGGCGTGAAAGTCCATTCGCTCGATTCGGTAAGAATTGCGCTCTCCGTGAAAATTGCTCGGCTCTGCAAAACGTACGCGCTACGCGTTGGCCAGTTCCTGTTCCAGGCGTTCCGCTTCGTAATGCGATACGAGGCCGTCCACCATGGTGGCTAGTTTGCCTTCCATTACGTCGCCGAGGTTGTGCAGCGTCAGGCCGATGCGATGATCGGTAACGCGGTTTTGCGGAAAATTGTAGGTGCGGATTTTCTCCGAGCGATCACCGGTCTTGATCTGGCCGCGGCGTTCCGCGCCGAGTGCGGCTTGCTGCTTTTCAAGTTCCTGCTCGTAGAGGCGGGCGCGCAGCACGCGCATGGCCTTAGCGCGATTCTTGATTTGGGATTTTTCGTCCTGCTGCGAAACGACCAAACCGCTCGGAAGGTGCGTGATGCGCACCGCGGAGTACGTGGTGTTCACCGACTGGCCGCCAGGACCCGAAGAGCAGAACGTGTCGACGCGAAGATCTTTCGCTTCGATCTTGATGTCGATTTCGTCGGCTTCCGGCAGGACCGCCACGGTGGCGGCGGAGGTGTGAATGCGGCCCTGCGTTTCCGTGGCCGGGACGCGCTGCACGCGGTGCACGCCGCTTTCGTACTTCAGCTTGGAATAGACTTTGTGGCCGTTGATGGCGGCGACGATTTCCTTTACGCCGCCGAGCGACGATGGAGAACTTTCCAGAACTTCCACTTTCCAGCCCTGCGTTTCCGCGTAGCGCGAGTACATGCGGAAGAGTTCAGCGGCGAAGAGCGCGGCTTCGTCCCCGCCAGTGCCGGCGCGGATTTCCACGATGACGCTCTTTTCGTCGTTGGGATCCTTGGGCAGTAGTAGCAGCTTCAGTTCGCGTTCGGCGATTTCTTTTTTCGCGACGAGCTGCTTTTCCTCGTCATAGGCCATCTGCTTCATTTCCTGGTCGTCGGTTTCGGCGATCATCTGGTGCGCACCGGCTAGATCTTTTTCAATTTGCTTGAATTCGCGGTGCTTCTCGACGATTTGGGCTAGATCGGAGTGCTGCTTGGCGACCTTCTGGAATTTGGCGGAGTCGGAAACAAGTTCCGAGGTTTGCAGTTGCTGCGTCAGGTCGTCGTAACGTGCGCCGAGTTGGTCGAGCCGTTCGGAGAGTGTGAAGCCAGCCATGATGTTTCCTCTTTCAAATCTATGACGCAGGCGAAGCGCAGGAGCTTTTGAGTTGGGACGGAATACTGCGAGTCCCGCGAATGCGGGCTCAGAAGAGGAAAACGCTAATAAAATGGGGCAAACATGGTTATGTTCACTGCCTTAGAATAGCTCCGAATTTGCTGCTGTGCAATTGCGGCGTTGCGCGCGTTTCGGCGGAGTTTCGCGGTCGCGGCAGATGCTGGCACGGCGCTACGGTTTGCGGTGGACGATGTCCGGTAAAGTTGGGCGGCATGCATTACACCGCGCACAGGCAAGAGTGCCTGTGCTACTTTTGATGCGACTTGTCGATGAGCGATTCATTCTCCATTGCGGATGCTGCGCCGTTGGCCGCTGATGCCGGCGGCGAACTTGCGGGATCGCGCACTGTTGCTACCGGCGCGGCTACTGGTACGGATCTGGGCTTCTTGTGGGATTTCTGGTATCCGGCGTTGCGCGGCGCGGAGATTCGCGGGCGCGCGCTGGTGAAGGCAATGCTGCTGGAGGTGCCGCTGGTGCTGGGGCGGACCGACGATGGCAGGGCGTTTGCCATTCGCGATGCGTGCCCGCATCGCGGGATTCCGTTGTCTTACGGGCGTTTTGACGGGAAGGCGGTCGAGTGTGCGTATCACGGATGGAAGTTTGAGGCGTGTTCTGGACAGTGCGTGGAGATTCCTTCGCTAACCTCGCAAGATAAATTAAAAGTCGAGAGGATTTTTGCCGGACATTATCCGTGCGAGGAGCGCGACGGGTACGTTTGGGTATACATGACCGCACCCTTTAGGGCACAGAGCGGTTTGCGAGCCGTTGGACCGACGGCGGGCGCGGCTACGGGTGGGGCGAATGCGGCTGGGGCTATACCTGTTGCACCGGTGCTTCCGGTGTTCAGCAAGAGCTACAAGATCACGCATCTGGCGTGCGAATTGCCGTCGCATGTGGACCAGGGGATCATTGGGCTGATGGATCCGGCGCATGGGCCGTTTGTGCACCAATCTTGGTACTGGCGCAGTCGGCACAGCATGCATGACAAGGAGAAGAAGTTTGAGCCGATTGCGAACGGCTTTCGCATGAGCGCACACACGCCGAGCGCGAACAGCGCGCCGTATAAATTGTTGAAACGAATGACCGGCGAAGCGGTGACGACGACGATTGATTTCGTGTTGCCAAATATCCGGCTGGAAGAGATTCACAGCGGGAAGCTGTGGTTCTCGAGTCGCGCGGTGGTCACTCCAGTGCGGCGGGATTTGTGCCGCATCGATTTCGTGGCGGCCTGGAATGTGGCGGCTTGGATGCCGCTGGCGGTGCCGATTTTCCGGAGCTTTGCGAAGAGGTTTTTGCGGCAAGACCAATTAACGATGATCCAGCAGGCGGAAGGGCTGAAGCATGATCCGCGGTTGATGCTGATTGACGATGCGGACCGGCCAGCGAAGTGGTACTTCGGGCTGAAGGCGGCGCTGCTGGAGTCGCGACGGACGGGCAAGACGATGCCGCATCCCATGGCGGGACCGGTTACGCTGCACTGGCGGTCCTAGCCGAACGGGCAGCACCCCCTATGGGTTTTGCGTAAGGGTTGATTCTGTGAGTGGCAGCGCATAATGAGGTGTCGGAAACCGCAGCACAGACGAGCCAGGCTCGTTCCATTTGATCAGAATCTACCCGCTCATCTCGGCCACCATTTACATCTCACCCATTTTGTAAGCCTGATTCACTTCAAATCCTTTGCGGGGCGACTTCGCTTTTGCAGGCTCGGCACAACGGATTGAGCGGTGCGAGGGGCAAAGGCGCACAGGCACAATGCGTACGCTACTTAAGGGCTACTGCGAGGGTTCGTCGCCTTCCCAGAACATGATGTAAGCGTTGCCGCCGCCGGTGATGCCGGGGCTGCCGCTGGTGATAGTGGAATCGGTGGCGGTGAAGACGGTGTTGCCGTTTTGCTTGAACGTGAGGGTGGTGCCGGTGACTTCGAGGCGCAAGACATCGGCAAAGTTTACGGTGCCGGGCATGGTGCCGAGCTCCGTGGAAACACCATCGACGAATTTCTCCAGGTAGAAAAATCCCGCGCCGGGCCCGTTGGTGAAGTGGAATTCGCCGAGATAGAAGGTTTCTTCGGAGGTGGAGGCGCGAACGAGGATCGAGACGGAAGTGTAGCCCTTGGCGGTGGAGACGACCACGCTGGAACTCTGATCGTTGGCCCAGGTGCGGCCGGTGTGAACCAGCGAAGAATTGCCGCCGAATTGCGTTTCGGCGGTACTGGCAAACGAAGGGATCTTTGAGAGGCCAGAAACTTGACTCCATGGCGGGCTGGGCGCGGGGCCTCTGACCAGGAAAGTCTCCGTGGCTTGCGCGGTCCAACCGGAAGGGGTGGAGGGAGCGTCACTGGCGGACCAGTTTGTAAACTGCATGCCGCTTACGCCTACGTTGCTGCCAAGCGGCATAGTGTGGCCGGCGCCGGTGGCGCTGGAGGTCATGATTCCGGGGGTGCCGACAGTAAGGGAGGAATCGGCATAGGCCGCTATGGCGACGCCGTTTTTA
The DNA here is from genome assembly GCA_003161195.1 of Acidobacteriota bacterium. GTDB lineage: Bacteria > Acidobacteriota > Terriglobia > Acidiferrales > UBA7541 > Acidiferrum. The sequence goes on along the minus strand of PMOV01000215.1, from coordinate 5,675 downwards.
TACAAGGCCACTTTGTCGGCAAGGGCAAAGAGGTGGTAAATATCGCCGGGCGAATCGGGGATAGCGATGGACGTCAAAATCTGGGCAATTTCCTTCGCCGTGCCGTTTACGAATTTCCAAAGCTCGAGGACGTACACGCGACCATCGGTGGAGCCGTTGCCCCTGGCAACGTAGCCGGAATTATTTCCGATGTAGGTATAGTAGCCGTTGAGGACACTGGAAGTGCTGCGCACGACGGGTCCGCCAAGGCTGTCCGTGGCAGAGATACCAGTGCCGGTCTGGTCTGATGCGTTGAGGCCGTGAGGGTTAGGAACGGTGAAGGTCCCCATGCCCAAGTCGCTGATGATGAAGTTTCCGTTGTTTACGGTGTCGGCCATGCCGGTGATGTTGATGGGCTGCGGGGTCTGGAGGGGCTGGCCGCTGGTGAGGGAGTAGGTGTAGACAGTGCTGCTGCCGGAGGACGTGGCGGCGCTGATGCTGAGGACGGACTGCTCTGGTGCTATGGCGGCGATTTGCACGGTAGCGAACTGGTTCGGACCGAAAGTGCTGGTTGAGCCGGTCCAGGTGCCGATGGAGGTGGGGAAGCCCGTCTGGACGGTGTTGGTGGGGGCGAAGGAATGGTTTAGGAGTTGGATGCCGCCGTCACTGCCGCCGAAATCGGAGAGCACCGACCAGTTGGCGCCGAGATCGCCGTCGGCGCGGTCGAAATTGTCGGCTGCGACGGTTGGGCCGGAAGTCTGGGCAGGAGGAGGATCGGTGTTTCCCGGAGGCGAGGTCTGCGTGGCGATGGAGCCGCAGCCTGCCAGGCTCAAAAGTAGCAGAAGGAAGAATGCCGAGGGCCAATTTCGGCAGCACGAGCAATCAAGCAAAGAACCACCTCGGAGAACCAAGGAAGATATATTATAAGATGGTTTATAAAAAATGGGAATGGACCTCCCGGGAATTATGGACGAGCGGGCGCACACGTGACTCACCCTTGCTTGATGCTAGGACGTGAGAAACCGGCGAACGGTTCCACGCGATGGGAACCCGCGAAACAAAGAATTGTTTCCGAGCCGCCGGCCGGACGGGCGCGGCAGATGAAGCAATCCTTCGGGTTCGATTGGAAGTGTTGACAAGCAGAGGAAGGTCTCTATACATGTCACAAGGCACATGCTAGAATTTGGGAATGTCGGAAAAGTCGCTAGCGGTGGCGATTGATCAACGTTTTCGCGCGATGAATCGCAGAGAGCGCATTGCGAAGATTCGCAAATTGGCCGATGCTTCCCCCGAAGAGGAATGCTTTATCCGCAAGACTTTTCCCGAATTGTATCGGGAGGCGTTTGAAGTTAAGCCCCGCGCGGCGGGTTTGCGCTCGGGAGCAGTCCGGAAGCGTGCGCGAGCCGCAGGGCTTCGCTCGCTTTAAGTCCTAGTAGCTCACCCCACTCCACTACCAGTCTCCGTCTTCGTTCACTCCCATATTCGCCGGCCAACACTTCTCGAAGGATATCGTTGTCGGACATACCGACCTCACGAGCGATTTTGATTAGCCGAAGTTTGTTGGCGAGGCTCATGTTGCGAGGGCAGCGTATCACAACGCTGACTCACGTGTCTAGACAAAAGCTTACATTTAGGCTTGTTTTGGAAATCTCATTAACCTATAGTGGGCGTGCGAGGTAGAGAATGGCTTACGAGGTTTTTAAGAGAACTGGGGTAAGGGTTGAGGAGCCTGCGCTATCGATAACTCCCAGCGGGAATGTGGTCTTCAACGCAGCTGCGACCAGAATTTTCGCGGCGGCAGGAGTAAAAGCTGCGTTGCTGCTTTGGGATGAGAACTCCAATAAATTCGCGATTAAGGCAACGTCGAAGACGGACAAGAACGCCTACGCGGTCACGCTAATACCCGGCAGGTCCTCTGGTAGCCTCCGGGCTAAGTCCTTTCTCAACTCCGTTGGTTGGAAGGCGAAACAGCGGGAGACATTGAGTGCAACATGGAACGAAAAGGAGAAAATGCTTGAGATCACCCTCCCTTCGGAGTTCATAACTGCGGCCGTCGTGTTGGAGTCGGGAAGGAGAAAGATTTTGGTTGAGTGAGGCGCAATTCGGGAGCGCGTTCTCGTCGGACGTCGTTAAAGGGCATGCCTCGGAATTTGGACCAGTTACGTTTCGGTTCAGGTTAGATGAGACGGGTGATGTTGGGAAAGTCGAGCCAGACTTTGACGCCGCAATAGTGGGAACCCTCGGTGCAAACGGGGGTGGTGATGTTGGCGCGGAGATAGCACGGCGGTCCCACGTATTTGGCGATTTGCGGGTGGACTTCTCGGAGTTGTGCCAATTCATCCATAGAGGATTGAAAAATCTCTTCCTGTGCGTTGAAGCAGGTGCGCATGGTCCATTTGTGGAGGAGGTGGAGGAGGGAGCCGGTTTCGATGAGGCGGATGGACTTGGCGTTGGGTAAGAGGTAGAGAGCATGTTCGGGCTGTGCGCCGCGATCCAGCAGTTCGTTTTTGGCTTGCCAAGCTTCGTGCATGGCGCGGTCGTAGACTGCCTTGGCGAGCGGATTATTTTGCAGGAGAGCGGGGGTGATGTAGTCGGGCTCGCGGGTGTCGGATAAGGTGAGCAAGGGGCGCGAGCCCGGGACCATGCGGTGGCGTTGGTCCTGGGAGTCAGCGGTATGGCTGATTTTTTTGGCGAAGGTATAGGTGGCGTGTTGCAGGGCGCGCATCATGGGGGAATGGACGCCGACGTTTAGCGTTTCGAGGCGGTAGGAATTGCGAGCGGGATTGAGGAGGCGGTCGAGGGCTTCGGCATCGGGGCATTGGGATTCCGTTAAGCCGACTACGGCGCGGTAAGCGGCGGCGGTGACGCGTACGGCGCCGGGGGAATAGTCGAGGAGCTTGGAGGTTTTCCCGGCGAGTTGCGCGTCGAACTCGTGGGCCAGCGCAGCGGCCTGAGCGACGCTGGACGAGGCGTGCTTCCATTCGGGCTTTTCCTGCAGCGGTTCGGTGCCGAAGCGCTCGAAAAATTGCGGGTCGATTTCCTTTACCTGCTGGACCATGGCGCCGATAACCTGGCGGGCTTCGCAGGGCGTGTCGCTGGCGTCGCACATCCGCCAGAGGCGATGGAGCACGATGCCGGAGACGGTATGCACCATGGTGGTGAAGGCGGCTACGGGCAAAACATAGCGGGCTACCTCAATGGCGCGCTTTTCGGCGGAACGCTCGATTTTTTGCAGGCGTTTGGCGTGAGACATAGGGCCGACATGCCAAATGTCGTAGAGAATTTCGCGCGTGTCGCCGAGCAGCAGGGTGGAGATCTCGCGATAGGCGGACCAGGCGCGGGAAATGGCGCGTTCGTAAATGGCGCGGCTGGCGGAATCGAAGAAGACGCCTTCGTCGGGGATGAAGGCTTGCACCTTATCCATGCGAACGTAGCGCTGGCTTTGCTGCTCCGAATTGTAAAAAGGGTGGGCATGGAGAAAGGACCAGACGAATTGGCGGCTGACATTTTCCAGGCCGAATTCGAAGTGCGCGTGCTGGAAGACGGTATGGTGGCCGCTGTAAAAAGTGGCGGCGCCGATGTTGAGACGCTGCTTATCGGTGATCTCGTCTGGAGTGATGAGGTGCGAGGCGTAACAGGTGCGCGCGGCGGCGATGGCGGAATCGAAGGGGCGGGCGAAATAATTGCGCAGCGTGACGCGGGGCGGGGCGGTTTCGACCAGGTGGCCGGACGCGTTATCGAACATGGGTGATTGGGTGGCCACGCTGGAGAAGTATTCTACACGTTGGCCGATGCGACGGAACATTTGTCGTGCCGCCGAAAGAAAAAAAAGGGGCCGGTGTTAAGACCCGGCCCCTCGCAACAAGCAACTTTACGCTGGTTACTTTTTGGCGGCGGCGACTTTGGCTGCGGCGTCGGCGTATTTCTTGGTGAAACGCTCGACGCGGCCGGCGGTGTCTACCAACTTCTGCTTACCGGTAAAAAACGGGTGGCAATTGGAGCAGATTTCCACGTTGAGCATGTTGCCCTTGATGGTGGAACGCGTGGAGAAATTATTGCCGCAGGCGCAGTGCACGGTTACGGCGTGATAGTCGGGGTGGATACCGGGTTTCATGGAAGTACTCCGTTTCTTTCGCGTCCGGTCTGCACGGCCCTCCCTGGTGGGAGGCTACAGCCGCGTCGCTAGGTCGCGAACAAGTATTTGATTATACGATACGGGGCCGGGATTCGGAAATAAGTGCTTTGTCGGAAATTTGGCGGGACAATTCGCGGCCTGGGCTGGAAGCCGGGAAGAGAATTCGGCGGGCCTGGAGTCAAACTGCGCAAGGACCATGGCCGGGGTGGCAACAAATCGAGCGGTGACGGTCACGGTGTCCGAGGAGGATCGGCATGAGGCGCTTTTCGAAGTTCTGCACGGGAATGACGGTTGCGGTTGGGATGCTTTTTGGGGCGGCCGGCGCAATGGCCAAGCCTAAGGCTGCGCAAGACGATGGGCTGGCGGCGTTCAACGCGAAATTTCGCGACGTGATTTTGCGGATGGATAGCGCCGCGACGGTGGCGTTGTGGGCGGATGACGGCGTCAGTTTGATGCCGGACGCGGAGCCTATCGTGGGGAAAACGGACATCGCAAAATTCATGGCGCAGGTGGATAAGGATTTTGCGGGATACAAAGTTACGAAGGAAGAGATTCAATGGAAGGATGCACGGGTGTCGGGCGATTGGGCATCGGAGTGGGGCGTGGTGCATCAGGAAGTTTTTCCTCCGGGGAATAAGCCGGCCATTGAAGTGTATGGGCGAATCGCGCTCGTGCTGCAGCGCTCCGCGGGGGAATGGAAGATCAAGCAGGAAGTTTGGCAGTCGGCGCCGAAGCCGGCGAGCTGAGCCGCAGCATGGGATTTACGAGGCGGAGTAACGAGACGGCTTTAGGACACAACTTTTAAGACACAAATTTTAGGAGGCAAATTTAGCAGACAAATTTAGGAGACAAAGGTGCAACCGACGCGATAGGTACCTTGCGTGGTGCGTTGCGACCACACTTGTTTGAGACCAACGCGCACCGGCGGAAGTATGGGCACGTGCAGCACGGCGTGCAGGCTCGAGGGCAGTTCTTCCGCGGCGTCCATTTCCAGGGCTACGCCGCCGAAACCTAAATCCAATACGCGCGCACGGCGACCAGATTCGTCGCCGAGGACGGCATACGCGTTGGTGCCGCTCATGGTGACGCGCTCGTTTTTGCGCACGACGGTGAAGATATTTGGCGAAGGATGGGGGCCGCCAGTTTGTCCGCCGGCCATGCCTGAGACGGTGGCGGAGACCGCGGCATCAAAGTTCGGCTGCGGGGTTGCCGGCTGCGCATAGATAGCGACCGGCGGCACGGCCTGCGAGACAGCGGCGCGTGGTATCGATTGCGGCCCGCGGGCTGAGGCTGAGGGCGTGGCGGGCTCCGCGGAACGGGTGGTGGGAGCGTCGGTACGCGAAGGGTCGGAGCGTGNNGAATGATCGGCGCGTGTGACAGTATGGCGGCCATGGCTGGCATTCTTTAGCTGGTACAGCCGCTCGTCGGCCACGCGAATTAACTGGTCGGCCTGTTCGCCATCTTGCGGGAAATTGGCCACGCCATGGTCCATGTTGACGCTGACGCTGAGACGCAGGGAGACCAGGGTCTCCGCGAAGACCGCTTCCACGCGGCGGCTCAG
>PMOV01000121.1:11889-28027 GCA_003161195.1 Acidobacteriota bacterium | reverse complement strand
CCTCGACGCTGCAGCCGCACCCGCCAAACACAACGCCGGCCTGGACGCACGCCAACTCCTCACCGCCTGGACGCGCATCCTGGCTGGCAACGTCCCCCTCCTCAGCATCGAAATCACTCGCGAATGCCCCCTGAGCTGCCCCGGCTGCTACGCCTACGGCGCCGAGCATCTCGGCGGCAACGTCACCCTCCGCGACCTGGCCGATTTCCGCGGCGACGACCTGGTCAATGGCGTGATCCGCCTGGTCCGCAAGCATAAGCCGCTCCATGTCTCGCTCGTCGGCGGCGAACCCCTGGTCCGCCATCGTGAACTCAGCAAAATCCTCCCCGTCCTCAGCTCCATGAACATTTTCACGCTGGTCGTCACCAGCGGCATCATCCCCATCCCCATGGCTTGGATGGACCTGCCTCGCGCGCGCGTAGCCGTCTCCATCGACGGCCTCCCCGAGCACCACGACGTCCGTCGCAAGCCCGCCACCTACGAGAAAATCCTCAGCAACCTTGCCGGCCGCTCGGTAAACGTCCACTGGACCATCACCCGCCAGATGCTCCAGCGCCCCGGCTACCTCGAGGACTACCTAAAATTCTGGCAAGCGCGGCCCGAACTCAACCAACTCTGGGTCAGCGTCTACACCCCGCAAGTGGGCGAAGAAAGCGCCGAACGTCTGTCGCAACTCGACCGCGAAACCCTGGCCCGCGAACTGCCTCCGCTCGCCAAGAAATACCCTAAGCTCCTCTTCAACGAAAATCTTGCTGGCGCCGTGCTGCACCCTCCGAAGAATCCAACCGACTGCGTCTTCGCCAAACTTTCCGCCAACTATTCCGCCGACCTGGTCTCCCGCGTCGAACCATGCGTCTTCGGCGGCAATCCCGATTGCTCGCAGTGCGGCTGCGCCATCAGCAGCGGCCTGCACTGGGTCCGCACCGTAAACGTCGCCGGCCCGCTTAAGGTCGACCACTTCATCCAATCGAGCATCGCCATCGGCCGCACGGTGAACCGCCTCCGCGCCAAAGCCTCAAACCAGCAGCGCTGGACCGGCCAACCTCCGCGCATCGTCCCCAACCTGATCCAAATCCAATCCGACGAAACCCCGTAGCAGGGTTGCACCGCAGCCTCTGTAGTGGAGCGGCCTGCTGCGCGGAGTTGTAAGCGCAAAAGAGAATCACGCTGCACGTTTCGCCACTCCCCGCCAATTTTTGTGAACATTCCGTAACACTTTTGCCCCGCCTTGTAACTACAATACTCTGCTGCACTTCTCGCAGCGCCAAGCTCCCGTCCCAGCGGCGGGCGCCTTTAAGGAGTAACGGCCCCGCCCAATGGAAAAGCGCAAGTTTCTCTTCGTCTCCATCTCCGGCCTCATCGGAGACATCGCCTGGCAAGTCCTCAAAGAAGGCCACGACGTTCGCTATTACATCGAAGCCGTAAAAGAACGCGACATTGCCGACGGTTTCGTGCCCAAATCCACCAACTGGGAAAAAGATGCCGAATGGGCGGACATCATCGTTTTCGATGACACCCTCGGGCAGGGCGCCAAAGCGCAAGCCCTGCGCGCCAAAGGCAAACCCGTCATCGGCGGCAGCGAGTACACCGACAAGCTCGAAGACGATCGCTCCTTCGGCCAGGAAGAGCTGAAAAAAGCTGGCGTCAACATCATCCCTTACGAAGACTTTGACTCCTTCGACCCAGCCATCGAGTTCGTCAAGAAAAATCCCGACCGCTACGTCATCAAGCCCAGCGGCGAAGCGCAAAACGTAAAGCGCCGTCTCTTCGTCGGCGAAGAAGAAGACGGCGAAGACGTCATCCGCATGCTGGAGGCCTACAAAAAAGCCTTCGCCGACGAAATCAAAGTCTTCCAGTTGCAGCGCCGCATCCACGGCGTGGAAGTCGCGGTCGGCGCCTTCTTCAACGGCAAAAAATTCATCACCCCGGTGAACATCAACTTCGAGCACAAAAAACTTTTCCCCGGCGAAGTCGGTCCGCCCACCGGCGAGATGGGCACCGCCATGTTCTGGAGCGAGCCCAATCGCCTCTTCAACCAAACCCTGGTGAAAATGGAATCCATGCTGGCCGGCGAAAATTACGTCGGCTACATCGATCTGAACTGCATCGTCAACAACAACGGCATCTACCCTCTCGAATTCACCTCGCGCTTCGGCTATCCCACGATCAGCATCCAGCAGGAAGCCATGACCACGCCCATCAGTGATTTTTTCTGGGAACTCGCCAACGGTCTCGAGCCGCGCTGGCGCACGCGCAGCGGCTTCCAGATCGGCGTGCGCATCGTCGTCCCGCCCTTCCCTTTCGACGACGAAGCGACCTTTGAATCCTTCTCCAAAAATGGCGCCATCGTTTTCAAAAAACCCAACAACGATGGCGTCCACATCGAAGATGTAAAACAGCTCAACGGCCAGTGGCTCATCGCCGGCACCAGCGGCGTGGTGCTCATCGTCATCGGCCTCGGGCAGACCATGAAGCAAGCCCAGGCCCAGGTCTACTCGCGCATCAAGAACATCATGATCCCCAACATGTACTACCGCACAGACATCGGCGACCGCTGGGCTGAAGATTCCGACAAGCTCCACAACTGGGGCTACCTCCGCTAGCCTCGCTCTGGCCTTGCTCCATGCTTACTCTCGCCTCTCTCTAGCCTTTCTCTGCGTTCCTCAGCGCACTCTTCGCCCTCTGCGTTATCTTCTGCCTTTTCTTTATCTTTCTTCTCACTTGCCCACCCCATCCTCCGCGACTGTATATAATGAATCCGCGCGCCGTTGTGGCGGCCGCCTTCTGCCTGCCCCGGTGAAACCGGAGAGGCCGGCGCCTTTGATTTTGATTTTGATTTTTGTACGACCGCACGCCAAAGGTTTCGCACGCAGAATTGTCCGGCATCACCCTCAGACAGGCTCGCTGAGGCGAAGGAGACGCAAATGGAAATCGGATTCGTAGGCATCTTAATAATTGTCGGCATCTTCCTAATCTGGTTCTGGAATTCCCTCTACATCATCAAAGAATGGGAACGCGGCGTAGTCCTCCGTCTCGGCCGCCTAATCCCCATAGCCAAAGGCGCCGGCCTGAACCTGGTCTTCTGGCCCATCGAAACGCTCTACCGCATCCCTCTTCGCATCGAAACCCTCGACGTCCCCCCGCAAGACATCATTACCCGCGATAACGTCTCCGTAAAAGTAAACGCCGTCTGCTACTTCCGCGTCGTCGACGCCAACATGGCTCTCTCGCAAGTACAAAATTATCAGTACGCCACCAGCCAGCTCGCGCAAACCACCATCCGCAGCGTCGTCGGCCAGTTCGAGCTCGACGAAATTCTCTCCCAGCGCGACAAGGTCAACGCCAAACTGCAAACCATCCTCGATCAGGACACCGAAGCCTGGGGCATCAAGGTGAGCAAAGTGGAAGTCAAGCAGGTCGACATCCCCGAACAAATGCAGCGCGCCATCGCCCGCCAGGCCGAAGCCGAGCGCGAGCGCCGCGCCAAGATCATTCACGCCGAAGGCGAATTCGAAGCCTCGCAAAAACTCGCCGACGCCGCCAAGGTTCTTGAAACGCAGCCCACCGCCATCCAGCTCCGTTATCTCCAGACCCTCACCGAGATAGGTGTCGAAAAGAACACAACGATTGTGTTTCCCCTGCCTATCGATATCATTAATCAGTGGACCAAGGCGCTTGGCGCCTCACAAAAATAAGCATGCCCTATCGACGCAAAAATTCCGCAGCCACCGATCGCGTACTCGAGAGCCGTCACGTCATCGGCCTTTTCGCGCTGCTCCTGCTTTTTTCGGGCATTTTCTTCGCCCTGGGCTTTGTGATGGGCCGCGGCCAGTATGACGGCAACGTCTTCGCCGATCACCCGATCAGAGGCGGCGTTCCCGATCCTTTCAGCGCTCCGAAGCCGCTGCCCGGCAGACATAACAACAGCAATGGCGTGAGCGCCGCACCTGTGGCCACCTCCCCCGCGACTCCGCAGCCCGTGGAAACCAATCCCGGCTGGAACATTCACGAATCGGATAATTCCGCCAAAAATTTCCCGGTGAATGACGCGAAGCCGCCGGCCAGCGTCTCTACACAAAAAAATCCGGCCGGCTCCAACGGAAAAAACAACGTCGTCCCCGTCGCAGCCCGCACCAAACCTGCGGCTGCCCCGCTGATTCCCGCGGGTTCCTACACCCTGCAAGTCGCCGCCCTCAAGAGCCAGTCCGACGCTCTCGACCTCGCCGCGCGCCTGCAGAAAAAGAAATTCCCCTCCTTCGTCCTCTCCCCGCTGGGCGATCCCTTTTATCGCGTCCAGGTCGGTCCCTACTCCGACCAGAAATCCGCCGACGTCGCCAAAAAAGGCCTTGACGCCGCCGGCTTCAAAGCGATCGTGAAACACTAATGTCCGCGAGCCGATGGCTGGCTCATCTCCGCCCGCATCCCAACTCCGAAACACCCACGGCGTTGCGCATCGTCGTCGCCGCGGTCTCGGGCGCAATGCTGGCGTATTCCTTCACCGGTTTTTACCTGGCCGTTTACTCCTGGCTTTGCATCGGTATCCTGATGGTCGTCTTGTTCGGCGCGCGCCCGCACATCGCCTTCCTGTGCGGCTTCATCCACGCCGTCGTCTTCGGCTTCGCCAGCGAAGCCTGGATTGCCACCGTTTTGTCCGTCCACGGCGACATCCCTGGCCCCGCCAGCTGGCTTCTACTTTTCTTGGTGCAAGCCCTCTGGGGCATCGCCTGCGGCGCCTTCGCCTGGCTCGTCAATCGCCTGGCCCTCCGCAGCATCGTCCTGGCCTGCGCCGCTGCGCCCTTCATCTGGGTCGCCGCCGAATTTCTCCACGGCAAAACTCCCGAGATCGGCTTCCCGTGGAACCTCCTCGGCTATCCCGCCTCCGCCAACCTCGGCCTCCTGCAAATCACCACCGTCACCGGCATTTACGGACTCTCGTTCCTCGCCATGGCCTTTAACTCGCTCCTCGCCTGGACCGATGCCGCGGCCGCCCCGCGCGCCCGCTCACGCACCGCCATCCTGTTCGCCGCGTGGGCTGTCCTGCTGCTGGTCTATTTCGTCGCGCCCAAGTTCGTCCCGCAAGCCATCGCCACGCACGTGGCTCGCGCCGTCCAACTTAATTTTCCCGAAACACCCTCCTACGAAAATAATTGGTTTCAGCAACACGCCTCCGAAATGGCCGAAGTCACGCGCCTCAGTCTGGCCCACAACAACACCACGCACCCCGACCTTTTAGTTTGGCCCGAAGCTCCCGCCCCCTTTTCGGAAGAAGACACGCAATTCGCCACCATCGCCGGCAACCTCGCCATCAAGTTCAATCATCCGTTCCTGGCCGGCACCATCGAGTGGCGCCGCGAATCCATCCCCGGCAACTCTGCCAACGCGCACCCCGCCAGCGTCGAAATCCCCCTCAACAGCGCGGTCCTCCTGGACGCCCAGGGCCAACGTATCTTCACCTACGACAAAATTCATCTCGTACCCTTCGGCGAATACGAACCCTTTCCGTTAATCCACCGCGTCGTCGCCAACGTCTCCAGCGAGGTCGGCGGTTTCGCCAAAGGCACGCGTTACTCCATCGGCCAGCTCCCCGGTGACCACTCCTTCGGCGTCTTCATCTGCTACGAAGCCATTTTCCCCGGCGAGATCCGCACCTTCGCCAACGACGGCGCCCAGTTGCTCATCAACATCTCCAACGACGGCTGGTTTGGCCGCTCCGCCGCCGCCGAGCAGCACCTCCGCATGGCCCGCGTGCGCGCCGCGGAAAATCGCCGCTGGCTCATTCGCAGCACCAACAACGGTTTCACCGTCTCCGTCGACCCCTATGGCCGCATCTACCGCCCCTTACCGCCAGACGTCCGCGCCGCCGCCAATCTCCCCTACGACTTTCGCACCGACAAAACCATCTACACCCGCTACGGCGACTGGTTCCCCTGGCTCTGCGTACTCGTCTCGCTAGCCCTCCTGTTCTGGTCCCTGGCCCCCAGACCGGCCGCCGGCGAAAACATCGCCATCCCAGTAGTTGAAGTTCCCGTCGTCGCCCTTGCCCCCCCCATGGCCACCGCCTGAAACCACGCTATACTGTTTCTCGCCTTTGCCTTTGCTTTCGCCTTTGCGTTTGCCTTGTAGCGACGCCCTTCAGGGCGTCAGTTATTGACTTTGTTTTTCGGTTCTGTTTTTACCACCCAAACACCAAAAAAATTCCAAGACGAGCGCCTAAATAAACATGATCCTCGAAGACCTCCAATACCGCTACGAATCCCTCAAACCACGCATCTCCATGGTTCGGAGCTATCTTTGACGCCCCGCAATACCGCGACCGCCTGAAATCCCTGGAATCCCGCGCCGCCGACCCCAATTTCTGGAGCAACCAGGAAGAAGCCCAAGCCGTCCTCCGTGACCGCAAACGCGCCGAAGACCAAATCGCCGCCGACGAAAAACTCACCAGCATCGCGGGCGACATCGACACCTACATCAACCTCGCCAAAGAAGAGACCAACGCCGAGCAGCGCCAAGACCTCCTAAAAGATCTGTCGAAGGAACTGGACGCCGCCGAGACCTACATCGCGGAACAGGAAACCCGCACCTTGCTCTCCGGCGAAACCGATCATCTCAACGCCATCATGACCATCAAGCCCGGCGCCGGCGGCACCGAGTCGCAGGACTGGGCCAGCATCCTCTTGCGCATGTATCTCCGCTGGGCCGAACGCCACGAAATGAAAGCCGAAGTCCTGGACGAAACCCCCGGCGAAGAAGCCGGCATCAAAAACGCCACCATCCAGTTCAGCGGAGAAAATGCCTACGGCCTGCTGACCGGCGAAACCGGCGTCCATCGCCTGGTGCGCATCTCTCCCTTCGACCAGGCCGCCCGCCGCCACACCAGCTTCGCCAGCGTCTTCGTCATCCCGGAAATTGATGACCGCATCGAGATCAACATCCGCCCCGAAGACCTGCGCGTTGACACCTACCGCGCCGGCGGCAAAGGCGGACAAAACGTCAACAAAGTCGAAACCGCCGTGCGCATCACCCATCTCCCCACCAACATCGTGGTCGCCTGCCAGGCCCAGCGCAGCCAGGGCAAAAACCGCGAGCTCGCCATGAAAATGTTGCGCTCCCGCCTCTACGACGAAGAAATAAAAAAGCGCCAGGCACACACCGACAAGCTCGACGAATCCAAACTGGAAATCTCCTTCGGCAGTCAAATCCGCAGCTATGTAATGCAACCCTATCGCCTCATCAAAGACCACCGCACCAAGTTCGAGGTAGGCGACGTTGACCGCGTCCTCGATGGCGACCTGGACCCCTTCATCCGCTCCTACCTGATGGCCAAACGCACCAAAGGCACCGTAGAAGTCGACCTCTCCGACCTGGAAAAAGAGTAGGCGCCAGTTCCTCCGCGCCAAGAAAAGCTCCCCGCCCCCAGGTAACTCTAAGTCGCTGTTAGGCTTACGGCCTATTGGGGCCTTTGTCGGGATGGAGATTTTGGCGGGGTGTGAGGTGTACGGTAGGGTATTTTGTATCGTTATCAAAACACGGGGGTTGCGCGGGGAGCAATTCGTATCGTTATCAAAACAAAGGGGCAAAATTACGCGACACAGATCGGAGGCCGATTTCGGGTCTCGTGGGATGTGTGGGGCGACTGGCGAGGACGGAACGAACAAGTCCATGTTCCACGCTAGCATGGATTTGTTGATGTGTCAAGACCAATTGCGGATATCATTCGAACGGCGGGTTGTTCGCGTTTAAGGGCCCGAGCGGGAGAGGGCAAAAATCAAGACGAAGATTGCCCCTGAGAGGCAGAAGACACATTCACCACGGTTACGTCGGCGTGGTGACCGGTTCGACGTGCAGCTTCAGGCCGTCGATGCGCACTACGCGCACAGAAATACCCGACTGGAGCGGTTGCGTGCTGCTGGCGCGCCAGAGTTCGCCGTGGATGCGGATCATGCCTTCGGCGTTTGCCGGAACCGCTTCGACCACCGTTCCCTGCTCTCCCAGCAACTCTTCCTTGCCGGTGGCGGACTTCCAACTGCGCGAACGCAGCACCAGGCGCATCAACACCACGGCGATGATGGCGAAGGGCACGGTCACCGCAAGGGCTACGACGAAGCTGACGCCGAAGCCGGTGAGCGGCGAGCGAATCAGAAACATGGCGCCCAACAACATGGAAACGATGCCGCCGAGCAGCAGCACGCCGTGGCTGGTGAACTTGGCTTCCATGATAAAAAACGCCAGGGCGAGCAGAATCAGGAATACGCCAGCCAGATTTACCGGCAGGAAATGCATGGCATACAGCGCCAGCACCAGGCAGATGCCGCCGATGACCCCGGGGGCGATGACGCCGGGATGCGTGAATTCGGTGTACAGGCCGAGCACGCCGACGATGAGCAGGATGAAAAAGATGTCTGGCTCCACGATGCGGGCCAGGAATTTTTGCCGCGAAGAGAGCTCGAAGCTGATTTGCGTCGCGTGCTCGAGGTGCAGCGTGACTTTCGTGCCATCGAAGCGCGTGATGGTGCGGCCAACGAGCTGGCGCAGCAGGTCGTCCATATTGGTGGCCACCAGGTCGATCAGTTTGCCGTCGAGCGCTTCTTTCTCGGTGAAGGCTTTGGCGTCGGTGACCGCGGTTTCGGCGAGGGCGGAGTTGCGCCCGCGCTTTTCCGTGAAGCTGCGCAGGAAGGCCTTGGCGTCCTCATTTAATTTCGCGCGGAACACGGGATCGAGCTGCGTGGGTATGCCGCCGACCACCATGATGGTGGAGGCGGCGCCGGTGTGCGTGCCGGGAGCCATCGCCGCGATGTCGGCGGAAAGCAAAATGTAGAAACCGGCGCTGGCGGCACGGGCGCCGATGGGCGTGACGTACACCGCAACTGGGACTGGCGAGGCCAATATGTGCTGCACGATGTCCTTCATCGAGTCGGTGAGGCCGCCGGGCGTGTCCATGGTGATGATGACCAGCACGGCGCTGTGTTTCGCGGCGTCGGCCAGGCCTTCATCAAGGTACGTGGCGAGGACCGGCTCGACGTCGTCGTCGATGTGCAGGACGGAAACGAGTGGCGTGGCCGGCGCGGCGGACTGATCGGGAGAGGCAGCAGAGACGCGCGAATACCAGGGAGCGGCCAGCGCGAGCGTGGCGAGAAGCGCGGTGACCACGAGCCGCGCGCAGCGAAGCGCGTTTGGGGCAGCCGCAGATTTCGCGCCGACACCAGATTTCGCGGCGGCTGCGAACCTCGCGGCGGTGAACTTCGCGGTGGCGCTAGATTTCCAGACGGAGGATCTTTTCATTGCACACCTCCATTCGGGCCGGGGGTGGTGGCTTGGGGATTTTGCAGGTGCTCGAGCAACTGCTTGGCTTCGGTGTAGTTGGGCGCCAGCTTCAACGCGCGCTGGACTTCAGCGCGCGCCAGATCGGTCTTCTTCTGTTCGAGGTATACGCGCGCGAGAAGGACGCGGACGACGGCCGAATCGCGCGTGTGCAGCGAGGCTTGCAGTTGCGTGACGGCTTCGTCCAGATTGCCGCGGCGGCGCGCGATGTCGGCCAGACCGCGGTGGGCGCCGGCGTTTACGGAATCGAGGGCCAAGGCGGCTTTGAATTCGCGTTCGGCGTTGTCCACGCGGCCGGCGAGCAATGCCTGGTGCGCGCCACGCACGTGGGCTTCAGCGGAATCCGCGACTGAGCCGCCGGAGGTGTCGGCAGCGCCACTTTCGGCGGGCTTGATTTCCTGCCGCAGCGAGGTGGTGTCGAGCTCGGTCTTCACACGCGCCAAATGCGTCAGCGTGTCGCTCTTGGCGTCGAGGTGCACCGCGGGGAGGCCGCTTGGGCCGAACTCTTCCGTGGCGGAGACGCGCTCCTGATCCGCTTCCGGCTGACGGCCGGCTTTATCGAGCGCGAGAATGAGCAGCGCGCGATCTTCGGGGTTGTCCGGTTCACGATCCGAGGCTTCGCGGAAATAGCCGGCGGCGTTGCTGGGATCGTTGCTCTGCAGCGCAAGCAGGCCGAGATTGAAGGGATAGTCGTCTTCGTCGGGGTCAAGGTCAGCGGCACGCTGCAGGTCGGTTTGTGCGCCGGCGACGTCGCCGAGACGCGCTTTCGCCAGCGCCAGATTATTTAGGATCTCCGGAAGGTCGCCGCCGGAGATCGAGCTGGTGGCGCCGGCGTCCGCGCCCGTGCCCCGGCGCAAGCCTTCGCGCAGCGAGGTAAACACTTCCTGGGCGCGGTCCGGCTGGCTGAGCAACAGGCGGCAGACGCCGGTGGCGAAAACCGCCTCGGTGTAGCGATCATGGGTGGCCGGAATGCGCGCGTACCAAGGCAGCGCCAGGTTGCAATCACGCCGCGAAAAATAGACTTCGCCGAGCCAGAAATCCGGCTCCGGCCAATCGGGCTCGAGGCGCGCGGCTTCGCGGAATTCGCGCAGGCGGGCTTCGTCGTCGGCGGCGAGCAGGCCGCGGACGTAGTGCTCGAAGGCGTCGAGGCGCAGCGGGCGCTGCTTTTTTGCGAATTCGGCGAGGCTCAGCGGGTAAGCGGGTTGGTTGGAGCCCAAGGCGCGCCAAGCCAGGCGAGTTTCGAGGTCCATCAGCGAATCGAGGGGGCCGGACTCGCGAACTTCCGGGAGTAACGCGGGCGGGTTGATGCGCAGGACGCGGGAGGCGATGTTGAGCGTGGTTCCATCGGAGGAGTAGCTACCGAAGATGACGTAGTCCACATCGAGATCTTCGGCGATGCGCAGCATGGTGGCGCGGCTGAGTTTCGATTCGGAGGGCAGGCCGTAGCGATCCAGTTCGTTGATGCGTCCGCTGTGCGAGTAAACGGATTCGCCGGCGGCGGAGAGCCGGAGGATGGTGAGTTCCTCGAGGCCTTCGCCCAGCCAATCGTAGCGGGAGGTGGGGCCGGCGTTTTCAAAGGGAAAGACGAGATAGATTTGGCTGCCGATGGCGCCGGAGGCGCGATGCGCGGTGGTCTGCGCTTTGAGCGGCGGAGCGAGGTGCAGCGCGAGGATAGCCATAGCCAAGGCGGCCAAGGCTACGGCCGGCCTTACGATCGCGCGGAGCGATGCTCGCGTTACGCAACGGACATGCATGCAGACTGTAATTGTAGCAGAGGAGTTTGCGCGAGCGAGCAGGAAGCGGCCGGAAGTGCCTTGCGCTGACGCGTGGCGGGCCGGCAGAGTCCGCAGACTGGAGCGTTGAACGGCGACCTGTTTATTGCTGATCGAGGGCGGCGTTCTTGAAGCGCGGCGGCTCCGCGGACTTGGGCGTCAGCGCTTCCTGCACATCGGGATTGTTTAAGTAGGCGGCGAAGACCGGATCTTTCCTGGCAGCGGCGAGTTCGCGGTAGCCTTCATCCTTGGCTTTGCGCAGGTAAATGATGCAGCGCTCGAGATTGCCGGATTCGGCGAACGTCTTTGCCAGCATGAAATAGAAGCGGCCGCGATCGTCGACAGAACGGTCTTGCAGGACGGAACCGGAGCGCGAGTTGCCCTGCTCGAAGAAGTGCGGATCGATGGTCAGAGCCTGGCGGAAGGAGGCCAGGGAGTCTTCGTACTTCTTGTCTTCAAAGTAGGCGTAGGCCAGATTGCTGTAGAGCACCGGCATGTCCTTGCGCATATTGATGGCTTTTTGATACGCGCGAATGGCCTTGCCGTAGCGTTTGCGCTGATACCAAACGGTGCCGACGTTATTCTGGGCATCGGCGTAACGCGGGTCCACCTTGACGGCGCGCTCGTAGTATTTCAGCGCCATGGTCAGCGCGCCCTGCTGGTGCAGGGAGATGCCAAGCTTGTTGAAGTAGACGGCATTTTGCGGCGCGGCGTCGGAGAGGCGCTTGAAGACCAGCGCGGCCTCGCGATAATCCTTGCGAATCATGTAGAGATCGCCCATCTCTTCGTCGGTGAGCTGCGGGCGAACGACGATGACGGGATCCGCGGTGGCGGGCGTTTGCGCGAGGTTCTGCGGCAAGCTGACGCGTGGAATGGATGCCGCGGCCACGCTTTCAGCGCTCGCGACAGACGAGCCGCTGGTGAAATTTTGTGCGGTCGAGGATGAAGTTACAGTGAAACTCAGGAGGGCAACGGCTGCTGGCAACGCCACCGAAATTCTGCTCATGGCGAACCTCTTTTAGTCCGGGTTCGGTTTGTCCTTATCCGGATCCTTCTTCTTGCCCCCAAAGATACCAAAAATCTTCTGCAAAGGATTCTTTTTCTTTTCGGTGGGCTTGACGGAAGGGTCACCAGGGGCCGGACTAGTACCATCCGGATTTAGGGCCTGGTTTGGGGCGGCGTTGGGGCCGGGGTCGACGCTGGTGACGGGTGCCTTCGATCCTCCCCCGCCACCAAAGATGTGCGAAAGCCAGTTGCCGGAGGTGCTGGCGGTTTTGTTGCCGCCGTGCAGGTCGCAGAACTGTGTGGGTTGCGAGCCGGCTACGTAGACTTCCTCGCGCGTGGTGGGGCAGCTGGGCGTGGCGAGCATCAGAGATTCCGGATCGATGCTGACGGATTGCACGCCGTCCGGCATGCTGAATGCTTTCACGTCCTTGTAGGCGGGCAGAGCCGTGGCGCGAAGCATGAAGTCCGCCCAGATGGGCGCGGCGGCGGCACCACCTGCGAGGCCGAGGTCGCGGTTGTCGTCGAAGCCCACCCAAATGACGCACACGAGGTTGGAGGTGAAGCCGGAGAACCAGCCGTCGCGCGAGGTGCCGGTCTTCCCGGCTGCCGGTAAGGTGAAGCCGCGGGCGCGTACGGTGGCACCCGTGCCTTTGTTGAGGACGTCTTGCAGGACGCTATCGACCAAAAAGGCGACGCGCGGGTCGAGTACCGGGCGCGTCTGCGGGGCGTATTGCTCGAGGGTGCTGCCGTCGGCACGCACGACGCGGTGCAGGAATTGGGGTTCGGCGCGTGTGCCCATGGTGGCGAAGGCGGTGTAACCCGCGGCGACGTCCACGGGCGTCATTTCGTAAGCGCCTAGAGCGACTGCGGGGGTGGGCTGAATGTTGGTGCCCAAGCCCATTTGACGGGCAATTTGCACCACGCGGCCGTAGCCGATCAGTTCGGCAACTTTCACCGTGGCAACGTTCAGCGAATTCGTAAGAGCTTCACGGACGGTGACGTGGCCCATAAATTTTTCGCCGTAATTGTTGGGCGTGTATTCCTTGCCGTCAAACTCGAAGGTGGTGGGCTCGTCGTCGACGGTGGTGGCGGTGGTAATCACCGGTTGGACGTTGCTGACGGCGTTGGAGAAGGCGGCGGCGTAGACAAACGGCTTGAACACCGAGCCCGGCTGGCGATGCGCGAGCGCGTGGTTGAGCTGGCTCTGGCCATAGTCGCGGCCGCCAATTACGGCTTTGATCTCGCCGGTGCGCGGGTCAAGCGCCACGAGCGCGACCTGCACCTGCGGAATGGTTTCGACCGTGCCCTTTTTGGCCTGTTCTCGCTTCCACTTGTCGTATTTCTTGGCCAGCAGTTTGTCCACGTTGGCGGCGCCGGCTTCGACGGCCGCGGCCGCAGCGCGCTGCAGTGCGGGGTCCAGCGTGGTGTAGACGCGGAAATTCTCGGTGGTCAATTCGCTCTCCGAATATTTGTCGAGCAAGTGGTCCTTGACCATATCGACGAAATACGGCGCTTCGCTGCCGGCGACGGAGGTGTGCACGATGCGCAGCGGGACGCGCTTGGCGTCCTGCACGTCGGCTTCGTTGATGTATCGGTTCTCCACCATTTGCGCCAGCACGCGATCGCGCGCTTGCGCGCCGCGTTCCGGATGGCGGTCCGCCGAGGAGTAGTAATTGGGCGCGCGAATGATGCCCGCCAAATAGGCGCATTCGGAAAGCGAGAGCTGACGCATGTCTTTGCCGAAGTACGCCACGCTGGCTTCCGAAAAGCCGCGGATGCCGAAGCTGCCGCGATTGCCGAGATACACTTCGTTGGCGTAAAGCTCGAAGATTTCCTGCTTATTGAAGCGCTGTTCGAGCTCGAAGGACACCATGGCTTCGGCGAGTTTGCGCTTCCAGGTGCGCTCGTTGGAAAAGAAGAAGGTGCGCGCCACCTGCATGGTGATGGTGCTGGCGCCCTGATAGTGCTGGCTGCTGTGGCGGAGGTCCGCCCAGGCGGCGCCGAAGATGCGGATAAAGTCCAGGCCGCCGTGCTCGAAGAAGCGTTTGTCTTCGGCAGAGAGAATGGCGTGGACCAGCGTAGGAGGCAGATCGTCGTAGCGCACCGGACGACGCTTTTCGCGGGCGCTGTCAAAGAGATTGGTGATGAGCTCAGGCTCGATTTGCGCGGAGGCCAGTTCCGTGCCGCCGGCGAGCGGGCGGATGCTGCGGATAGTCTTGCCGCCGAACTGCACCTCGAGGGCGTTGCTGCCGCCGAAGTAGGAGAGTTTTGAGGGGCGGATGTCGACGGTGTTGCCCTGCACGGTGAACTGGCCCATGGCGTTGTCGTCGGACTCCGGACGGTAACCCACGCGGGTCAGGTAGGTGGTGAGGAGGTCCAGAGACTCGGTTTGGCCTGCGGCGATTTCTTCTGGAGCGGAAAAGATCTGCGTGGTGTTCTGCAGCACGTGGCCGGAGAGGCGCGCGGTAATGGCGCGCGAATATTTGATGTAGTAAAAGGCGAAGATTCCGGCGGACGTGAGAATGACGGTCAGGACGACGGCCAGCAGCGTCAGGCCGACGATGGACGTGAAAAAACCTTTTTGCAGCCGAATGCGCAAACGGGACTCCCTCAGCGTGAAATACCAGTGTCTCGCAAGATGCGGTGCGAACCAAGAAGCGATCTACGAGGTGTGCCTTTTGTTGGATGCGTAAAAGCGTTGCGGCGTCGGCTGCAGCTCGTTGCATCTACGTACGCGGGCGCAGAGTTGCCAAGTTGCGGGGTTCCACGCAATAGGACAGAAGGACAGAGACCTGCCAGGATGGCTACGTCAGCGATTTGTTTTCGCTGCTGGGCGTAAAGTGCAATTCCGTCTGGAACACGACGAGATCCACGGGTACGCGATAGTCGAGAGAAATGGTGACGCCGCGATCCCCGGTGCTGATCTTGATGTCTTCTTTTTTGGCGGGAATGTTGAGGTCTTGCATGACCTTATAGATATTTTCGCGGATCTGGTCTTCGCTCTGGCGCGTAACCACCGCGAAGCGCGCGACTTCCTGCATTTTATCGGCGAGTTGGTATTCGGCGACGTACGCGGGAATGGTGCGGAAGCCGATGAAGATCAGCACGGCGAAAACCAGAAGCACCATGATGGTTTTGAGTTTGCCTTCGCCGCGCTGGGCGCGAGGCGTGATGCCGCGATCGCCGCGCGGGGTAAGCTGGGATGGGCGGTCAGCAAACAAGTCGGTGTCTCCAGAACGCAGCGCCAATGCCGCTGTTTTCGTTCAATTTACGTTAACATCGCCGCGCCAGAGTGTCGATAAGGCCGCTGCGGGCTTGTAGCGTGAATGCAACCCTTGGGGCTGCGGCGTTAGTAATGAACACGCCACTGAATGGCCCCACCTGGTGTGTCAGATTGCCTAATAGGCGCGGGCGAAGATGGCGCGATCGCGCGCCGGCTCGCCGCAAGAGACGCAATCGCCCGCGGTTCCCTGTTGCTCGAGCGGGATGCAGCGCATGGTGGCGCGGGTTTCTTCCTTGATCTTGGCTTCGCAGTCGCCGCTGCCGCACCAGGAGGCCAGCGCGAAGCCGGTTTCCACGGCGCGCTTCAGGTCTTCGAGGTTCTTGGCGTCGTGCGTGTTGCCCTTGCGGAAGGCCAGGGCCTTGTCGTGCAGAGATTGCTGGATTTCCGCGAGCAGCTTTTCGGTGAGCGCCGGCAGTTCGGCGAGGTTCACGCTGACCTTGCCTTCCCTTCCCGGTTTATCACGACGGGCGAGAACGGCGGCTTGCTTGGCCACGTCTTTGGGACCGAGTTCGACGCGCACCGGGACGCCACGCATCTCCCAATCGTTAAACTTCCAGCCGGCGCTTTGCCCTTCGCGTTCGTCGAGTTTTACGCGGATATTGGCTTTGATTAACTCGCCGTTCAGCTTGCGTGCGGCCTCGAGTACCACCGCTTTCTCTTCGTCCGTCTTGTAGATGGGTACGATGACCGCCTGGATGGGCGCCAGTTTGGGCGGCAGCACCAGCCCTTGATCGTCGCCGTGGACCATGATGATCGCGCC
>PMOV01000121.1:0-11828 GCA_003161195.1 Acidobacteriota bacterium | reverse complement strand
TTGACCGCGAAATCGGTGTAGATGTCCAGCATCTGGCGTGTCTCAAACTCCGCTTCTTCGCGCGTGGCGTGCGCGGTGTGCCCTTCCTGCCAGTAAAATTCCAGCGTGCGGAGGAATAGCTTGGTGCGCAATTCCCAGCGGACCACGCTGTTCCACTGATTCATCAGCACGGGCAGATCGCGGTAGGACTGGATCCATTTGGACCACATGTGGCCGATGATGGTTTCCGAGGTGGGCCGGATGACCAGCGGTTCGGCTAGCTCTTCGCCGCCGCCGATGGTGACCACCGCCAGCTCGGGAGAAAATCCTTCGACGTGGTGCTTTTCTTTATCGATGAAGCTGCGCGGAATCAGCATCGGAAAGGCGACGTTCTGGTGACCGGTAGCTTTGAAGCGGCGGTCGAGCGCGGCGGTGATGTTTTCCCACAGCGCCCAGCCGTAGGGTCGGACGACCATGCAGCCGCGCACCGGGGCGTAGTCGGCGAGCTGCGCCTTGAGGACCAGTTGGTTGTACCACTCGGAGAAATCCTGTGCTCGGGTGGGGAGCTTCTCTTCAGCCATGCGGCGGGTGCCTCGTTCCCTGTATAAAAAAACGCGCTAGTGCAAACACGAAAGCGTAGCGAAGGCAGGAAGAGGTGTCAATTGAGGCGGGAGAGTGTCGCTTTGGTTGCAGGACACATTGAGAGCAGAAAAGTATCGTCTTCCTACCTCGACAAACATCCTAATCATTGCGAGTGCGGGAGTACAGTATGCGATTCTGGAGCCTGGTTTTTGTGGTTATTGGACTGGTGATAGCACCGGGGCTGCTGCTTGCGGGAAGCGCCGAGGAATTAGAGCGCACCATTGCTGCGAGCGGGGCGCGTGACGCGCAGTCTTCAGGAGGGAGTCGCCGATGGTGGAACAGGGAGAAGGAATTGTCACCTTGCCCAGCAATCACAGCGTAGCGGAGACGGTGGGCAAGCTTACGGCCATCTTGCAGAGCAAAGACGTGACGCTCTTCGCCACGGTGGACCACAGCGGAGAGGCGCAAAAGGCCGGCCTACAGATGCCGGACACCAAGCTGCTGATCTTCGGGAGCCCGAAGGCCGGGACGCCGCTGATGCTGGCGGCGCCGAGCATCGCCATCGATCTGCCGTTGAAGATTTTGGTGTGGCAGGATGGCGGGGGAAAGGTGTGGGTGTCGTATAACAGCCCGGAGTATCTGCGGGAGCGGCATGGTTTGCCGCAGGAATTGTTGGCAAACATCGCAGTTGTGGGGGCACTGGCGGGCAAGGCGGCCGAGTAACGCCAGGTTGCGACGGAAAACCCAGCCGTTCGAATAGCATGTCGTTAGCCCGGAGGTGGAACATGGCGCATTTTGGACGGAGAGAATTGCTGAAGGCGGGAGCGGGGACGGTGGCGGCGATGCCGTGGGCGTTGCCTGCGGCGGCGGAACGGGCCCCGCAAGAGATCAAGGCGAACGGCGGGACGGAACCGTATCCCATTCCGTGGCTCGATAAGAACGGCAGCCACAATCAGCCGGCCGGGCTAAATCTCGAACCGAGTCACATCTACCACTTCAAGGGACTGGTGGCGCGCAGCAGCACGTTTTCGGGAATGGGCACCGACAACAAGGGCAACCGCATCGCGTTTGGCGCTCCCACGACGGATTACGGCGTGATGCAGGGCGATTATTGGGCGGCGCGCAGCACGCAACACATCACCTTGACCCATATATGACTCACGCTGTTTCAGGGGCCGTTGGTCCCTGCCAACCAGGTGCATGATTTCCATCCGCCGATTTCGCCGAATGGATTGTATTGGGTGGCTGCGGTGCCGGACGGTGGGCTGACCATGGCGGACTCCGGGAAAACACTTATTTTGCAACTGCAGGACGTGGCGGTGGTGGACCAGCCGCGTTGGCCGGCGCTGGATGCCGTCGCGACCCCGGCGAAGATGAGTTTCAAGATGGTGTGGAAGTCGACCGGCGAACCGGTGCGCTACGAGGATGGCGCGAAGCATTTTCGCTTCACGGGAACGCGCGCCGATTGCCAGATGGAGGCGGAGATTCATGTGCCGTCCATTGGCTTTTCGTGGAAGTCCGACCCGCTGGAGACCTCGACGTGCAGTTTCGCGATTATGGGCGACGAGGTGAACGGACGATACTTCGATAGTTGATGCGAGGCCGCTCCGCAGCTCATGTCCGCAACTATAGCGCCGACGCCCGGCCGATTCGCATGATTGCCTTCCTTGCGCGCGTGTTCCGCGGCGTCCATTTTGTCTTGGGCATGTCTGCGCCGCCGCCCGAGCAGGACGAGCGGGTATTTGTGTTCGTGTGGTTGGCCGTACTGCTGATTTTTGTGGCGATTTTCGCTGGATTACTGTATTTCATTCCGTACTTTTATTTTCGCCGCTAGCCCGCGGTTAGAACCAGTCGGAGCGGTAGGCAAACCACCAGGCGATGACGCCCACCGGAATGGTGGCGCCGATGGCCCACCAGAATGGAAGCACCAGATCGGCCACCAGGCCGAGCGCGCTAAAGGTAATCCAGAACATTTTCTTCTGCACAGGAATAGTGTAGCGCTTTACCAAGGGCGCGCGGACATTGACGCACGCGCTGGGGCGAAAAGCGCACGGACAAACCTACCGCCGGGACGCTGAGTTCGTGGAGCTGCGCAGATGCAACCAACCTCGCGTGGTAGACCAACGGTGCGCCATTTTTGTTTGATCGCTCCGACGGAGCTTCCTGACCGAGCAGTCAGCGTGCCTACAGGATTGGGTCAGGGACCATTTTCTAGGCGGCGGTGCAGTAGCGTGGGTTGCGCCCCGCGGCTAGAGTGACGGCTCACGGTGGCTCGACAATCTGTGCGAGTGATGCGACTGCGGCAGCCGCCTTCGCGGAGGAGTGTCTCTATGGACCGGGAAATACTGCGCTGGACGCGTGGCGTACCAAAACTCTTTAGCACGAGAGCGTTCTGCTGGTTTGTCGCGGCAGCAATCGTGTTACTCAGCGGCGCGCAGGTGGCCGCGGCAAACAAAAAAGCCGCGGCCTTGCCGGCGTCCTTACTCGCGGCGCGGACGATCTACATCGATAACCAGACCACCGACGGCGGCTTGCGCAACAACGCCTACCTCGGCTTGGCGAAATGGGGCCATTTGCAAGTGGTGGACAGCGCGGACAAGGCCGACGTCGTGCTGATCCTCACGGGGAACGCGTACGTAAAGCCGGCGAGCAGCGAGCGTCCCATGGCCGCGCCGACAACTCCTGGCAGTGCGTCCGCTGCGGCATCCACCGGCGCGGCGGCGAACGGCTCGGCGTTGCTACCCAATGGCTACGAAGCGGCACCGGATGGTTTCACGCGGTTGACGCTGATCGAGGGCAAGACCGGCGCGGCCGTGTGGTCGGATTTGAGCAAGACCAACACTGCGCAGAACGCCGCCCACATTATCGATGGGCTGCGCGAGGCGTTTGAACAGAGTTCAAAGACAAAATAGCTCGCGCGCCAGGAAAACTCTACCCGTGCGCGGCGCGGTTGCGCCGCAGTTCCCACACCAGGTACACCACCACCGCGACGTTGACCAGCAGGAAGGCCACCTTAAATGGCGTGAATTGCTTGAGCAGCTCATAGACCTCGATGGGGATCAGCGAGCTCGTGGACATGATCGTCACGTACTCCGCCCAGCGCTGCCGCAGCGCCAACCCCGTACCCTCGATCAAAAACAAAATAGCGTAAAAAAATGTGCCGGCACGTAGTTCGCGCATGCGCTTGGCGTCGATGTTGGCGACTTTCATCAATAAAATATGAATGTAGTGATTGTGCGGATCAATGCGCAGCAGATCGATCCAATGCTCCACGTCGGCGGAGAGATCCTGGCTGAGCAGATGCCTCGCCCCCAGCGCCACGGCCAGAAAAGCCACCCCTTTAAAAAGTTTATAAGCCGCGATCAGCATCAGCCCTTTGGACGAGCTGTGGCGAGCGGAGCTTTTCTTGGGCGTTGAGGATTTTATTTCACTGCGGGATTTAGCAGCCATGCAACCTGGGCGTCTCCGGGAAGCGCAGCCTCGCTCGATACAGCGGCGACGCGCACCTCTAATGTGCCGCTGCGCGCATCGAAAGTACAGGAGATAACCCATGGGAAGCAAAGTGAAATGGCTATCGAGTAAGCAGTACCGACGTGGGCGGTATATCCTGCGCGCGGCATGGGCCGCGTGTGCTACGGCCGCAATGCTGCTCGCGGGTTGCGGGTATTTTCAAGTTGGCGGCAGCGACGCCGCCGCGCAAAAGGCGCGAGACGAGAAGACGCGCGAGGAAGTCGCCAAAGCCACGGAAAATGCCAAGCCGGAATTGCAAGAGGCTGGACGCAAGCTTGGTGAGGCGGCGAAGACCGCCGCCGACGACGCGAAAGCCGCCGCGGAAGGCGTGAAAGAAGGCTGGGACCGCGGCACCCATGCCCCGGTCGATTTGAATGCCGCCAGCGAGACCGACTTGTCGAGCTTGCCAGGAATCTCACGACGGGATGCGCATAGAATCGTGGCGAATCGTCCGTACAGCGACCGCCATGACTTGGTCAGCAAGGGCGTGTTGACGGACGACCAGTACGCCGCGATTCGCGACAACGTCACCGCGAAGTAGGATTTCGCCAGCGCCGCATCTTCCGGAGTTCGACGATGCTCGCCGCAAAATGCGCCGGCACATTCAGCCGGTCCGCTCGCGCTGGGCCCGCGAGTACCGCCGCAACACCGAAATTTGTTACCCTGCCTGTGCATGGCCTCCCCGAGCAAAGCTACGCGTCCGGCTCCCGGCGCCGCCACTTCGTCCGCCAATCCTCAGGCCATTACCAGCCGCGACAATCGTTGGCTCAAAGCCTTTCGCATGGCACTGCGCGGCGGGCTGCCCGCGGAAGACGGGGCCGTCGGCGTCGAGGGCGCGCGCCTAACCGAAGAGGCGCTGCAATCCGGCTGCCGCATCGAGGCAGTCCTCTTCAGCGAAAGTGGCGAGCGCTATCGCGAGCGCCTGGCCCCCTTAATCGGCCGGCCCGATATCGCTTTCCCCGTGCTACACACGACCGACCGCCTCTTTGCAGGAATCGCCGATACCGAGCACCCCCAAGGCGTCGCCGCGTTGGTCGTCCCGCGCACGGTCTCTTTTGACGATTTGGTGCGCACGCCGGTGGGCGCGTGTTCTCCCCTGTTGGTTGTTCTGGCAGGCGTCCAGGACCCCGGCAACGTGGGAACGATTCTCCGCACCGCGGCGGCCTTCGGCGCGACGGGGGCCGTCACCGCAGCCTCCGGCGTGAGCGGCACGGCCAGCCCTTTTTCTCCTAAAGCCTTGCGCGCGTCCGCCGGGGCGGCGTTGCATTTGCCGGTGCTTGCCGGAATGTCGCTGCCAATTCTGCTCGCGCAATTAAAGGTGGCCGGCATAAGCACGCTCGCCTCGAGTGTTCCCAGCCCGGCCGAGGAGGTTACGGCACCGCTGCTCGCACCCTGGCAGGTGGATTGGTGCGCCCCAGTCGCCCTACTGGTCGGCAATGAAGGCGCGGGATTGCCCGCCGACGTCGAGCGCAACGCCGACGCGCGCATCGGCATCCCCATGTCCAGCGGCGTCGAATCGCTCAACGCCGCCGCCGCTGCCGCCGTGCTCTTTTATGAGGCCGCGCGCCAAAGAAACTCCGTAGCGACGAGCAGCGTCCAATCCACAGGCGCGCGGCCAACGGAGAACGCCGCGCCCAACCGCCCAACATGAGCCTCTTCCCCGATCTTCACGACACCGCCGCCGGAACGGCGCTGCACCGCGTCCCCGAGCCAGAAATCTCGCCCGCGCAGCAGCCCCTCGCCGAGCGCATGCGTCCGCGCACGCTCGACGAATTCATCGGGCAACAGAAACTCCTCGGCCCCGGCAAACCGCTGCGCGTGCAAATCGAAAATGACGCCGTCAGCTCCATGCTTCTCTGGGGACCGCCCGGCTGCGGCAAGACCACTCTTGCGCGCATGATCGCGCGGCTAACGCGCTCGGAATTCATCTCCTTCAGCGCGGTCCTCTCCGGCATTAGAGAAATCAAGCAGGTGATGGCGGAGGCCGAGCAAAAAGCCCGCAACGGTCATCGCACTATCGTCTTCGTCGACGAAGTGCATCGCTTCAATAAATCGCAGCAAGACGCCTTTCTGCCGCACGTGGAAGCCGGCCACATCACCTTCATCGGCGCCACCACGGAGAATCCCTCCTTCGAGGTAATTTCCCCGCTGCTTTCCCGCACCAAGGTTTACATTCTGGAGGCGCTCCCGTCGCCGCTGATCGCCGAACTCTTGCGCCGCGCGCTGCAAGATAAGGATCGCGGCCTCGGCAACGGGAATATTTCCGCCACCGACGAGGTCCTCTTCCGCATCGCCTCCTTCGCCAATGGCGACGCCCGCTCCGCCTACAACACGCTGGACTTGGCCGCGCACACCGCCCCGCCAGATGCCGCCGGCCGCCACGAAATCACCCAGCAACTCCTCGAAGACGTCCTGCAGCGCAAGCTCCTCCGCTACGACAAATCCGGCGAAGAGCATTTCAATTTAATTTCCGCGCTGCACAAATCCGTGCGCAACTCCGACCCCGACGCCGCGCTCTATTGGCTCGCGCGCATGCTCGAATCCGGCGAAGACGCGCTCTACCTCGCGCGCCGCCTGGTGCGCATGGCCAGCGAAGACATCGGCCTCGCCGAACCCGGCGCGCTGGCCGTCACCCTGGCCGCCAAGGATGCCTTCGATTTTCTTGGCGCGCCCGAAGGCCACCTCGCGCTCGCGCAAGCCGCCGTCTACCTCGCGCTCGCGCCAAAGTCCAACGCGCTTTACGCTGCGTATGGCGACGTGCTCGAGGACGTCGCCAAAACCGAAGCTGATCCCGTTCCGCTGCACCTGCGCAACGCCGTCACCGGCCTGATGAAAAATGTCGGCTACGGCAAAGGCTACAAATACGCCCACGACTTCACGGGCAAAGTAACGGACATGACCTGCCTGCCCGAAAATCTCGCCACCCGCACTTACTACGAGCCCACCGACCAAGGCTTCGAGCAGCGCCTGCGCCAACGCCTCGCGGATATCAGGAATCTCAAAGTCGCCAAGTCGTCCCAATCCGGAGGTGCGCGATGAAACGCATGCTGTTCGCGATGTTGCTCCTCGGCCTCTCCACTTCCGCAATTCCGCAACAGCCCCCCGCACGCCCGCGCATCTTCGGCATCGCCAAAGTCGAGTTTTACTCCTCCGATCTGCGCGCCGCCAACAAGTTCTACACTCCAGTGCTCGCCATCATGCAGCCCACTAACTGCCCCAGCGGCTGCGACAATCTTCCCCCAGCGCACAGCTTCTCCCCCAACGGCCTGCAGGTCATCGGCCTCGATCCTCGCGCCAAACCCCAGGGCGCCAACCGCCTCGAGGAAATCACCTTCGCCACCGACAATCTCGCCGCCCTGCGCCGTTATCTCGAATTTCACAAAGTCCCCGTCACCGTTGTCGATCACCCGGACGCTGCTATTCCCGGCCGCATGCCCCTCACCATCACCGATCCCGAAGGCCATCGCATCTCCTTTCTCGAATGGACCACGCCGCAAGCGGAGCAATCGGCGAAGTATCCGCAATTGCTGAACGTGATTCATGCCGGTTTTGTGGTTCATGACCGCAACGCGGAGGATACCTTCTACAAGGGCTTGCTCGGCTTCCACGTCTACTGGCACGGCGGAATGAAAGATAACGTGGACGATTGGGTGGACATGCAAGTTCCCGACGGAACCAATTGGATCGAGTACATGCTCAACGTATCGCCGAACACGGATAAACACACTCTCGGCGTAATGAATCACGTCGCCATCGGCGTCCCGGACATTCACGCCGCCTACGACGGCATGGTGGCGCGCGGATTTTCGCCCGCGGAAAAGCCACAAATCGGCCGCGACGGCAAATGGCAGCTGAACTTGTACGATCCAGATCAGACACGCGTGGAGTTCATGGAGTTCGTCCCGGCGGAAAAGCCCTGCTGTTCGCCGTACCAAGGCCCGCATCCCGGTCCGCCGCAACCCAACCCGCCAAGCGCGGTAAAAATTTCGCAGCTCCGCAGTCAGCCATCCGGCGCGGCGGCCCAGCCCCAATCATGATCTGCCCCTGCTCGGTAAGCCGTTTTAAATTCCTCCGACAATTCTGCGCACTCTTTTGCCTGGTCTGCGGCTGCTGCACCATCCCTCCCACCCGCGCCCAGGATCTGGACAAGCCGCTGCAAACCATCGACGAAGAAATCACCGCTTTCGCCTTCGCACCGAGTGGCGGCATTGTCTACGCCGTCCGCCGCCCCTACAAAACCAAGCTCTTCGACCTCGAGCACGACGACCTCTGGATGCAGGATGCCGGTGGCAAACGCCGGCGAATCCTGCAAGGCGATAAATTCACGCGCGGCGATCGCCCCTTCACCTATTCCGTCGACCACTTCCGCTTTTCTCCCAACGGCCGCATCATTCTCGCGCAATTTTTCACCACCACGGTGCTTGACGATTCCGGCAAAACGCAGGACGCCACCGCCACGCTGGTCCTCGAAGACAACGGCAAGGAAGTAAAACTCGGCGGCAGCGACAGCTTCATCAATCCCGGTGCCAACGCGCAATTCACCGCCGACAATCTCACCATCGTCTACTCCACGCCCACCGTGAAGCAGCCTCACCCGCTCTTTTCCTTTCACTTCACGAACGCCGCCACTGGCCCAGCCGGCAATTGCTTTGAAGGCCGCACATTTGCCGACGTCGATCCCATCCCACGCACCAACTCCGCCATCGCCATCGAACGCGACAAGTCCCAGACCGGTCCCCCGCGCCTCCAGCATCTGGACTTGCTAGCCCAGGAAGACCGCGAGCTCGCCACGCTCGATAATTACGCCGGCGGCTTGGCTGTGTCGCCGCCCGGCAACAAGGTCGCCTATTTCATCGACAATGAAGTTCTGGAAATTCGCGACCTCGCCGAGCCGGCGTATCTGGCCCGCGTTCGCGTGGGTTTAGGCGTGGTGCGCTGGTCGCCGGACGAGAAGCAAATCCTGGTCAAGCGCGCGCCAGAGAAAAAGTCCGGAGACATCGTTTCTTTCAACGTGCCGCCGTTGTTGTCTTATGCCACCGCAAAAATCATCCCCGTGCAGGAGCCCACGCTGAGCCCCGTGTTGCACGCCTTGGCCTTTCGCGATTTCGCCGTCTCGCCCGACGGCAAATTTCTCGCGGTCGTTGCGCCGGGCAAGCGCAACCTGCAGCTTTTCCCGTTCCAGCACTGAATCTAGTAATCGATTCCCGCCGACCGTCTCCCCGCCCGCCGAAACAATCACCAACGTGTCATTCCGAGGGCCGGTTTTGCCCGAGGAATCTGCTTTCTTATACATTCTGCGGCGATTAATCGTCAGGCTCGCACTCGCCATCCCTCGCGTCTCTCCGCAGCCCGCTCCGCGCTTTGCCAGAGTCCGCCAGCCCCTTCAACTGCGCCACTTCTCTCACCGTTAGCGATCTAAACTCCCCCGGCGGCACATCCAGCTTCAGCGGCCCCAGCTGCACGCGCTTGATCTTCTCCACCAAAAATCCCACGCTCTGAAACATCCGCCGAATCTGCCGGTTCCTCCCCTCGATCAGCACCACCTCGTACCAGGGATTCTCGCGATCCGCCAGCAACCGAATCTCCGCCGGCGACGTCTTCACTCGCCGGCCATCCTCCAGTTCGATAAACACTCCAGCCCGCAATTTCGCAATGGCCCGCTCATCCGGCTTGCCGCTCACCTTCACCTGATACGTCTTCGGCACGTGCGACCCGGCCTTCATCAACATCTGCGCCAGAGCCCCGTCGTTGGTCATCAGCAGCAAGCCTTCGCTCGAATAATCCAGCCGCCCCACGGGATAGACGCGCTCCGCGCAATCGCGCATCAACTCCATCACCGTGGCGCGCCCCTCGGGATCGCTCACCGTTGTCACATATCCCATCGGTTTGTTCAGCAGGAAATAGCGCAACTTTTGCGCGCGCACCAGCGGCTTGCCGTCCACACAAATCTCATCCTTCTCGGGATCGGCCTTGGTTCCCTGCTCCACCACCACTTGCCCGTTCAGCGTCACGCGGCCCGCGGCAATAATCTCCTCCGACGCGCGCCGCGACGCCACCCCCGCCTGCGCCATAAGTTTTTGTAAACGTTCTTGTGCCATCGCTGAAATGATCTTAGAGGTTATGGATAGGCTGAAAAAAGCCGCCGTCAGTGCGCCGGGCGATCGTGCAGCCGCGCTCCGGGAACCCCGGCTTTTTCTTTAGGTGCTGGCTTCCGCGGAGTCTTCTTGATATGCCGAAAATCCTCCACTTCCTTGCTGCTCAGCATCCGATAACGCCCGCGCGGCACGCCCTCCACGCTCAGCGGCCCCAGCCCAATCCGCTTCAGCTTCTCCACCGGATGCCGTTCCTTCATCAGCAAGCGCCGCATCCCTTCCAGCTTCGCCGCGCTCATATGCACTTCGTACCAGAAATTCGCCGCCCGCCCGCGCGTGGCGTCCGGCTGCCGCACCACCTTCATATACGCGCCAATCTCTTTACCCAGCCGCTCCAGGTCCGCCAGCGTCAGCATGCCTTTCACTTTCACCTGGTACACCTGCTCCACGTAATCCCAATCCTTCAGCATCTTCGCCGCCAGGTCGCCGTCATTCGTCAGAAACACCAGCCCCGACGCGTTATATTCCAGATTCCCCACCGGATACACCCGCTCCGGCAACCCGCGCAAGCAATTGCGCAGCGTCTTGCGTCCCTCCGGATCGGCCATCGCCGAAACCACTTCCGGCGGCTTGTTCAGCAGCAAATACACCTGCCGCTCTTCGGCGGACACCACTCGCCCCGCCGCCTCAATGCGATCCTTTGCCGGGTCAGCCTTCGTGCCCAGCTCGGTAACCACGCGGCCGTTCAGTTTCACCTGACCGCTGGTAATCAACAGTTCCGCATGCCGCCGCGAAGCAATCCCCGCACGCGCAATTATTTTCTGCAGTCGCTCTTCCATGTCACGCTTTCCGAATCGTATTCGCGCGCGGAACTACTTGCGTAACTACGTGGAACTAAAGGGCGCCGCGTCACTCCCCGACAATCGCCGCCTTCGGCGACTCATCCGTTTCGCCAGCCGGCATACCCTCGCTGGTCGCCACCTTCTCTTCTTCCACCAAATCTTTGCCAACAGTGGCAGGACCGCGCTCTTCGTGCGGCTCCGCTCCCTCCGCGGGAGCAGCTTCCGTCGCGATACCTTCCGTCGGGGTACCTTCCGTCGAGGTGTAATTCTCCTCGCCCACCACGCCCTCGTCGCTTCCCAGCGCCTCACGCGCCAACGCCTCAAACTCCTTCAAGCTCGGCAACTCCGAAAGGTCGCTCAGCCCAAACCGCATCAAAAATTCCTTCGACGTCTTATACAAAATCGGCCGCCCCATCACTTCCTTGCGCCCCGCCGTCGTAATCAGCCGCTTGTCCAGCAACGTTTTCAGCACGCCGGACGTATTCACGCCGCGAATCTCCGCAATCTCCGGACCCGTCACCGGCTGCTTATACGAAATCACCGCCAGCGTCTCCAGCGCCGGCATGGTCAAGCGCAGCGGCGGCCGCAAGCCCTTGATAAATCGCCGCACCACGTCGTGATGCTGCGGCTTGGTATACAGCTTGTACCCGCCGGCCACCGCGCGAATCTCGATCCCGCGCTCTTCCGCCGCATAACTCGCCACCAGTTCATCGAGCGAAGCCTGCACCGCCAGCCGCTCCTCATCCAGCGCCACCGCCAATTGCTCGATCGTCGCCGGCTCATCCGCCGCGTAAATAATCGCCTCCAGCGCCGCTTTTCGTTC
>PMOV01000236.1:15006-17454 GCA_003161195.1 Acidobacteriota bacterium | reverse complement strand
CTAAATCAAGCCGGTCAGGTCACCTCCTCCTATAGTCGGTGACTCCGACCGGGTCTGGCGCATCGGGACCGACTACTGTGCTGGAAGCAGAGTTTGAATCAGGCGTGGGCAAGTCTCACCATGAGCGGGATGTTATCACGAGCGCCACGAGCGTGTTATTGTACGGGCGCGGCACCCAGCCGCTGAGGTGTAGCGATGTTGAACTACATGTCCGTCGCATTAGCATTGATTATTTGTGCCCCTCTTGGATTGGCTCAAAGAGAAATTCCCGACGACAATCTTGCGTATCCTGTGCTAATTAGCCAGACTGACTGCGCGGATGGCGTAGTCTCGATTCAGGGCACAGGGTTTTTTATCAATACCGAATCGAGCGCTTACTTGGTCACTGCGCGCCATGTGCTGTTCAACGAATCTCCGAAGCCCTTGCCTAGTCAGCCCAATCAGCCTCGGCCCCGGACGCTATGGTGTAAAAAAGCGGAGTCACATTCGTTTTCTCGAAAACCCGAAGAAGCTCAACTGAACCGTTTTTCAATTGACCTGGAGATGCTGAACAATGCGGGCATGGTAAAAGCGCACGCAACTCACGACGTGGCGGTCGTTAAAATTGGCGTTATCGCAACGGCGGCTGTTCCGGCATCTGCCGTGCCGACTGCAACAACCCCTCCAGTCGTTGTAACCACAGCGCCGAAGCAAATGACTGCGGTGGCCGGAGTTATACTCATCCAAAAATCGCCATCAGGGATGCTTGGGGCCGACTTGGATACACTTGTAAAATTTGAGCAGGTGCTCACTGCTAACGATATTTATGTTCTCGGATACCCGGAGTCCATCGGTCTGCAACAGGCTCCGCAAGTTGACTACACCACTCCGCTATTACGAAAGGGCATCATCGCTGGGACTAACAGCGCCAACAAAACGATTGTATTGGATTGTATGACCTTTCACGGCAACAGCGGAGGACCTGTTCTGGAAGTAATTCACCAAGGATTCGCGAGCCAATTCCGCATAGTTGGCGTGATAAGCCAGTATGTGCCTGTCGCCGAAACTTGGGTCAACACCGCTCAAAGCTACGCGAATATGCAGCTATACAACTCCGGCTATTCTATCGCTGAGCCTATGGACCCAGTGCTCGAATTGATTGGCAATGACGCTCATTGATTCGCTGGCGCAGAAAAAGCGGTGGGCCAAAGCCTGGAGGTAGGAGATGCCAAAAAAGATTTCCAAAACTGCCCAGTATGGCGACCGCTTCAGTCTCACGGTCAAAGAGTTTGGCCGCGAAGTCATAATTAGAGTAAATCGTGGCACGGCTGAATGCAGCGAAGATGGCAAGCTGGTGACCATCACTTACGACGACAGTCCGATTAGAAACAAAAAACTGGGCGCTTGAAAATACGGCTCATTTTTCTCCGAGCCATTCCTTTTGATTCGCCATAATTTCATAGCCTAAATTAGTTATCTTGCCGTGCTGCGATTTGATAAATTGTCGCGTGACTATGTAGCGAAAAGTCCAAGGAATCTGTTTCCCTTCTCTGAATAGCAGATGTTCAACAACCGTGAAATTTTGGGCTGAAATGTAAAGTTGGAAACTGTCCATCTTGAGACCTCCGTCTCTCGCCCCACTATCCGTTGGAGTAATGGTCTCTTTTAGCAGCTTCATTTCTCCAGCATGCAGGGTTCCTACGTCTATAGTTGGTGCTTCAAAAAAACCACGCGGTTTGTGCCACGCATCGCTCCCATATATGCTCACGGTGACTCCGGTGAGGGTTTGTTTCCCGTAGTTGTAAATAGACAGTGATATAGGAACCGTACCTGACCACACTTGAGGCGTAACGGCTGCGAATGATTTTCCTCCCGTAGTATTCTCAAGATTCTCTTGCGCAAGCTCTCCTACTCTCTGCGTGGTCCCCAAAATTTCGCCCGTTCTACTCATGGTTGCGTCAAATTTTTCACGATTATCTTTTAGAACCTCAGAAAATCGTTCAGTCTCATCCTTTCTGTTTTGCGCTTCCAACGCATCTTGTCGGCTACGGTCGAATTGAATTGCGCGTATTTCTACTACCATCAAACAGAGAGCCAGCAACAACCATGCTATCCGTTCAGTACGCCCCCATTCGTCCTCAGCTCTAACGGTCATGACGACCGCCACCAGGCCAAGGACACCAACCGCAATTCCAGGGGAGGGAGGAATTTGAATCCAATACGAGGTGGCGATGATGGCGAAACCCTGAATCGCCGCCAGCGTCCACGTGTATTCCACCGGGCCGCGCAGCCGCATCGCTATTTGGAGAGCAAACAATTCAATCCTGTGATTCATTGCGGGAAGTATACTCTGGAGCGCCGGGGACAGACGGGACGTTTCCGCGATTCCTGTCCCTCCTCGAGCCGTCTCATCCCGACCGTCTCAACCCATTCGAATGATAACCCACAGGTAAAATATCTTGACAATAT
>PMOV01000236.1:0-14960 GCA_003161195.1 Acidobacteriota bacterium | reverse complement strand
ACGATATGAAATGCCCTACCGTGTACCCATCTCACAACCACTCCACTGGTCCGAACACACTATAACTCCTGTGTTTTCAGCGCAAAGCAAGACTGTATGGGTGCTTCTAACCAAGTTAATTCAAGGAATGATTCGGCGCCTTGCTCTGCTCACAACGCTCAGGACAACGCGCGCACGCATGTTGGCCCACGCCGCAAGTTGCGTCCGAGTTGCAGGACTGCGACCCAGCTTGCCCAGCCTGCTGACTCCAGTCGGCCCGTGCCCCGTTCTTCCATCAATCCCAGGCCCACTAGCGCCGCGGTCCAGGCGAAAACAGGTGCACGATGGAAACCAGGATGATCGCCCCCAAAGTGGCCGCCGCCAGGGAGTAGATAAATCCGCCGCCAAAAATCCCCAGCTTAATGAAAATCCATCCGCCAATCAGCGACCCCACCAGTCCCAGAACGATGTCGGTGATGCACCCATAACCTTCACCGCGCGCAATCTTGCCCGCCAGCCAACCGGCGATGAGGCCGATGATAATCCAGCCGAGCCAGCTCTGCGTATCGACAACGACCACTTGGTTCGCGCGATAGATGATTGCGGCATACATCGTGTGCGACACCGTTGCAA
The DNA here is from genome assembly GCA_003161195.1 of Acidobacteriota bacterium. Lineage (GTDB taxonomy): Bacteria > Acidobacteriota > Terriglobia > Acidiferrales > UBA7541 > Acidiferrum. Next base: position 14,348 of record PMOV01000236.1, on the reverse strand, counting down.
ACATGGAGCCTCCACGGCTGAGATTCGGTGCTTCAGACGGAACGGTATTGTAGCAGCTTTCTCGCCAGCGTCCGCCATACAGGGAACGCCTCAGACGAATCTGCGGCGAGACGCGCCTCAGCGGTTAGCGTTTACTTCGCGGCAGGTTGCTGCTGCGTCATGCAATGCAAAGTGCCCAGCCCGAGCACCAAGTCACGGCAGGGAATACCGACCACCTCGCGCGACGGGAACAGGCTGGCAATGGTATTGAGTGCCGCGCGGTCTTGCGGGTCCGTAAATGTCGGCACGATAACCAGTCTGTTGGCGATGTAGAAATTGGCGTAGCTCGCAGGCAATCGCTGGCCGTCGAAGTACACTGGCGCGGGCATGGGCAGCGTCACCACGCGCAGCGGGTGACCGTTCTGGTCGCGGCTGGAAAGGAGAATTTCCAGATTTTCCTGCAGTGGCTTGTAGTTGGCGTCGTCGGGCTTCGTTTCCACCACCGTCACCACCGTGCCTTCATCCACGAAGCGTGAGAGATCGTCCACGTGGCCGTGCGTGTCGTCGCCGGCGATGCCGTTTTTCAGCCAGATGGTATTGGTGATGCCGAGATAATTGCGGAACACCTCTTCGTAGTCGGCGCGCGCAAAGCCCGGGTTGCGTTCCTGCACTTTGCTGAGCAGGCACTCTTCGGTGGTCAGCAGCGTTCCGGCGCCGTTCACGTCGATGCTCCCGCCTTCGAGCACCACGCGGCGGCCGTTATGCTGCGGCAGCCACAGACGCCGCTGCAGTTTGCTGTTTACCTTGGTCGCTGCGGCCGCGTCGCGTTTGTGGTTAGCGTATTTCGCCCAGCCATTGAAGGAGAAATGATTCAGCGCGACGTCCCCTGCGGCGTTGCGCACACCGATGGGACCGGAATCGCGCATCCAGCCGCGATCGGTCGGCACGCGGAAGAAGTCCACATTATCAAGGTGCGTTCCGGCCTTCCGCAGGATTGCGCGCACGCGCTTTTCCGAGGCCCCATCCTGCACCAGCAGGAAGACGCGTTCCACGCGCGACAGGTGCCGCACCATCTCCGAAAAGGCCCACGGAATCGGCGCGAATTTGCCGGGCCAGTCGGTGAGTTCGTGCGGCCAGCCGAGCCAGGTCGCTTCGTGTGCGTCCCACTCCGCCGGCATTACGTAGCCTGCGGCGAACGGCGTCTCGGCGGACGTGCTCGACGGAGCGGGTGCTGTCAGTTTCCTTGGCATGCTGCTTATTCGCCGATCCAGCGCTGCTGGATGGGTTGGTAGGCGTCGATGCGGCGATCACGCAGAAAGGGCCAGTTGCGGCGCGTGTCCTCGCTCTTGGCGGGGTCGCATTCCACCACCAGCACTTCTTCTTTGCCGTCGCCGGCTTCGCTGAGCACGGTGCCGAAAGGATCCGCGACGAATGAATGGCCCCAGAATTCCAGGCCAGGATCGCCTTTTTGCGGGTTGCCTTCATAGCCCACGCGATTCACCGGCGCGACGTACACGCCGTTGGCGATGGCGTGCGCGCGATGCATGGTGCACCAGGCTTCGAGTTGCGCCGCGCCAAATTCCGCTTTTTCGGCGGGATGCCAGCCGATGCTGGTGGGATAGAAGATCACCTGCGCGCCGCCAAGCGCGGTGATGCGCGAACCTTCGGGATACCATTGGTCCCAGCAAATCTGCACGCCGATGCGCGCGAACCTGGTATCGAAATTACGAAAGCCCAGATCGCCCGGCGTGAAGTAAAACTTTTCGTAGTACAGCGGATCGTCGGGAATGTGCATCTTGCGATATTTCCCGAGGAAGGAGCCGTCGGCGTCGAGCACCGCCACGGTGTTGTGATAGATGCCGGCGGCGCGGCGCTCAAAGAGGGAAGCGACCAGCGCGACGTTGAGTTCCTTGGCGAGCTGGCCCAGGCGCTCCGTTGTGCCGCCTGGCACGGCCTCCGCGAGATCAAAGAGCGCGGTATTTTCCGTACGGCAGAAATATTCGCCGCGAAAAAGTTCGTGCGTGGAGATAATTTGCGCCCCGCGCTTGGCGGCTTCGCGAATGTGCGCGATGGCGTGCGTGAGATTTTCCTCGGCATTCGCGGTGCATTTCATCTGCAGCAGCCCGATGGTGAATTTGTCAGCCATGTTTTTATTTTATCATGAGCGAGAAATTTACTCGCGCGAACGGCAACGGCGCCCGTCTCAGAAGGCGGCCGCCACAAATGCTACGATTAGTCTTTCATTTGTCGCGCAGTTGTACTAAAACTCATCGGAGAAGAATGACATGTTTCATTCCAGCAACAAATGGCGCAATGTTTTTCAGGAGAGCTGATGGCGAAGAAAACGCCCAAGAAAACCGTAACCGGCCGCGTGCTGCACGATCCCGTGAAAGACAAGCTGCGGCCGATTTTTCCGATCGATCTTGCCAAGTGCCAGACCATCGATGAACTGGTGCGGGCCATGGGCGACACAGCGTTCACCGGCCGACAGATCGGCGACGCCGCCGACGTGCTGGAAGCCATGGCGCGCGATAAGGATTGTTTCGTGGTGCTGACGCTTTCCGGCGCGCTCACCGTGGGCAAGATGGGATTGATTTTCTGCGACCTGATCGAATCGGGTATCGTGAAGGCCATCGTTTCCACCGGCGCGCTGATGGCCCACGGCCTGGTGGAGGCCACCGGGCATTCGCACTTCCGCTACGATCCCAGCAAGATGAACGACGAGGAATTGTTCGTTGCGGGCTACAACCGCGTCTACGATTCGCTCGAGCCGGAAGTGAATCTCGATCACGTCGAGGAAGTGATGGACTTGATCCTCGACAAATGGGACGCGACGGACGTGGCGTGCAGCTGGAAGATTCACCGGCGCATCGGCGAATATCTCGTAAAACATTCCAAAGGCCGTGGAATTCTGAAGTCCGCGTACGAACACGATGTGCCGGTATTTGTTCCGGCGTTCACCGATTCCGAGCTGGGCATCGACTTCGCGCTGCACAAGATCGCGCGCACCATGCAGAAGCGCCAGTTGCTGCGCTACGATCCCTTCGAGGATTTTGAGAAATTCGCCGACACCATGCTGGCCACGAATCGCATGGGCATCTTCACCGTGGGCGGGGGCGTGCCGCGCAACTGGTCCCAGCAGTTTGGCGTGTATGCGGAGCTGCTGGCGCGGCGTGGATACAAAAAGCTGCCGCTGAAGCGCTACAACTACGGTTTGCGGATTTGTCCGGAGCCGGTGCATTGGGGCGGGCTCTCCGGCAGCACGTACACCGAAGCGGTTTCGTGGGGCAAGTTTGTGCCGTTGGATGAAGGGGGAATGTTCGCGGAAGTGTTTGACGACGCGACAGTGGCGTTGCCGCTGGTGGTGGGCGCGGTGTTGCAGCGCATCGGGTATTACAAGAAGAAGTAAGTAGGCGAACGGCAGCTTGTGACGTCCGAAACTGGAGTGCTAGTCGTCTTCGCCGATGAGGATGGCGGCGCCGAGGACGGTGGTCCACAGGCCACGCTTGTCGCCGACGGCGGATTGCGTGACCTGCATGGTGCGGACGATCTTGTTGGAGATGCGATAAACTTCTTTTTTCTCGTCGAAGGAAAGATCCGGATCAAATTCCACGTTGAGCGTGGTGGCGAGCATCTCCGCCGCGAGCTCTTCCGCATATTCGCCGGCCACTTCCTCGGTTTCGCCGAAGGAGTGATGCTCGGACAGATAGCCGTACATGGTTTTGTCACTGGGTAGCGCCAACCCGATGCTGGCGGCAATCAGGCGATGCGCTTCCTTGGTGGAATTTTCGCTGATCACCGTGAAAGCGACCTGGCCGGGTTTGATGTGCTTCAAACCTTCGCTGCGGGAAATCAATTTGCAGTTGGGCGGAAAAATCGAAGAGACGCGCACGATGTTGCAGGCCGCGATGCCCGCGTTGCGCAGCGCCAACTCGAAACTGGAGAGGCGCTCGCGGTGCTTACCAACGCCTTTGGTGAGAAATATTTTCTTAGCGACGAACGCCATAGGCTGATTTTTTCGTGCCTCCGGGAGGATGGGTGAAAAAATTTCCGCTCAGGAAAAGTAACAAGAAGGTATTGCAGTGTCAACGAGTTTCGCGGCGCGGAGCGCGTCGTGGGAACATGAACGCACGTTGACAGGCGCGCGAATTTACGTTTCCGATTCCGCAGCGAGGTGCACCAGCAGTTTTCCCAGCGGTGCACACAGCGCAACGACTTTCCCAAGGTCTTCGGCGGTGAAATCCGGCCCCGCGGTCTTGGCGTTGGAGCCTTTGCGGCTGACTTGCAGGATGCCGACGACGCGGCCGTCGACGGTAATCGGCGCACTGACGATCTTCTGAATGGCCTCGGCGCTCTCCTGGCCGATTTTTACGCCTTCAAACACGCTGGCGTGGCGCACCGCAGCAAAATTATTGACGATTTCCGCGCGATTTTCGCGCGCCGTGCGTGCGGCGAGAGCAGAGTTGCTGGAAAGCGGAACATATCCGACATTCTTGAGGGCCACCGGCGCGATAAAATAGAGATGCTTCCAGCGCGTGGAGACGGCCATGATGGCCACTTCATCGTAGCGCACGCCGATGCCTTTGGCGATGCGCTCGGAGATGGAAATCAGCGCTTGTTCGGTGGCGTCGGAACTTTTGTGCGAGGCCAGAGCTGTCGCGAGGCGTTCCAGTTCCGAGACTAGATTTAGCGTGGTGGACATAGCTTCAAAACTTTCGCGTGCTGGCTGGGAGGAGAGGAAGTCCCGGCAGGCTCTACTATCTGTAGTAAGTTCCACTGCTCTGTAATAAATTGTACCGTTGCCTTGTGAGATGGCAAGCGGAATTCGGGAGCCTGGAGCCAAGTGGTCGCTAGGCGTACGAACACTTCAGACTTTTCGGCGGAAACGAACACGTTTGATCTGCAACGGGCTGCATTATTCCCTGGAATTTGTAAACACAAATGAGGGCATGCGCGAGCGCGCCAACTCGCGTCCCCTCGCGCGGCTGCCTATACTGAAGTTGCCGCAAATCTTTCACCAGCTTGAGTGTGGCGCAGGGTTGACCTCCTGCAACGGAGGCGGCCACTGGCCCGCCACGAGACGCGTCCGGTCTGACTCAGGTCTGACTCAAGTGCTTGGCGAGGTTCTGGGGGGAGAAGGCATGTCCGCTACGGCAACTCGGCCTGATTCAAGCGACCTCCTTCGCAAACTCCATTCTTTGACGGGACTGGTTCCTGTCAGCGCATTTCTCGCGGAACATTTCTGGTCCAATAGCGCGGCGCTGGTTAGCCGGAAAAATACAATCTGGCTTCGGCGGAGCTGAAGACCATCCCGTTCCGGCTGTTCGTGGAATGGCATAACCCGTTCATCGGCGCCGCGGGTTTCAGCCAGGTGCGGCTCTTCAACATGCACCCCACGGGGAAAATGCACGCCGCAGAGCGACTCAGGGCCGCGATGGGCCACGGCGGCATCGAAGATTGCAGCAACGCGCAGAATTGCGTCAAAGCCTGCCCCGAAGGCATTCCGCTCACCGAGTCGCTCGCCGAGGTGAATCGCGAGGTTTGGAAGCAAGCGTTGTTTGGCTGGAACGGCTGGTAGGGTAAACTCTTCCTCGACTTCCGTTTGAGGAGAGTGATTCGTGCGCCTGGCCCGTAGCGTTTGTTTTGCAATTTGTCTGGCTTCCGCCGCGTTTCTGCTTCCGCTACACACCAGCGCCGACGACATTTCTGAGCACGCTCGCGCGCTGCATTTTTCCTCCATCGTGCTGGACACGCACGACGACACCACGCAGCGCTTCCTCTCGAATTCGTTCGACATCGGCAAACGTAACGCCGACGGACACATCGACATTCCGCGCATGCGCGAAGGCGGCATGAACGCCATTTTCTTTTCCATCTGGATTGACGGGAAAATCATGGGGCCGGCGGCGGTCGAGAAAGCGCTGGACCAGATCGATCTGGTGCGTGAAAACATTCAAAAATATCCGAACGACATGGTGCTGGCGCGGACCGCCGACGAGGTGCGCCAAGCGCACGCGCAGGGGAAAATCGCCGCGCTCATGGGCGTCGAGGGCGGACACATGATCGGCAACGATATACATGTGTTGCGCATTTTTGCGGACTTGGGCGTGCGCTATATGACGCTGACGCATTTTTACAATGATGAGTGGGCGGACTCTTCGACGGCCAAGCCGGAGCATAACGGCTTGACGGATTTCGGCAAGGAGGTGGTGCGCGAGATGAACCGGCAGGGGGTTCTGGTGGATATCTCGCACGTTTCCGACAAAACCTTTTACGATGCGCTGGCGGTGAGCCAGGCGCCGCTGATCGCTTCACACTCTTCCTGCCGCGCGCTATGCGACCACGTGCGGGACATGAGCGACGACATGATCAAGGCGCTGGCGGCCAAAGGCGGCGTCATCCAGATTAATTACGAAAAGAGTTTCATCGATCAGGCGTACAAGGATGCTTCGGACAAGGCGCGCGGCAACGTTACGGCGATGTTTGACGCGCTGGCGAAGGAATGCAACAAGGACGACTCTTGCTTGAGTAAGAAAATGAACGACGAAGAGAAAAAGCTCACCGCGGAAGGGAAGCTGCCGCACGTGAGCTGGGAACGCGTCGTGGACCACATCGATCATGCGGTGAAGCTGGTCGGAGCGGATCACGTGGGCTTGGGCTCGGATTTCGATGGCGCCACCATGCCGGAGGGATTGGAAGACGCCTCCAAGCTGCCGAAAATCACCGAAGCGCTGCTGCGCAAGGGGTATTCTGACGAGGACATTCGCAAAATTCTCGGCGGGAACACGCTGCGCATCATGGAACAAGCGGAGCGCGTGAGCCGTGCGATGCAGGCGCAGCAGTAAGTTGCGGGTCGACGCGACGCAAGAGAAACATGACGGAAAATGGGGAGCGAGTGTGGCATGGGCGGCGGAGAAATGTGCGGAGTACGGGGACTATTGGTGGCATTTTACTTGTGCTGGCCGGATTCGCACCGGCGGCTTTTGTGAGCGGCGACGACATCGCCGCGCGCGCGCGCCATTTGCATTTTTCTTCGCTGGTAATCGACACGCACGCCGACACCACACAGCGGCTGCTCGACCCGCACTTCGATCTCGGCGCCCGCGGCGCGCAAGGCAGCGTGGACATCCCGCGCATGCGTGAAGGCGGCCTCGGCGCGCTCTTCTTTTCCATCTGGATTCCCAGTCGTGTACGCGGCCCACGCGCCGTCGCCCAAGCCGAAGAGCAGATTGCCGCCGTCCACGAACAAGTTCGCCGCCATCCCGCTGACCTGGTCCTCGCCACCACCGCCGCCGAAATTCGCGCCGCGCATGCGCAAGGCAAAATTGCCGCGCTCATCGGCATCGAGGGTGGCCACATGATTAGCGGCGACCTCGCCGTCCTGCGCAAATTCGCCGCGGAAGGCGCGCGCTACATGACGCTTACGCACAGCGGCAACGTGGAATGGGCCGACGCCTCCACCGACAAGCCCGCCCACAACGGCCTCTCGCCATTCGGCAAAGAAGTGATCCATGAAATGAATCGCCTCGGCATGATGGTGGACATTTCCCACGTCAGCGACAAAACTTTTTACGACGTGCTGGCCAGCAGCCAGGCGCCGCTCATCGCCTCGCACTCTTCCTGCCGCGCCATCTGCAACGCTCCGCGCAACATGAGCGACGCGATGATCCAGGCGCTGGCCGCCAAGGGCGGGGTGATCCAGGTCAATTACCACGTGGCCTTCCTCAGCCAGGAATTTTTGGACGCGGAACGTCGCGACCCGGGCATTAATCGCGCCATCGAAGCCGCGGCGCGCAAGCGATGCGGGGAGAGTGAGGCGTGTCTGCTCATGGAAGGCGACCGCCTGACGCGGGAATACGTGGCGCAGGGCAAGCTTCCGCGCGTCGACTGGAGCAAAATCGTCGAGCACATCGACCACGCCGTAAAACTGGTGGGCGCCGAGCACGTGGGCCTGGGCTCGGACTTCGATGGCGCCAACATGCCGTATGGCATGGAAGACGCCGCGCAAATCCCCAAAATTACCGAGGCCCTGCTACGCAAAGGATATTCCGAGGGTGACGTACGCAAGATTTTGGGCGAAAATACCTTACGCGTCATGACCGACGTCGAACGCGTAAGCCGCGACCTCAACCACGCGGCGCAGCAGTAAGCGCGGCCCCCGACATTTAGACGCATCACCACGGAGAAGACGGAAATGATGAAAGCAGCAGGGAAGAGCAAAGTGTTGATTTGTGCGCTGGCAGCATTTTGCGCAGCGCGAAGCGTGGCGCAGACGCCTGCAACACAAACTCCGGCTAATCAAGCGCCGGCCACCGCGGCCAAGCCGCCGGCCCATAAAAGCACCGCAGGCGCCGCCGTCGCGCCACATTACGACCACACGCTGCTGCACCCGGCGTTACTCAAAGCCAAAGCTCCCGAAAGTTACCAGGTGAAATTCGTCACCACCAAAGGCGACTTTACGCTGACGGTTACGCGCGCCTGGTCGCCGCTCGGCGCAGACCGCTTCTACAATCTGGTGCGCCATCATTTCTACGACAACGCCACGTTCTTCCGCGTGCTCCCCGGCTTCGTTGCGCAGTTCGGCATCAGCCCGGTCTCTGCGGTCACAACCGCCTGGAGTAAGACCGAGATTAAGGACGATCCCCCTACACAATCCAATCTGCGCGGCTACATCACCTTCGCCACCTCCGGCGCCAACACACGCACCACGCAAGTCTTCATCAATCTTGCCGACAACAAGCGCCTCGACGCGATGGGCTTCTCGGCCTTCGGGCAAGTCACCGAGGGCATGAGCGTGGTCGATACGCTGTATGGCGACTACGGCGAAGGCGCCCCGCAAGGCGGCGGTCCCGATCAGGAGCAGATCGAAAAGCAGGGCAAGCCATATCTCGATAAAGGCTGGCCGAAGCTGGATTCGATCAAGACCGCTTTCATCGTCGGCGAACCGGCGACGCCCGCGAAGAAGCCTGTCGCGAAGTCCGCAGCTCCAGCGGCGGCCAAGCCTTAATTTCCGTTCGGCGGTGGGCGTGAAGCGCAGCAGCCGCAGTTCCGGCGCGTCGTTCCTTTACTCCCGCTGCCGCGTCCTTGCATCGTACCGGCCAAGTCAGCGCCCGCGGCCGCGGCTGACAGTTTTGGTAAAGCTCAAGCCGCCTGAGGGATTTTGTCGGTCACCATACAGCAGCCACCGCTCACGCCGGCCGCCTCGGATGAGATCGGCAAGCGCGCTCGTGCCGCCGCGCCGCCCTCGAACGTCGCCTCCTTAACCCCGCTGAGCACCGCGGTCTACGCGCTCGCCATATTCGCCTTCCTACTGCACGTCGCGTTCAACGGCGGATATGGCTTCTTCCGCGACGAACTCTACTACGCCGCAAACGGTCAACGCCTGGCCTGGGGCTACGTTGACCACGCCCCGCTGGCTCCCTTCCTCGCGCGGGCCACCCGCTGGCTGCTCGGCGATTCGCTTCGTGCCCTGCGTTTCCTGCCCGCGCTTAGCTCTCCCGCAAAAGTATTGCTCGGCGGATGGATGGCCCGCGAAATGGGCGGCCGCAAGACTGCGCAATTTCTTGCCGCACTCCTAGTCCTGCTTGCGCCAATCTACCTGACGTTCGATAACTTTTTCTCCATGAACGCCTTCGAGCCGGTCTTCTGGATGGCCAGCGCCGCCATCGTCTTGCGCATCCTCAATGGCGGTGACCGCCGCCTCTGGCTGCTCTTCGGCGTCGTCGCCGGCCTTGGCCTGCAGAACAAGCACTCCATGCTGTTCTTTGGCTCGGGCCTCGCGGTGGGTCTGTTGCTTTCGCCCGCGCGTCGCGAATTCGCGCGTATCTGGATCTGGCTCGGCGCCGCTGTCGCTTTCGTTATTTTCCTGCCGAATCTCCTCTGGGAAATTCACAATGGCTGGCCCACTATCGCGCTCCTCCACGCAGTCGTCGGCAAAAAATATTCCACCGTCTCCCCGCTGGAATTCATCGCGCAACAGGCGCTGCTCACCGATCCTCTCGCCGCGCCAATTTGGGTCGCCGGTTTATGGTTTCTGCTCCGCGACCGTGCCGGCAAAAAATACTCCGTGCTCGCCTGGGCCTATCTCACGGTGCTCGCGGAAATGCTCTATCTGCATGGAAAGATCTATTACCTCGCCCCGGCCTACATCATGCTCTTCGCGGCAGGGGCCGTCTGGCTCGAGCTTCGTGTCATCCCCCGCACCGGCCGCTGGCTCGTCCCCGCCATCGCCGCGCCCATGATCATCGCCGCCGCCATCGCCCTGCCGCTGGCCATGCCCGTCCTCCCAGTGGACGCCGCCGTAAAATATTGCCGTTTCTGGGACGTGCAGGACATCCACGTAGAAAACATCCCCCTGGGCGACCTGCCGCAGCTCTTTGGCGACATGCACGGCTGGCCCGAGCAAGCCGCCGCGGTCGCGCAAGTTTTTCATGCGCTACCGCCGGCCGAGCAGGCGCAAGCCGCCGTCCTCGCGAAAAATTACGGCGAAGCCGGCGCCATCGACTATTTCGGCCCGCGCCTGGGCCTACCGAGCGCCATCAGCGGCCACAATCAATACGGTTTCTGGGGCCCGCGCGGCTACACCGGACAGACGGTCGTCGCCATCGGCTTCACCGAGGACTATCTCCGTCAAACCTTCAACGATGTTCAACTGGCGGCCACGATCTCGCCGCTCCATGCCATGCCCGAAGAGTCCAACCTGAAAATATTTGTCTGTCGCCAGCCGAAAGCCTCTCTGCAAGACCTTTGGCCCAATTTCGAGTGGCTGGATTAACTACCCCAGTATTAGAAAATCTTATGAACGAGATAAGATTCTTTAAATCCCTACTGTATTGACAGTGATTCGCCGCCGCCGTATTCTATTCCCGTCATGACCTCTCTCGGCCAACTTCCATTCTGCGTAGGTGCAACTAACGCTGCCTGTTGCCTCTGCCACATCTCTGGCCAGGGGGTTTCCCGGACTTAGTTTTTAGCTTCGCCACAGGTTCCGATGCCCACGTCGCCAGAGTTTCCGGCCACGTGGGATTTTGTTTTTAGGACATGCTTTTTCAGGGAAAGTTGGTTGCAATGGCGGTCAAAATTCCGGAAGTTCCAGCGCCGGTCAACGTAATCAAAGAAACCAAAGCCCAGCGCATCGAGCGCCTGAAGCGCGCCAAAAATGCCTGGGAAGCTTTGGACGAAATCCGCGCGTTCGCCAAGACTGGCTTTGCCTCCATCCCCGCCGAATGGATCAGCACGTACTTCCGCACCTGGGGCGTGTACACGCAGGGCGACGGCGCCGGCGTCACCGGCGGCCAAAACGGCGAAGGCAAGGCCACGCCGTTTTTCATGCTGCGCATCCGCATCCCCAACGGTCAACTCCGCAGCGACCAGGTGCGCGTCATCGCCAATCTCGCGGAAAAGCACGCGCGCGGCGTGGCCGACATCACCGTCCGCCAGAACGTGCAATTTCACTGGCTGACCATCGAATCGCTCCCCGAAGTGCTGGACGCCCTCTGGAGCGTGGGCCTCAGCACTACCGGCGCCTGCGGCGACGTGGCTCGCAACATCACCGGCTGCCCGGTCGCTGGCCTCGATGCGCACGAAATCATCGACGCCTCGCCGCTGGCGCACGAAATCGATCGCCAACTCGGCGGCAACTCCGAATTTTACAATCTACCGCGCAAGTTCAAGCTGAGCATCACCGGTTGCCGCCACTGGTGCACCTATCCCGAAATCAACGACGTCGGCCTGACCGCCGTCCAGCGCGTAAGAAACGGCGTCACCGAAACCGGCTTCTCGCTGCGCGTGGCCGGAGGACTCTCCACCGAGCCGCACCTCGGCGTTCGGCTCAACGCCTTCATCGCCCGCGACCAGGTCATTCCCGTCGTGCGCGGCGTCGCAGAAATTTTCCGTCGCAGCGAAGTCTTGCGCCAGAGCCGTGACAAGGCTCGACTCAAATTCCTCTTCCTCCAGCACGGCTGGACCGCCGAGCAATTCCTCAGCGAGTTACAAAGTGTGATCGGCTTCGCGCTGGATCCGGCCGAGCCCGAAGAACTGCCCGTCGATATCCACCGCGACCACACCGGCATTCACGCACAACGCCAACCCGGCCTGAGCTACGTCGGCGCTTCGGTCCTACGCGGCCGCATTACCCCGCGCCAGCTCCACCTGGCCGCCGATCTCGCCGACCGCTACGGCGATGGCCAACTCCGCACCACCATGATGCAGAACCTGCTCGTCGCCAACGTCCCCTCCGGCGATGCGCAGCGTGTAGCCGATGCCTTGACGCTGGCGGGGCTCCCCGTAAAAGCCTCCGCCTTCGCGCGCGGCACGGTGGCCTGCACCGGCTCCGAGTATTGCAAGCTGGCGCTCACGGAAACCAAAGGCTTCGCCCGTTGGCTCACCGCCGAACTCGAAGAGCGCCTCCCCGGCTTCTCCGAGCAAATCAAGCTGCACATCACCGGCTGCCCCAATAGTTGCGGCCAGCACTGGATCGCCGATATCGGCATCGAAGGCAAAAAGATCAAGCAAAATGGAAAGCTGGTCGACGCCTACTATTTCTGCGTCGGCGGCGCGTTAGGCCAGTTCGCCGGCATCGCCCGTCCCGTCGGTTATCGCTGCGCCGCCACCGATGTCCCGGACGCCATCGAGCGCCTCCTCATCACGTTTAATCTCGAGCGCCACACGGGCGAAAATCTGCGCCAATTCTTCGCCCGCCATTCCAACGAAGCCCTGCGCGGCCTGCTAGCAGGAACCCCCGCTATCGCCGTCGCGCCCGCGGAACGCGACGCCTCCCCCGGCCCTGTCCCGCATAGCGTGGAGAGCTAGCCATGAGTCTTTTCCCCATGTTCGTGAAATTGCAGGGACGTACGGTGGTAGTTGTCGGCGCCGGCGTCATCGCCGAAGGAAAAATCCCCGGTCTCTTCGCCGCGGGCGCCAATGTGCGTGTCATCGCTCCGCAAGCGACGGCGCAAATCCGTGCGTGGGCGCGCGAAGGCCAACTCGAGTGGCTCCCGCGCGCATTCGCGCCGGTCGACCTCGATGGCGCGCGCCTGGCCATCGCTGCCACCTCCGCTCCCGGCCTAAATCAAACCGTGTTTCAAACCTGTGAGGCGCGCGGCATCTTCTGCAACGCTGTCGATGACATCGAAAACTGCCATTTCTACTATGGCGCCATCGTCCAGCGCGGCGATTTGCAACTGGCCATCTCCACCAACGGCAAAAGCCCCGCCTTGGCCCAACGTATCCGTATGGAATTGGAAGAAACCTACGGCGAAGACTACGCCGAATGGCTGGAAAAATTGGGCGCAACGCGCGCCGTCTTGCGCGCCAAATCCCCAGACCCGGAACGCGCGAAAACTATCTTGCACGCCTTGGCCAGCAAACAAACCTTGGCTCGCTACCGCTCCGTCACCAAACGCAAATCCCAGGCGATCAATCAAGACATCACCTTCGCAGCTTCGCCCTCCGCCAATCGCGCAGCGCAACCCGGCACGGTCTACCTTGTCGGCGCCGGCCCCGGCGATCCTGAACTTCTGACCCGCAAGGCGTTGCGCCTGCTGCAGTCCGCGCAAATCGTCCTCCACGATTCCCTGGTCTCCCGCGAAATTCTTGCGGAAATTCCGCCCGCGGCGCAAATCATCGACGTTGGCAAACGTGCCGGCCAAAAGCTTCTAACCCAGGAAGAAATCAATTCGCTTCTGCGCTCTTATGCACAGGACCACGCCATCGTCGTCCGCCTGAAGGGCGGCGACCCCAGCATCTTCGGACGCGCCGGCGAAGAACTGGAAGCCCTGCGCAACGCCGGCATCCCGCACGAAATCGTTCCCGGGGTCACCGCCGCTCTCGCCGCCGCGGCCGCCGCAAAAATCTCCCTGACGGATCGCCGCGTGGCCTCGCGAGTCCTGTTCACCACCCTTTCTCGCGGCACGGACGGCGCCCTGATGGACTGGGGCAGCGTCACCTCCACCACCACCCTGGTTCTCTATATGCCCGGCCCCGACTACGCCGAAGTCTCCGCGCGCCTTCGTGAAGGCGGCCTCTCGCCGGAGCTGCCGTGTGCCATCGTTTCTGCCGCCAGCGGCCAGCGACAAATCGTCCGTCGCTCCACCATCGCAGCTCTGGCTGCCGAAGAAAAGCTCCCCGCACCGGCGTTACTGATCGTCGGGCGCGTGGCCAACCAGCAAATTTCCGAAATCGCCGAAACCGCCTGGCGCGCAGCAGGGAATCGCGAACCAGCGCTGCAAACCACGCGCATCAGTTAGTTGAAACCAGGAGACGACGCAAAAATGTCCGACCACGAAGAACGGAGCGGCACCGCAAACGGGTCGCGGATCGCGGCAGTCGCCGCACCACCCAAGCGCCTTTCACTGGACACCTGGGCGGTG
>PMOV01000351.1:1981-2755 GCA_003161195.1 Acidobacteriota bacterium | reverse complement strand
ATTCGCGGACCGAAAACGCTGGCCAGCAGCGGGCAGCGATGGAAGGGCATTCGGGCGTATGCGCAGCGCGCCGGATTGACGCTGGAGGCGAAGCGCATCGCGGAATTGCCGGAATCACTCGATCCCAATTCGAGCTTCGAGGCCGGCGCGCGGCTGACCTCCGAGTTGCTGCGCGCTGGGAAGCGCTTTACGGCGCTAATGGCCTACGACGATATGACCGCGCTCGGGGCGTTGCGTGCGCTGAAGAAAAAAGGCGCGGCGGTGCCGGAGGAGTGCTCGGTGATCGGGTTTGACGACGTGGCGCAGGCGGCGCTGTCGGTGCCGTCGTTGACCACGGTGCGCCAGCCGATGGAAGCCATGGGCACGCAGAGCGTTGGCATTATCATGGAAGCGATAGCCGCGGCGGAGGAAAAGCGCGACGTGCCGTTGGTGCGGCGGCGCCTTGCCGCGGAGCTGGTGGTTCGCGAATCCACGCAGCATTTGTAGTCCATTACGATACATGTGCTCTCAAGATTGTGCCGCCCCTACGGCGCTCCGAATCACGTTTGGGATCGCTACCCAGGCCTTGCGGCCTGGGCTAAGTTGTGACGCGCCTCCGGCGCTAGGTCCGGCGCTTGTGCGTGCTCGGTTAGACGCGTGCGATGCATAACTGCTTGTGGGCTTTGGAAACGCGAAGGGCAGGAAGTCGTGATGCACGACTGAGCCGCTCCATTTGCGCCGCCCAGGTGCCGGTCAGTTGATGTTCTCTTTTGCTTGCAGGCGGGTCACCAGGCC
>PMOV01000351.1:0-1930 GCA_003161195.1 Acidobacteriota bacterium | reverse complement strand
GCGAGTTCCAGCGCTTTGTGCTCCGCGGTGGCGGCTTCGTCTTTGCGGTTCAGGGCCTTTAAGGCGGTGGCTTTGCTCAGTTCGTTCTCGAAACGATCTTCGTTTTCGATGGACTTGTTCGCGAGGCGCAGGGCTTCGTCGTAATTGGTCTTTTCCGTAAGCCAATAGGTGGCGGCATCGTCGTAGCTCATCCAGGTGTATTGCGAGAGATTGCGGAGCTGTTTTTTGAGGCTGGCTTGCACGATATCGTGAACATCGACGGAAACCTTGAAGGGCACGGCGAGTTTTTCCCACTCGAGTTCGACGACCGCGGAGTCCGATTTCAGGTCGTCAAAATCGTAGGTCAGCGCATTGTGCATGTCCGCGGGTTTGGGCTTCACGGTGACGCGCAGGGCATCTTCGGCCTGGTCGTAGGTGAAGGAGCCCCAGGACGTCGAATTTTTCGAGAAAATGATTGTCCAATTATCGGCGGTAGGGATCATGTGCAGGCCGTAGGTGCCTTTATCGAGCGGCTTGCCTTCAATGAGCACGGGATCGCTGAACGAGATGGTGGTGTTGATATTCGCGCCGGCGCGCCAGACCTTGCCGTACGGCACCAGGCCGTCCCATACTTTGCGATCGTTGACGAGCGGGCGGTGATAGTGGATGGTGACGTCGGTGATGCCGATTCTTTGCGTGATTTCCGCGCGCTGGCTCGGCAAGGGCAAATCGAGAACTTGGGATTGCGCGCTGGTCAGCACCGGGCTGCCCAGCAGCAACAGCATTGCCGTCACCAGGAAAGACGTCTGCAAAAAAAATCCATTCCTGCGAGATGCGTACATTTTTCGCCTCCGTTACTGCGTGCGTGCGCCGCGTTTGGTTGATGCGCCAATGCGTGGCTTTGCGTTGCTACGTTGTGGGGCCACCCCGGCCCAGCGAATTAGACGCGGCACGCGGGCGGCCGTGAGCAGAATGCCTGCCCTGCGAAATTCCTAGATTTTCAGAAGTGTTCCTGATGGAAACTACAACGCGCGGCGTCAGGCCAGGGACTTCCGGGCTAACTCAAGTTCCCGCCGCTTCGCCTTGTCCATCACCGGATAGTCCATTTTGAGTTGCCGCAACGTTTCGATGATCGCTCCGGCCACCACCAGGCGGGCGTACCAC
This sequence comes from Acidobacteriota bacterium, assembly GCA_003161195.1. Classification (GTDB taxonomy): domain Bacteria; phylum Acidobacteriota; class Terriglobia; order Acidiferrales; family UBA7541; genus Acidiferrum. Next base: position 787 of record PMOV01000351.1, on the reverse strand, counting down.
TTGTTGTCGGCGGGCACGATGTACCAGGGGGCGTGCTTGGTGGCGGTGGCGCGAATCAGGTCTTCGTAAGCGTGCTGATAGTCTTTCCAGAATCCGCGTTCCTTAACGTCGTCCATGGAGAATTTCCAGTTCTTGGACGGATCGTCGAGCCGGGCGAGGAAGCGTTTCTTTTGTTCGCCCTTGGAGAGATGCAGGAAAAATTTGCGGACCAGGATGCCGTTGTGGTCCAGGTAGCGCTCGAAAGCATTGATGTCTTCGTAGCGCGCTTGCCAGATGCTGCCGGTGACCAGCGCGCCCGGCTGGTGCTCCGCTTCTAGCAGCTTGGGATGGACACGCACGACCAGGACTTCTTCATAGTAGGAGCGATTGAAGATGCCGATTTTACCCCGCGCGGGAATGCGCTGGTGGGCGCGCCACAAGTAGTCGTGATCCAATTCTTCCGTGCTGGGTTGTTTGAACGAGTAGACGTCGCAGCCTTCGGGATTCACCCCGGACATGACGTGGCTGACCACGCCGTCTTTGCCGGCGGCGTCCATGCCCTGCAGGATGACAAGCAAAGCCCACTGATTCTGGGCGTAAAGTTTGGACTGTAATTGCGCGAGTACTTCGCGCTCGCGCGCCAAGAGCTCGTCCGCATCGTCTTTGGTCACCGCGTTACCACCGTCGGCGGGGTCCCAGTGCTTCAGGCGAAAGTGTTTTCCTTTGCTGACGCAATAGCGATCGGAGAGGTGCGCGGCTTGTTTGATGAACTTGTGCGCTTTCATGGTGGTGCTGGGAGTTTAGTGCA
>PMOV01000227.1 GCA_003161195.1 Acidobacteriota bacterium | reverse complement strand
CCAACGGCATGAGTCGGGACGCGCACGAAGCGACGCGGCATACTGGGTGTAAGGAGCGGGGTGACGCGCAGCTGCGGCACGCGTATCGGCGGCACGTGCAACGGCGGTATGCGTAAAGCCGGGGTCGTCTCGCCGGGCACCAGAGGTGCGGAGGCGGGCGCAGACTCAACGGCTTGCGGACCGAGTGCGAGGCGCGCGTTTGGCGCAGAATCGATCGGAACAGCGCGGTTGGTTGCCCTCATGTCTCCCCTCAGAGACTACACCGGACGCAGCGATAGATGGTGCTAGGTAACGAAATACGATGCAAATTGAAAGAATGCCCCGAACTGGCCCGAACGGCAAATGCCCCACCACAAGATGGCGGGTGGCTAAGATGGCACCGGAAGGGGTGGAGCGTCGACTGTGGAAATCATAAGAAGTGTCTTAACTTCAAACACTTAGTAATGGTACCAGGTCCGTACCACAGAGGCTGTGAACTTCGCCAGCATGCACAAGAATCGGATGGTTTGGCGCGCGTTTGCGGATAGATTCGTTTGTTGCCCTGCGCTATTTTGGTCGGGTGATGCTGGAACATAGGAATTTGCAGATGAGGACGGAGATGGCAGGGATTTCCGGAGCCGCGGCGGAGCGCTATTGGAAAGCAGCGATGGCGCGCGACCGGCGCGCCGACGGGACTTTTGTGCTGGCGGTGCGCTCGACGCGGATTTACTGCCGGCCGTCGTGCCCGGCGCGGCGGCCGCTGCGGCAAAACGTGGTGTTCTACAAGACGCAGCAAGAGGCGGAAACGAACGGCTTTCGCGCATGCTTGCGTTGCCGGCCAAACGAATTGGCNNTGCGGAGAGCGTTTGCGCAGGTGACTGGATTGAAACCACGCGAAGTGGCGGAGGCGTTGCGGCTTGCGCGATTCAAAGAGCTGTTGCGCGCGGGGAAGCCGATCACCGATGCGCTGTATGAGACGGGGTATGGTTCATCGAGCCGCGTGTATGAGCGCAGTAATGCGCAACTGGGGATGACGCCGGCTACGTATCGCAAAGGAGGATTGGGCATGAAGATCAGATATAGCATCGCGGAATCACCGCTAGGGAAGGTGTTGATAGGGGCTACGGAACGAGGGGTTTCGGCGGTTTATCTCGGGGACAGCGAGAAGAAGCTGCTGGGGGAACTGCGGGCGGAATATCCGAAAGCAGAGATTGCGCCCGCGGAGCAGGCATACACGCGGTGGGTCGCGGAGATTGTCGGGCGAGTGGAGGGGCGGCCGGCGCAATTTGAAGTGCCGCTCGATTTGCAGGCTACGGCGTTTCAGCGGCGCGTGTGGCAGGAACTGCAGAAGATTCCACGCGGGGCTACACGGACGTATACGCAGGTGGCGCGGACGATGGGGAAGCCGCGGGCGGTACGGGCGGTGGCGCGGGCTTGCGCAATGAATCCGGTATCCATTGTGGTGCCGTGCCATCGGGTGATTCGCGGGGACGGGAAGTTGGCGGGGTACCGGTGGGGGCTGGAGCGGAAGGAAGGGTTGTTGGCGCGGGAGCGTGAGGCTTGAGCGCTTACCTGTGAAGGCGGCCGGCGGAATGACGCCCTAAAGGGTGTCGCTACAAAAACGCCACAAATGTCGAAAAGTCAGGGCTTTACGCGGGTTACGTTCTTGGGCCAGTCCTGCTTGAATTTGTTGTCATTGAGCTTGAGATTCTTTTTTAAGTCTTGATAGTGGAATTGGATGTAATCGCCTTCGGTGGCTTCGAAGAATTTTTGCTGCAGCGGGAGCCAGGAAGCTTCGTCGATCCACATCTGGATTTTGGTCACCTGCTTGCGCACTTCCTCGGATTTTGGAATCAGTTGCAGAATCGCCACCTTTTTCCCGTCTAGCTCGCCTTCGCCGGTGAGGGTGATGTCGTAGCTTTTCAGCATCTCGGCGCTGCGGCTGCCGAAGCCGAGGCGGACGTATTGGTCGATGAGCGAGCGGTTCTTGCCGAGGTTAAATTCCTCGACGCGATTCACTTTGGGGGTGTAAACGAAGAGAGAGTCGCCATTGCGCAGGATGGTGCGCTTGTCGGGCGTCAGAATGTCGATGCGCATCTTGTCGTCTTTGTGAAAATACAATAGGCCGGTTTCCGTGGAGGTGTCGTTGACGACCGCGGTGTATTTGATGTGCTCGAGGTTGGCGGTGAGGGAATGAAAATCCTGGGCGGAGCGGTCCATGAGGAGCAGGACGCTGTCGACGGTGCGCGGGGCGTTTTGTGCGGCGCGCAGGGGTGGGAGCGCCAGCGGTGTGCAAAGCAGGGTGTAGATGAGCAGCAACGGGAGACGACAGCGGTTTGATTTCAAGCGCTTCCTCGGGTGGGACGGGTTAGGGCAACGTCTAGAATCCTTTGGAATCGTAACATAGGCAAAGAGATGCGTGGCCTGGCGGAAAGGGTGCGCGGGCTTAGGGATGGCAGAGACCTGGGCCGGGCGGGCGACTAAGGCTTAATGGTGAATCTCGACATCGTAGGCGGTGACGGTGCCGTCGGCGTCGCG
>PMOV01000321.1 GCA_003161195.1 Acidobacteriota bacterium | reverse complement strand
GCCTGTGCATTACGCGGCTGGGGAGTGGCCTGGGGGCTTTTATGCGACCAAGGTGCGCGTGTGCTGCGCCTTAGCGGCGGTTGTCGCGTCCTCAAGACCGCGGCGGCCGCCACGCTTTGTTATAGCCCGCTGACCACTTCGGCGAGGAACCAGGTTCTGCGCTCGGTTTCGTCGATCCAATTCTCGATCAGCCTGGCGGTCGCTACATCGTTCGGCACTCTCACTTCAAGGTCGCAAGCGTGCGCACTTCCTGATTCGCAACTCCGGCCGGCAACGGCGCGTAACCTAGCTCCGCACACTCCCTTTGTCCCGCGGTCAGCGCCCACCGCAGAAACTCGATCACTGCCGCTCTCTTTTGGCTTGGCTCTCCGTGCGCCGGCAACAGGATCCAGGTAAACGTCGCAACCGGGTACGCAGACTTCCCNNGTCACACTCGCCAAATCGGCCCGCACAAAAACGCCAGCCGCATTCCTCACCGTCCCATACGTGAGCTCATGTTGTATCGCGTACGTGAGCTCAACATAGCCAATGGAATTTGCGGCTTGGCTCACTGCCGTCGCCACTCCTTCGCTCCCAACCGCTCCCCGTCCCACCGCCCATGGCGCCGTGGTGTCCGCCGCCCCCATCTTCAATCGCCACTCCGGACTCACTTTCGAAAGGTAATCGCTCCACACAAACGTCGTACCGCTTCCGTCCGTGCGATGGATCACCGTGATTTCAGCGCTCGGCAACGGCGCGCCGGCATTCACCGCTCGGATCGCCGGGTCATCCCATCGTGTGATGGTCCCCAGATAAATTCCCGCCAGCACCTGCGGCGTGAAATTCAGCATGCCATTCGTATTCTTCAAGTTGTAAATCGGAACCACCGCCCCCATCACCGAGGCAAAATGCAGCAACTTCGTCTTCCAATCCCGCATCTGCTCGTCGGACAACGGCCCGTCGGACCCCGCAAAGTCCACGCCAGCTTCGCTGAGCAGCCGTATTCCGGCCTCTGACCCGTTGGGTTCGTACTGCATCCGCAAATTCGGCGCCTTTTCTCCAAACGACTCAATCCATCTCTGATACAGCGGCCAGGGAAAAGTGGCCCCTGCGCCGTGGATCGATACCGTCGTCGTGCCCGCGTTGACCGCGACCGTCCCGGTCTCCGCAGTGCTATGTGCCATCGCGTACTGCAACCGTTCCACGAGCTGGTCAGCCAGGTCGTTCGTTATCCGCTTCATCGAGAATTTTCTCGGAGAGACCAGGTACGACCACAGCGTCGCGCCTGCTTTGTCCTGCACTTCCACGGACAGGAACCCGTCAAACACCGGCACATGACTCGCGGAGGCAGGGTGAGAGCCCACCGCCTGGTAACCCGTCGTCCAAATATGCCCGTCGCCTTTGAGGATCGCATCCGCATCGCCCGCGTTCGCCACCACTTTTATTTCGTGGATCGATCCCAATCGCTGCAAAAGCCTTGCGCGCATTTCCGAAGCCCCGCGACCATCGCCCAGAGAGCCAACGTACACGCTCTTCACCGCCGACAGTGACTCCACCATCTCTGCGCGGACCACCTTCGCGGATGCCGCCACGCAAATCAAAACCGCCAGCAGTGTGAGGATTCGCTTGCCGTGTGGGCCAGTTATCAAGGGCATAAGGAACGCTGCGCGGGGGAATTATAACAGGGTGTCATCAGGAGACGTCCATTGGCGACCACCATCGCCGAAAACCTGCTACGGTGGCCTTCGATAAGAACGAAGGCGTTGTCAAGCAACACTTTTCCCCAGCGCTGCGGTGAAGCATCGCGTAGCTACAGAGTGGTTGAGGACCGCAGTTCTGGAACTTTCGCTATGAATCAGTTTGCGGTGTAAACGAAAACAACTCGTTCCACCAGCCATCGATACGGCCTGAACCTCGGCCATGATTCTGTTATGCGAATCCAGTTTCAGAGTTTCAGACCGCCATCCGAAACTGGACGAGAGCGCCCCATCAACCCTGCGGTCTTACTCGGTACGTTCTCAGGAGCCTTCTCTCTTATCCAATCAACCCTTTGCGATTTTTGCAAAGGGTGGGCCGCTCTTGCGCTAGGCACAGCGTCCGCCGCAATCAACCATCGCCGCCGAGCCGCACAGCATCAACGCGCCCTCTGCTTCCCGGATGGTTTTGCGGGACAGCGCAGTCACCTACGTTCACGATCATGTCGGCAACCGCACTTACAAGACAAGGTGGCCGTTCGAATGAACCATCTAGTACTGGGACTTGACAAGTAAACGGCTGTGTGCTACCGTTCAACATGGTCCCGCGTATCCAACCCTCGCCGAGCCGCCCTTCCCAGCCCCCCATCACCCACCGTCTCAGGAAAATAACCCTCGCTTTGCGTCTGTCAAAATTGTCCCTTTGTTTTGATAACGATATGAATTGCTCCCCACGCAACCCCTTTAGTTTGATAACGATACAAAATGCCCTACCGTACACCCCCGCATCCCCCAAAAATCACCACCCCAAGAAATTCTCGCTGTGCCCAAAATCGTTTCTAACTCCAACACCTAAAACACTTTACTCCAGCAAAGCGGTGCGACTACCGACGCCGGGTAGCGGCAAATCGATCCCCCTCACCAGTAGCACTGGCATTCTTGCCTGTGAGCGGTTGATGCTCCACCCAGGCGCGCCGCGGAGCCACCCAGGAGTACCCTTGCGGCCCGCTCCGCGGGCTGCCACAATCGCATCGCGCACTTCGCCGTGCTTTGGAAGTTGCGCCTGGGATGCCGTTTGGAAGTTTAATGCCCCAGCCGGCCTGGAAACTTCTCCCGGCCAACTGGTGTCTAACTCTGTAGCGCCGCTGTTCTCGCAGGCTCGGCCCGAAACACCCCAAGGCCCGCCAGCGGAAAGGTAGCCAGCGTGTCCAATTGGGCCAGCGCCCTCTCGTGGGGCCGCGACGAAGCCGAACTGGTGGTCGAGCTGCAAGCCGGCTCGGAGACCGCCTTTGACTGGCTGGTGACCCACTACCACGGGCCGGTGTACAACCTCATCCTGCGGATGCTCGGTGATGTGTCTGACGCCGCCGACGGCACACAGGAAGTCTTTCTCAAGGCGTTTCGTGGGATCCGCGGATTCCGGCAAGGCAGCTCGCTGAAGACTTGGCTGTACCGCATTGCCATTCGCGAAGCGCTGAATCACCGCCGCTGGTTCAATCGCCACCTGCAGAAGAATGTTTCCATCGACGCCGAACCGGAAGAAGGCTACGCGCACCTGGATGTTGAAGATGACGGCGCCTCACCCTTCGAGCAGTTGGCCACGCGCGAGATTCAGCACGCCGTGCATTCCGCGCTGCAGCAGATTCCCGAGGCCTTTCGCAGCGCGGTGATTCTGCGCGACCTGGAAGGCCTGAGCTACGAGGAAGTGGCCGAAGTGCTCGAGTGCAATGTGGGCACCGTGAAATCGCGCATTTTGCGCGGGCGACGGGCCCTGCGAGAGATTCTCTCGCCCTTGCTTGGGGAGCGCGAAGTGCATGCGCCCGCGCATCGGGGCGGACACCTGGACGCGCATCCGGTGCTGTCGCAACCGCCGCCATCGCCGCTGGAAAACGCCATGAGCCAGCAGCAGGCGGCGTTTTCTCATGCAATATCCGCCGCCAACGACTTTTTTTCGCATGAGGTTGCTATGCTCGAGGTCGCGACCCACGACGTTGCGACGATTGAGGTCGCGATGCGTGAGGATGCCTCGCAAATGAGCTTGCGGACCAGCGCCGCGGGCGAGGGTTTGCCATGAAATCCCACTTCGCCATGAAGTGCCAGGCGGTCCAGGCAAAGCTGGCCGGTTATCTGGACGATAAAGTCTCCGGCGCGGCGCACATCGCCGAGCGCGTGCAGATGCGCGTGCACCTCGAGGATTGCTTGGCGTGCCGCACGGAACTGGAACGCTTCCGCAAGCTGGCGGTGCTGCTTTCCCGCGTGCCGCAGAACGTTCCGCCGGCGGATCTGGCCGTGCGCATCAAGGTGGCGGCGGCGCAGCGCGAGGCCAAACAAAATTGGCGCGGGCGTTGGCAGCTGGCACGCGACCGCGCGGAAATCCTGCTGGACAATGTCGCCCGCCCGCTCACGCTGCCGGCCACCGGAGGATTCTTCGCGGCTATCGCCATCTTCGCGCTGGTGTTCCAAATGATAGCGCCGGGCCTGACGGTGCGCGCGGTGCAGAACGATACGGAGATTAATCTCATGCGCCCCGCCGAGTTGCTCACGCTGGCGGACTATCCCGAAGCGTTCGCGTTCGAGCCCCCGGAAGGGGACGCGGTGATGCCGCACGGCCTGCTGGTGGATGTTACGGTGAACGCGCGCGGGCAATTTGACGGCTACCAGGTGGTGTCCGGCCCAGCTTCGCCCGCGACGCTGCGGCAGCTCGACCAGATCCTGATGTTCTCTACGTTCCGGCCCATGATGAGCTTCGGCCGCCCCACCAGCGGCGGCCACGTCATGCTCAGCTTCAGCGCCGTCCGCGTGCGCGGATAGGCGCCTCGTCACGCATCCCGATGCTCGCCGCCATAAAAGTTGCTTTGCCGGTGCTGTGGGTGGCGCTGGCGATAAGCGCGCCGGCCAGCGCGCAATCGGCGAACGACCCGAATCGCCCGCCGTACGCGCAGAATGCTGCGCGGCCAGCGCCGCAGCAATCCGCGAGTGGCTCAGCCGCGGCGTCATCCGCCGCTGGGTCATCCGCTGGTGTCGCTGGGTCGGGCGTTTCCGCGGGCGCGGCGCTGGGCGCAAACGCTGCAACGCGAAAACCGCAGGATGGCGGGCCGTCCGCGGAAGAGCGGGCGCTCTTCGATCATGCGAACGAATCGCGTGTGTTGGCCGGCTTGCCGGCGCTGCACTGGGATGGGCAGCTGGCGGCGGCCGCGCGACGGCACTGCATGGTGATGGTGCAGCATGATGCGTTGTCGCACCAGTTTCCGGGCGAGGAAGATATGCAGCAGCGGATCAGCGATTCTGGCGCGGGATTTTCCGCGCTGGCGGAGAATGTGGCGCTGGCAGCCACCGCGGATGAGATTCACTTTGCGTGGATGAACTCGGCCGGGCACCGCGCCAACATCCTGGATCCCAAACTGACAGCGGTGGGCATTTCCGTGCAGCCGGGGAATCGCGGGTTGTACGCGGTGCAAGATTTTTCGTTGCAAGTAGGAAATATTTCGATGGGGCAGCAAGAAGAGCGCGTCCGCGAGTTGCTATCGGCCGCCGGGGTCCGTCCTGCCGATAATGGCGGGCACACGGCGACGAGCGATGCGCGTCGCGCCTGCTTGCAGGGCGACAGATATTTGGGAAAGGCCGCCATGGTCGCGCGCTTTGAGACGTCAGACTTGAGCAAACTGCCGGAGAAGCTGCAGTCCGCCGTGGCCAGCGGCAAGTATCACTCCGCCGCGGTGGGGGCGTGCGACCCTATGGCCAGCGGCGGATTTACGCGGTTTCGCTTGGCGGTGCTGCTGTACTGAAGCGGCCAAGAATGCGATTGCCATGCGGCGCAAGACTCACTACACTTACGCGCTAGATAGGAATCACCGCGATGATCAGGGCTTACAATTCGTTCGCCGCCGCCAGCCAGATCGCCTGGCCGGCCTATCGATTTAGCTTTAGCCGCCAACGAAAACTTGTGCGAGGGGCGAAGTTGTAGGCCAAGATACAAAACGACTGCCGCCCACTCGCAAAGAGTGGGCTTTTTTATTTTAGGGCCGTGATTTTAGAGTTGCGGAAATATT
>PMOV01000159.1 GCA_003161195.1 Acidobacteriota bacterium | reverse complement strand
CTCAGCACCGTGCTCTGCTGGCACGGCACCTTTACCATCAATTCGCTCTCGCATCTGTTTGGCTCGCGCCGCTACGAGACGACCGACACCAGCAAGAACAATTTCCTGCTGGCGCTGGTCACCCTCGGCGAAGGCTGGCACAACAATCACCACCACTTCATGGCCGCCGCCCGTCAGGGCTTCTTTTGGTGGGAGATCGACATCACCTATTACACGCTTAAGCTCCTCTCCTGGTTCGGCCTGGTGTGGGATCTCCGCAAGGTCCCCACCCACATGTTGGCCCCCGAAGAACAAAAGCTCGCCGCTTAGTCGGGCCTTTCTCCTGCTAGTCGTTATGGCGATGGCGGCTGGCCAAGCCAATTTGTCGGTTGCACCCCATCCTTGCTTACGGCGATAATGTGGCTTCGAGCGGCTCCGCGATGTCCCGCACCCGACGTACCCGCGCCTCCGCGCGGCACGCCCGGCGCTAAGAAGGAAAAAAACCTCATGGCTCCATTTACCGGACAACCCGTCGGCGAACTGAATCCTCCCGTACGCCTCATGCTCACCCCCGGTCCATCTTCCATGGATCCCCGCGTTTACCGCGCCCTGGCCACCCCGCTCGTCGGCCACGTGGACCCCTGGTTCCGCGGCTGCATGGACGACACCCAAGTCCTCCTGCGCCAAATCTTCCAGACGGAAAATCGCATCACCATGCCACTCTCAGCCTCCGGCTCCGGCGGCATTGAAGCCTCCCTCGTCAACACTCTCGAAGAGGGCGACGAAGCCATCGTCTGCGTCAACGGCTGGTTCTCCGACCGCATGGCGGAAATCGCCGGCCGTACCGCCGCCAAAGTAACCCGCGTTGAAGCTCCCTATGGCACGACCGTCGACCCCGAAGAGGTCCGCAAAGCCGGCAAGGGCCGCAAAATCAAAATCGTAGGCTTGGCGCAGGGCGAAACTTCCTCCGGCGTCCTAACCCAACTCGCCGGCTTCCGCCAAGTCGCCGACGAACTCGGCGCCCTGCTCATCGTCGACACCGTCGCTTCCCTGGCTGCCGTCCCGCTTCACGTCGATAAAGAGCGCGTCGATGTCTGCTTCAGCGGCACGCAAAAAGCCATCAGTGCCCCGCCGGGAATGTCGCCCATCACCGTCAGCCCGCGCGCCGAAGAAGCCTTCCGCAATCGCAAAACCAAAGTGCAGAGCTGGTATTTCGATCTCACCACGGCCATGAACTACTGGGGCAAAGACCGCCTTTATCATCACACCCCGCCCATCTCACTCATCTTCGCCCTGCGCGAAGCCATGCGCATGACCATCGAAGAAGGCCTCGAAAACCGCTGGGAGCGCCACAAGCAAAATCAGCTCGCGCTGATCGCCGGCGTCGAAGCCATGGGCCTCGAGCTGCTCGTCAAAAATCCCGCAGAGCGCCTGCCCACCGTGACCGCCGTGATGATCCCCAGCGGCATCGACGACGTCAAAGTCCGCAACCAGCTCCTCGATGAATTCAACATCGAAATCGCCGGCGGCCTCGGCCCGCTCAAGGGCAAAATCTGGCGCGTCGGCCTGATGGGCTACTGCAGCCAAAAAGCCAACGTCCTGCTCTTCCTCGGCGCTTTCGAAAAAGTGCTGCTCGATCAAGGCTATCGCCTGGGTTCCGGCGCAGGCGTCGGCGCCGCGGTGCAAAGCTACACCAACGTGGCCGTGGCCGCCGTGAGGTAGCCCAGGCTTCAGCCTGTGAGTTTTTGTGAATCCACTGGCGTCCGTAAGCCGAAGTAAGCAGAAGTAAGAGAAAAAGGAGCCAGCTTGACCACCATCGCCCGCCCAGTCCTGGCCAATAACGGCGCCATGAGTCAGTTCATCGGCGCCTTCGAAGTCACGTCCAAACTCAGCGGCCGCGAATTCCACTGCCGTTTCTCGCACATGTGGAACGGCATCGCCACGCGCCACGCCGACACCATCGACACCAAATTTTTCATGGACGGCGAAGCCCTGGTCATCGGCCTGGCGCACACCGGCTTCGTAAAATTCCGCGAGCGTGCTCACCGCGACCTCACCGACCGCGAAGCCAGCTACATCTCCGCCGAATATCTCCGCGAACGCCTCGAGGAAGACGACGAACGCCCGCTCTACGACGTCCCCGAATCGGAAGTCCTTCGCCTGATCGATCAGCTCGGCATCAAGTAGCCTTTCGGAGCACAGATTTCAGTCTGTGGGCCTTTCTGGTCCATTTCCCGAGCGCAAATTTTGAGCTAATCCGCTGACTCCGCGTGAAAGACCTCAAGCGACGGATGCCGCAGCCCATCCCGCCGGATAAAATGAATCACCAACAGCATCAACAGCGCCCCGCCCACCATCACCGCCACGCAAAGCTGCAAGCCCAGCTGCAAATCGTGCAAATCGGAAATCTTTCCCACCACCTGCGGACCAAACCCGCCCACCAGCTGCGTCACCAGCATATAAATGCCAATGGAAGTCGCATGCGCCCGCCGCGGCATCATATCGTGTATTACCGCGGTAGCCGGCCCGTGATACCAGGACATAAAAAATCCCGAAACCATCAGTCCCAGCAACACAATCCGCTTTTCTTCCGTCTGAATCGCCAACAGCAAGAAGGGCGCGGCAAGTAAGAACGCAGACGCAATCGCTGCTATGCGCCCGAATGCAAAACGCCGTTGCAACAAGTCCGCCACCGCTCCGCCTGTGAGAACGCCCGTGACCGAAGAAAATAGCGCCACCAACGAAAGCGCCACCGACGCTTCGCGCAAACTGAAATCCTTGTAATTCACTGCAAAGTCCACGCCCCACGTCAGCAGCGATACGCTCGCGAACGTCACGCACGCGCCCGCGGCAATCATGGCCATAAACGCCGGAATCGTCAGCAGCCTCCAGAACGGCACCACTTCCGATCGCGGCCCGCGCGCCGGCTCTTCAATTGCGAAGAGAGCCCCGCTCGGAATCAGGCCGGCAATGGCCACGATAAAGAACGCCACCTGCCACCCATATCGCGCGCCCACCAACCCGCCAAGCACTTGCCCGCAAGCCCCGCCGAGCAGCATGCCGCTGGCAAAAATGGACTGTGCGATGGCCCGTCGTTCCTTCGGAAACGCGCCGGAAATCATCGATTGCGCCGCGGGAGCGTACGCCGCTTCTCCCAGTCCTACCAGCGCGCGCGCTACCAGCAGCGATGAAAACGTGGACGCCAGGCCGCCGGCGGCCGTGGCCAGGCTCCAGCACAAAATCCCTATCCAGATAATCGCCCGCCGGCTTATCCGGTCGGCCAGCAATCCAAATGGTATGCTCGCCGCCGCCAGCACCAGCAGCAGCCACGTCTGCAGCGAGCCCAACTGCGAATCCGTCACGTTCAGGTGTGTACGCAGCAACGGAATCAGCGGCACAAACACCTGCCGCGCCGAAAAATTTACGAAATTGATCAGCACCAGAACCACCAGCAGGCGAATCTGATACGCAGTAAGAGAGTGGGGGCTACGTGAGATAAGGTTACCTGACATGGTTGCTGGACATTTGGCCGCGTGCCCGCCGTCGGCTTTCGGACTACACCCGTGGCCTGTTTGTGCGAGACTGGGGACCGGGGAAATTCACGTCTGGCTGGCTACCTTAGCAGTTTAACTGGAACCATCCGTCGGTCAACCGGCTCTCGATAATCACTGATTATATACCGCGCATGCCCAACGACTTCTACGCGCAGCAAACCACCAGCGACCGCCTCGCCATGGTGCTCTCCTACGGCGCTCTGCTTCTGCTCCTGTACCTCGTCTACCAGATTTTTTTGCCGTTTTTCGCGCCGCTCGCGTGGTCCGCGGTCTTGGCGATTTTCTTTTTTCCTCTGTACGAACAGCTCAACGCCCGTATGCCTTCCAACCGCGCCGCGGTGTTCAGCACCCTCGCTGTCACTTTCCTGCTCATCGTACCCGCGCTGCTGGTGCTTTTCTTCGCCGCTCGTCAGGGGTTAGATGCTTCCGCCCGACTGCAAAAAGTCTTCGCCGTCCACGGCCAGGGTCCGGACCAGGGCTTTCAAGCCGACTTCGAAACCTGGCTGCGCCATCGTTTGCCTGCCTCTCTGCAATCTGTCGACATCGAAAGCCAGCTCCAGGCCGCCGCGGAGAAAATCGGCGCCTTCGTCGCCGGCAGCGTTGGTTCGCTGCTCAAAAACCTCGCCAATTTCTTCCTGGACCTGATTCTGCTCATCTTCACCTTGTTCTTTATGTTTCGCGATGGCCATCGCGTGGTCCGCGCCCTTCGCCACCTCATGCCCTTCGACGAAGATATTCAGTTGGAGATGTTGAAGGAATCGCGGCAGCTGATCTTCGCCAGTGTCGCCGTGGCTCTGGTCATCGCCGTTATTCAAGGCTTTCTCGGCGGCGTGGCCTTTGCCATCGCGGGAATTCCGGCGGCCTTGGTCTGGGGCTTGCTCATCGGATTTTTCTCCCTCGTCCCGGTGGTTGGCTCGGCGCTCATCTGGTTTCCCGCCGCGCTCTATTTTGTCTTCATCGGCCACTGGGGCAAATTTGCCCTCATCATCCTGATTTGCGGCGGCGTTTCCACCATTGCCGACAATATCGTCCGCCCCTTATTGCTCAGCAATCGCACCCGTCTCAACGATTTGCTCCTTTTCATCGGGGTGCTCGGCGGCCTCGAAGTCTTCGGACTGCTCGGTCTCGTCGCCGGACCCACCATCATGGCCGCCGCCATGGGCATCTTCAACGTCTACATGGACACGCGCGAAGCCATGTTTGCTCGCAACCGCATCGCCACCAATGCCGTAACTGTGACCTCACCCCCGGTCGCGAAATAAACGGCACGCGCGAGCGCTTGTGTTACTGTTTCCCGCCGGATGCTACTGCCATGCCCTCTGGGATGAACAACACGACTCTGCCCGCTCCCGGGCACCCCGAACTGCCCACCGCCAAGCTGCGCTGGCGCTGCGATCTCTCGCGCATCCCCTTTGAGACCACTGCCCAGGCCGAACCGCGCGAAGGTTTCATCGGCCAGGAGCGCGCCCTGCGGGCCTTGAAAATGGGCGTCGAGCTGAGCGCACCGGGATACAACGTATTCGTTTGCGGCCTTGCCGGCACCAGTCGCGGCGGCACCATCGCCCAGATGATCGAAGAGTTGCACCCGCAAACCAAAAAATCCCTTGATCGCTGTTACGTCAACAATTTCAAATTGCCGGACCGTCCCCGCCTCCTCGCCCTGCCGCGCGGCCAAGCCAACTCTTTCCGTAAGGACATGCAGGCGGGCATCGACTTTCTCCGCCGCCGCATCCCCCAGGTTTTCGAGGGCGAACCGTTTCAGCGCCAGAAGAGCCGCATCGTCGAACGTTTCACCGTGCGCGAAAAAGAGTTGATGGACGATTTCACGCGTCGCATCGCCCGCGAACAGTTTGCGCTCGGTCACATGCAGGTGGGCGCCGTGGCCTTGCCGGAAATTTTCCCCGTGCTCGAGGGCCAGATGGTCCCCATCGAAGATATTTCCAAGATGGTGCACGAAGGCAAGCTGGAAGCGCCTGCCGCGGAAGACATCGAACGCAAGTACGAACAATTCCGCCAGGAATTCACCGTCGTGTACCGCAAAACGCTCACGCTCTCGCGCGAGCTGGCCAGCGAACTGAGTTATCTAGAGCAGGAAGCGGCCTCGGTTTTGGTCGATGGCGTCATCGAGGAACTGAAAGAAAAATATCCCGGCACTGGCGTCTCCGAATATCTCGAAGAAGTTCGCCACCACCTCCTCGACAATCTCGACCCTTTCAAGGAGCGCGAGGGTGAAGGCGAGCACGATGGCTCGGCGGAGATGCCTGACGGTTTGCCCAAGCCTCCTGGTGGGATGCCGCAGCAGGAACGCGATCCCTTCCGCGTCTACGGGGTGAACGTGATTCTCGCCCACGACGACGAAGCCGCCTCGCCCGTGATTTTCGAGACCACCCCCACCTACGCCAACCTTTTCGGTACCATCCAGCGCGCCTATGACGCCCGCGGCGGCTGGACCAGCGATTTCATGGACCTCCGTGCCGGCTCGCTCCTCCGCGCCGACGGCGGCTTTTTGATCATGTACTCCATGGAAGCCATTTCCGAAACCGGCGTCTGGCGCGCTCTGAAACGCACCCTCAATCACGGTCGGCTCGAAATTCAGCCGCTCGAAATGTTTTATCCCTTTGGCGGCAGCGCGCTCAAGCCCGAGCCCATCGTCATCAACGTTAAAGTTTTACTCATCGGCGACCGCGAGTTGTACGAAATGCTCTATAACTACGAAGAAGACTTCCGCAAGATTTTCAAGGTCCGCGTCGAATTCGATGAAGAGATGACTATGAGCGACGGCGTCATCGCCGAATACGCCGGGCGCCTGCGCGGATTATCCGAGAAGGAAGCCCTTTCGCCTTTTGACCGCGGCGCCTTCGCCGCCATGCTGGAATACGGCGTGCGTCAGGCTGGCCGGCGCAACAAGGTCACCGCGCGCTTTGTGGACATTGCCGATTTGGCGCGCGAGGCCCATTACGCCGCGGCCGCCGCCAACGAAACGGTAGTTCGCGCCGCCCACGTCCGCGCCGCATTAGCCAGCAAAATGGAACGCCACAATCTCATCGAGACCCGCATCCGCGAAATGATCGAAGAGGGCACTCTGCTCGTCGATGTGTGCGGCTCGTGCGTGGGCCAGGTGAACGGCTTGAGCGTGCTCGAAATTGGCGGCTACTCCTTCGGCAAACCCGTCCGCATCACCGCCACCGCGGCCTTGGGCAAGGGCGGCGTCATCAACATCGAGCGCGAAGCCAATCTAAGCGGCCGCTTCCACGACAAGGGCGTGCACATTATCTCCGGTTTTCTGCGCAGCAAGTTTGCGCAGACCAAGCCGCTCTCCCTCGCCGCCAGCATTTGCTTCGAGCAATCCTATTCCGGCGTCGATGGCGACAGCGCCAGTTCCACCGAAGTCTACGCCCTGGCCTCCGCGCTCAGCGGCTTGCCGCTGCGCCAGGACATCGCCGTCACCGGCTCCATGAACCAGCAAGGCGAAATCCAGGCTATCGGCGGCATCAACGAAAAAATCGAAGGCTTCTTCGACGTCTGCAAAATCAAGGGTCTCACCGGCACGCAAGGCGTGCTCATGCCGCACAGCAACGTCGAAGACTTAATGCTGCGCGAAGAAATTCTGGACGCCGTATCCGCTGGCAAGTTCCACATCTGGCCGGTAGCAAAAATAGAAGCCGGCATCGAAATCTTGACGGGCGCTAAAGCTGGCCGCCGCAACGACGACGGCACCTTCGAGAAAGACAGCGTCTTCGCCATGATCGACGCCCGCCTGAGCCAAATGGCCACCACCATGAAAGATTTTCAGTAGCTCCATTCACTCGCTGCGGCTCGGGTCTTTTCATTTATTCGAGACGCTCCGCGCTACGTGGCGTGCCATCCGACCTCGCCACATAGGCCTGCCGATGATCGACCCGCAAAATTCTTGCTTTCGCCGCTGGCACGGTTGAAACCGCGCGCGCATCGAGCTGGTCGTCCGTCACCCGAACATCCACCGCGTGCACCTGTTCATCCAGGTTCCGCGGCGAGAATCCCAGCGTGTACTCGTGACGCACAATTTGCGCGATCTCCGCATAAGCCGCCGCAAAGTCTTTCTCGTCGGCTGGGAAGTACGCCCGTCCCCCCGTAGCCGCCGCCAGTTGCCGCAACTCCTCGTCCGCTGCGGCAAATTGCTCTTCCGCAAAGCTTGGGGCCGCCCCAGGCGCATTCTTTTTTCTCTTTTCCTGCGGACGCGAGCGCAATTCGCCGGAGAGCGACACCGCCAGCAACCGCACATCGCTGACGCGCAGCCGCCGCAATAATCCCTCCGTCACCGCCGGCGATGACGTATCGACGCCGCTCGAAAGCAGCACGATGGTTTTCTTGTCGGGCGTCTTCTCCAGCCATTCGAGCACCGTCCCAAGACTATCCGACAGATTCAGTGCCCCAAATCCCACGTTGAAATTCACATGGTCGAGCGCGTTTGCCGCCAATTGTTTATCCACGCTGAAATCACTGACGCCTTCGGCGCCCTCGGCGTATTTCGCCACCGCCGCCTGATCTGCGGGCGAAAGTCCGGCCAGCAGCGCATACGCCGCGCGAAGATGGCCTCCTTGCAGCAAATAGACGGCTGGACCGGCTTCGATCAGCAACAGCACATGCGTGGGCCGGTCAAGCCCAAAAAAAATCAGCGGCTGTTCCACTCCATTATCGAAAATGTGAAAATTCCCTCGCGTCAGTCCTTCGACAAACTTGCCGCGCTCGTCCGTAACTACCGTCCCAACGGTCACCACGTTCGCAGACAGCCGAATTGGTTTGCCGGAAGGCGCGCACGGCTCCTGCGGATGCGCTGTGTTGCAGGAAGAAAAGAATAGGAGAGATATAAGAAGCGCGCGGGGTATGCGGTGTTTGCTCATCTGCCCGAAACAAAAATGTGGCACAGCTTGCGCAAGCTGTGCCACACAAATACCAGCTACTGTTTCGCAGGGGTGGCTGCCGGCGCCGCTGACCCGCCATCCTTCGGCGTCGAAAGATAGCCCGTCAACTGATCCTTGCCCACGCTGAACACCACAATTTCATACGGCACCGTCGAGCGCGTCCCGCCCACATAAAACTGGATCGGCTCGCCCGCGGTTTTATCCTTCTTCTCGATCTGTTTGTCATCCGCAAAGACGATCAGCGTGTACTTGGACTTCTTCGGATCCGTCTTGGTGACGTTCACCTGAATCGGCCCGACGCGCTGGGGAGTCTTGGCCTTGTGCAGCGTAAATTCATAATAGTTGCGGTCGCCGCGCCGTTTCAGATCTTCCAGGTCGTCGTGATTGCGCGCGATAAGCCCGCTCATCACGCCCATGTCGCCCGTCGCGCGGTCCAGCTTGCTCTTCGTGGCTTCCAGGTCCGTCTTCGTCGCGTCGATATCTTTCTTCGCGCCGTTCACGTCCGTAGCCACCGCGCTAATCTTCTCTTCGCTCTCTTTTTGCACCGCCCCCAGTTGCTCGGTCAATTTCTTGTCGTTCGTAATCTGGTCCTTGCGAATCGCTTCCGCGCGGCTGCTCGCCTGCGCCAGTTCCGCCCGCGTCATGCCGATTTTCTGCTCGGTGACGTCCAGGTGGCCCTTCAAATCCGCCAGCCTCGAGTTCGCCTGCTCCAGTTGCGCCTTCAAAACTTTATTGTCGTCTTCCTGCCTCGAGAGGTCGCCCTCCAGTTTCGCCTGTCCCTGGTGTCCGATGTACCCCACTACCGCGACCGCGGCAAACAACAGCCCAAACAGCACGGCAATCCACCGCGGCGTTCCCGCGGACTCGTAGTGATACGACTCCTGCGGGCTTGGTACGTTTGGAGAAATGCTCATTCCGCCTCCTGTGGCATGCGAATCTGATGCGCCGGTGCGCCTGCGAACTGCGCGGCGGGCCCGTTGACCAAATCCGGTGTAAAATTATGGCTCGCAACGATTGCCCTGTCTATGCCGCGTTTCGCTTTTGTGCTCCGGCGGCGACCTGCTGGCAACCGTGTTACTTGCGTGAACCGCGACGCCCGTCGTCCGAAGCAAGCTCCGGCGTAGGCGCTTCCCTTGGCAAGCGCGGCCAGCGCGCAAAAATTGACGTCGTCAGCCCGCCGCGCGGCGTAAACTCCCCGCGCACGATGCACCATTCCGGCTGCACCGCCGCCACCACGTCCTGCAATATCTTATTTACCGCATTCTCGTAAAAGATTCCCAGATCGCGGTACGCCAGCAAATACATTTTCAGCGCCTTCAGCTCGATGCACTGCTCCTTCGGCATGTAGCGAATGGTTACGGTCCCAAAATCTGGCAGACCGGTCTTCGGGCAGATCGACGAATACTCCGGAAAGCGCGTCGTAATCACGTACCCAGGAAACTGGTTCGGCCAAGTCTCCAGCGGCGGCAGTTTCGTCTGAATACCCGCCCGCGCATGTGCTTCTGTATATTCCGCCATGCAATTCTCCCTGAATTTTTAGCTAATACCATTGTACCGCGCCAAGGGGTCACCCGCCTTTCCTGCGAACGCCCACTCTTCTCCATCCCGCGATGTGAGCGAGTGGATTTGGCGGAACACGGCAAATGGGTTAAAACCCAACTTAGTACCGCATGCGGCACTTCCGCTTGCCACCCCACGACTCTTCGCCTATGCTGACGGCAGCATTACAAGCCATTCACATTGCCGATCACCTGCCCCAGATGCCATTCCGCCAAACTGCGCCGCTCCAAGCGACGCTCGCTAGTCGACTATCTGGTGAGCGCGGCCGGCGTACTGCCCTGGCGCTGCGAAAAGTGTGAAGCGCGCTTCCACGCCCGCCCGGTCCCGTTTCGCTTTTCCCTCTACGCGCATTGCGGCCTGTGCGGCAACCCCGAACTACAGAAAATCGCGCCCGAACACGTCCCCGGAGCCAGCGCCTTCCTCGGCCGCCTGCTAGGCTTGCCCTCATTACGCTGCGACCCCTGCCGCCACAAATTTTTCTCCATCCGCCCTCCCCTCCCCGAAGAACACCTAGCAGTCCAATCCTCCGTCGACTAGCCTCTGCGCCGCCCACACCGCGAACGCTTCCTCTGGGTCTCGGCGTCGCCCGCCGTCTCCGGTCCGCCGTCGTCTCCGGTCCGCCCGTCGCGCACCATTGTCATCCCGAGCGCAGCGAGGGATCTGCTGTTCGCCTTCCGCCTCGATGCCGCCTCCGGTCCGCCTTTGGTAGCAGGGCCTTTTGCCGGACCGGTGAAACCGGCGAGGCGGTCGCCTTTGCCGTTGTCGTCTCCGCGTTCTCCGCGCCGCAGCGTTATCTTCGCCGCCTCGCCGCAGTGTGCGGGTTGGTCGTTCATGATTTGCAGCGGCTTGTCATCCCGAGCGCAGCGAGGGATCTGCTGTTTGCTTGCTGCTTTCCCTTTTCGCGCATAATGGTCGTCGCCGATGGAAACCATCAAAATCATCGCCGCCTGCATCGCCGCCGCCGTACTCTACGGCATCGTCCTCGACCAATTCACCACCCGCATCTGCCTCGAATACTTCACCGTCTTCCACCCTCCCGTCTTCCCAACGCAATCACCCACGCTCTTAGCGTTCGGCTGGGGCGTCATCGCCACGTGGTGGATGGGAGCATTCGTCGGCATCTTGCTGGCCCTGTCGGCCAGAGCAGGCTCGCGCCCAAAGCTATCCGCCTCCGCCGTGCTTCCACCCATCGCGAAGCTGCTCACCACGATGGCCGTCTCCGCGTTTCTCGCCGGTCTTCTTGGATTCGTCCTGACAAAGCGCGGCGCCATATATCCGCCAGCACGGGTTTCGTACAGTCTGTCCCCGTCACTCCACGCCCGCTTCATGGCCGACTGGTACGCCCACATCGCCTCTTACGTCGTCGCCTTTTTTGGTGGAATCACCCTTTGCGTATTGCAGTACCAAAGAAGAAGACAAAGTCATTCTTGAATGTTTGCACTGTCTCTCAACACCAATTCCCCAACTCCGCCGACTCATTCCTAACCGAATCCGACTTTGCGGCGACCAATCCAAGTGACCAACAGCGCACCATACAATGTCTATCTTTGTTTCCGCCCTCCGAGACCGCAGTATCTTCGGAACGACCTATGAAGTCCGTGGGAGGGAAAATGAAGATCGTTACCAAGTACGGCACGATGTGGGCGCGCAACACTGAAAATATCAGAAGCATCCCAAGCGTCCGCGAGGGTGGGGTTGGCGTTTACATTTTGTTTGATGGCTCCATGCCGTTATACGTCGGCAAAGGCAACATCCAATATCGAATCACTGACGCACGGAGAAGCAAAAGGAGAGGCCAGCTATGGGATCGGTTTAGTTGGTACGCCGTCGCCGATTCTGAAATGATGCATGATCTAGAGGTACTTGTGCTGAGGATTCTTCCCCGCTATTTGCGGGCGCTCACACGTCAAGAAGGTCACTTCTTGGGTGCGAAGCGGGTGAAAGAAAAGAACAGCAATGCGGACGCCATTACCAGGCGATGGGACAAAACCAGCCAATGACGGTCGGTCTTCCAACGAAGGGAGGTTGGTAGCGATACCGGGATTCGAACCCGGATTTCGGCCTTGAGAGGGCCGTGTGCTAACCCTTGCACCATATCGCCGTACCAACAAGTTTATCACACGCCCACACCACGATTCGCCCGCCTCCCCAGCGCGTCCGTCCTGAGAATCGTCAGCCTTCTTGGTAGCGCCGGCATCCTGCCGGCGGGTTCTTTCCGCCGCAACTCAAGTCCCTACTTTCGAGTGCCATCGCCCTTGCTGTTCCTGAACGTTGCTTCCTAGTCCGGATGGCTCTTCCGCCAATCCCAATAGTCGTGCTGCTCTTGCGGAGGCCGCGCCGTATACTCCTGATGCGGCTTNNCGGCGCTGGCGCAGGCGCCTGCTGACACCCCGCAATCCCCGCCACCATCAACCCAACCCCCAAAACCACCAACGTCCCAAATTTTCCGCGCATTCGTCCCCCCTTAAATTCCAAAACCTAAAACCTAATCCCCAGTTTAAATACTTTGCAGCGGGGCCCATCGCAACACTTTTCCGAGAGACAGATTCGGTAGCACAGACTTCAGTCTGTGAGCCTGTGTCTCACCGCACCCAGCAAAATCATTCCCTATACGGCAGCCGCCAACGTCGCGAATCCGCCCTCCGTAGCATTGGCATTCCGGTCTGTGTGCCTCCTGCCTAACTGACGCGCGCCACAACTTCGATGCCCCACCACCCGATAACAGGGGCAGCAGCAAGCCACCGACGCCAACATCCAATTTTGCTCCACTCACCAACTCACCCCGTAACCCACTCATTCGACACACCCTACAAGATCGTCCCACCCCCACCGTACACTTAACCCCTTAAGACTGATAAACATGCCAGCATTGAAATGAACTCAATTTCTAACCCAAGTAGAATGATAACGATACAAATTGCTCCCCATACAACCCCTTTAGTTTGATAACGATATGAAATACCCATACGTACACCCAAAAATCCCCGTCACCGAAAAAAAAATTAAGGACAGGGCGGGGGGTTAGGTTGTGGGAGCAGGGAGGTCGTCGCGGCCTACGCCAAGTTCCTCGCGGCCTACACCTAGGGCGTCGGCTACGCGGTTGATGTAGTTGAACCAGCTGGCGATCAGGGTGATTTGCAGGATCCCGCGATCGTCGAAGCCNNTCCTGGCGCAGGGCCAGGACCATTTCCTGATTCAACGTGACGCGACGCAGAAACTCTGCGTGGGATTCGATTCAATAATGGCAACGATTGGTGACCGAGACCATGGTAGCAATCATTTCGTGCTGATCGCGGCGCAGCGGCAGGTCTGGCGAGAGGAGCGCACCGAAGGTGGCGAAAGCGTGGAAGAGCGCGTCTGGAATGAGTGAGTGCGAGGCGGTGATGCTGGCTTCGGCGCCGCGGTCGACAGCGGGAACGGGCGTGGAATATTCGACGGGGTAGAGCGCGCGCTGCTTGAGCATGGCTTGGGCGACGAGAGGGTCGTCGTCCATGCTGACGGTTTTGATCCAGGTCATGATTTCCTTTTTTGCCGCGCGGCTCTAGACGCGCGCTTTGATTTTTTTTGGAGACACGCGACGGAATGGGTGAACCCACTCGCTGTGTTCGTTACTTTACAGGCGAAGCAGCACCTGCGAACAATACTACAAATCTATTATGC